>DATNNZ010000544.1:0-12420 GCA_035601575.1 Chthoniobacterales bacterium
CTAGCTAGTGTTCGAGGAAAACCATGCACCTGGCCGCGACGTAGGCTTGGCAGAGTCGGGTTTCGCCCTACCCGCGCGCCGCCACGCCGTCACGCCAAGTACCCCAACCACTCCTCCTGCGCTGCTAGCAGCTCATCTACCATCTGATGGATTTGAGGAAGCGTACAAACGGCTGCGGTCAATGGATCGAGCGCAACAGCATGATAAATCGCGTCCCTTTTCCGCTTGACTGCTGCTTCTACGATAAGTTCTTGCACATTTATGTTCGTTCGATTGAGCGCGGCGAGCTGCGGAGGCAAGGGGCCGAAGTGGGTTGGCTGCACACCGTTCCGGTCGACCAGGCATGGCACTTCCACGCAGCAACCGCTCGGCAAGTTATCAATGAGCTCGCGGTTTGGGACGTTCCCGTTGATTCGAATCGGTTGATTCGTCTCCATTGCCTCAATGATAGAGGAACCGTATTCATGGGTCCGGTCAGTTCGAACCGGGTCTACCATAATCTGTTTGAATTCCTGACGGAAACTTTCGAGTCGCTTATAATTGTGCTGCAGGTACCCGCCCGTCCGGCCAAATTGAAACCAATGGTTCACTTTATCAGTGAAACGTGGTACCAGCTCTTCTTCTACCATCAAAGCGTTCTTTCGAAAATACGGTACATACTCACTGGCATGTCCGCTCGACTCAGTCACGAAATAGCCAAAATGTTTCATCAAATCGATTCGTACTGGCTCTTGGCCATAGATTTCTTCGCGATCAATGACCTGGCGCAGACGAGGGTAAAGATCTTCGGTGCCGCGACCAAATTCCAAAAAGAAGGCCTGGTGGTTAATGCCTCCGCAGCGGAAGTTGACCTGCTCGTACGGAACCTCCAACCATTTGGCTAGCATCTCGCTGGTGCCTTGAACGCTATGACATAGACCGACATGCGGGCGGCCGGTTGCTACATTCACGGCCCAACAGTTCGCGGCCATGGGATTCACATAGTTCAACAACCAGGCGTTTGGGGCATGCTGATCCAACTCATGGCAAAGATCGATTAGCACGGGAATCGTGCGTAAAGCTCGGAAAACGCCTCCTGGTCCGAGCGTATCCCCGACACACTGCTCCACGCCGTATTTCTTGGGAATTTCGATATCTTGGGCATACGCTTCCAACCCCCCTTGCTGAAAGGTGGTGATGACATAATCGGCATTGCGAACCGATTCGGCGCGATCGGTCGACGCGGTAATACGAGCGGTGAGCTTGCGTTCGTCCACTATTTTCTGGACGATCTGGCGAGACTCTTCCAATCGTTGCAGATCGATATCCATGAGTGTGATCTCGCTGTGCTGCAGGCAAGGAGTCAGTAGAATGTCACTGCACAAATTGCGGGTAAAAACCAGGCTTCCCGCCCCGATTAAAGTTATTTTAGGCATAATCGTCGTTTCCAGAGATGATGGTTCACGTTTAGAGTTAATTCTTTACTGCGCCTGCGGTAAGTCCTGCTACTAGCCGTCGTTGAACGAGGCTAAAAAACAGCATGGTAGGAACGATGGCCACAACCGTTCCGGCTGTGATCATTCCCCACTTTACTTGCAGGCTGTTCATGAAAGCCTGGAGCGCGATCGGCAGAGTCTGGGTGCTCTCGCTTTGGGACAAGATGGAGACGAATAGGTAATCCCCCCAGGATACTACGAACGCAAAAAAGCCGGCTACCACTAGTCCCGGCAATGCCGTTGGATAAATGATGCGAAACAAAACGCCGAGCCGGCTACATCCGTCAATCAATGCCGCTTGATCCAATTCTTTGGGAATGGCGTTGAAGTACCCGGTCAGCATCCAAATGGCGAATGGCAGAGTGATGGAAGTATGAGTTAAAATGAGCCCGATATGCGTGTCGACTAGCCCCAAATTCGACATCAGTACATAAAAGGGAATCAAAATCAAAACGTAGGGGAAAAACTGTGGGAGCAAGGTTGACATCATCAAGAGATTTTTGCCACGAAGGGCAAACCGACTCAGCGCGTAGGCACTGAGACTGCCCAATATCACGACAAGAAGCATCACCGAGGTAGCAATCACTACCGAGTTAGCCAAAAAGACGAATACGTTATTAATTGCGAAGACCTCGATATAGTTGGCGAGGGTGAGCTCGGATAGAGCCGGAACCAGCCTCCCGGTCTGAATGGAATCGTTACTTCGGAAACTAGAGATAATCAGCCAGCCAATGGGCAAAAGGAGAATGGCATACGTGATGAACAGTCCCGCGTAAGTCAGCAACAACTCGAGCGAGCGGCGTTTCATTTTTCGGCGAAGCCTCCGATTAATTTGCGGGAGCAAATGACGAGAAGAACCAGTATCACCAGCATGATCACGCCCCCGGCGCTGGCGTATCCCAGCATATAACCGCTCCAGGCCTGCTTATAAATGTAGGTTGCCAACACTTCGGTCGCGTCTACCGGCCCGCCGCCAGTCGATAGATAGACAAAATCGAAATTGTTCAAAGTGAAGGTGACGTGAAGCACGACCATAACCAGGATGATGTAGCGTAGGTTCGGCAACGTGATGTGCCAGAATCTCTTCCAGGACGACGCTCCATCGATCGTTGCGGCTTCGTACAGATCTTGCGGGATCGCCTGCATCGCCGCCATGAAAGCGATGCCATAAAACGGAACATTTCGCCACAGGTGCATTACAAGTATCAGGAGGAATGCGAAAGCTGGATCACCAAACCAATTGCGGGTAAGCGATCCGAGTCCAAGCGCAGCTAGTATGATGTTAATTAGCCCGATGTTTGGCAGGGTGAGAAAACGGAATATTACAACTGCGGTAATAATCGGCAGGACCCAAGTGACCATGGCAATACTGCGAAACCAATGAATACCGGGGACCTTGCGGATAAGCAAATGAGCCATTCCCAGACCGAAAATCACCTGCAGAATAACGGCAGAAAAAGTTAGGACCAGCGAATGGATAAACGAAACGCGGAACACCGGATCGGTGAGGAGTCGTTGATAGTTTTGCCATCCGACGGCGCGCCAAGCATTGGGATTGAGCAAGGACTGGTCGGTGAAAGATGTAAAGATGCCGCTAAGAGTGGGATAGAGATTTAATCCAAGGATCACGCAAATCGCCGGCGCCAGCAGGGCATATCCAAGTGCAGCGTGACGCATTTCCGCCGATCGCGAATGAGTATCGTGCCGCGATCCGACGCTTGGTGGCTGATCGCCATAAACTGTTTGAGACATCAATAACCGAGAGTAATTATAGGCGGAAAGTCCGGCCCATCACAACGGGGTGTAGCGGCGGATGGGCGCCGACACGCCGGTTATTTGAGTGCCCCTTACAATTGGTTGTTCTGCGCGCGTTGCTGCAAAGTATTATACAGTTCCTGACCAGTCTTATCGGCCGCATTGTTTTGATAAATCACTTTCTGCAGCGCTTCGGTGATATCATTTACCACCAAACCCCAGTTGATCGGAGCCAGCGCTACGCCGGTGGAAATCTGCTGAGTAAATGCTTGCTGCCACCAGTCGCTTTTGAAATCCGGCAGATCAGCCACGTCTTGGCGCGGCGGGTTAATTCCTTCGAGCTTCGCGTCCATAGCGACAAAGTCCTTGCTACAGAGAAGTTTGATCAGCTCCCAGCTATCCGATTTTTCCTTAGTCGTTGCATTGATCATAATCGGCTTAACCTCCAGATAAGTGGCCTGAGTGCCACCCGGTGGAAGAGGGAGAGCGACAACCCCGGTGTTCTCTTCTAGAATTTTGCGCGCGATATCGCCGGTCTTGCGATAGCTGTAGATCCAAGGACCCATCGGAACCATCGCACTTTTACCGGCAACATAATCAGCATCAGTCGCCTGATAGTCATTGCCACGCGTGTTCTGATTGACAGCGGACGGGTTCGCTTTGAAAAACGCGTCGTGGTAGAGAGCCAGCACCTGGGCTAGTTTTTCCGGAGTAGTGTCAATCGACCATTTCTGGCTGGCCTCATCATACTTAAACGGATTCTGACCGCCGTTCACTTGAAAGAAAAACGAAATGAATTCCTGAAACGTCCGAACGCTGCCGGCTTTGGTGGTCAATCCCAATCCGGCAACTCCTTGCTCCTTCGTCGAGATCATTGCGGCGTCATCCAGCATTTCTTCCCAGCTCTTTGGCGGCTGCAAATTATACTTCTGAAGAATGTCTTTTCGGTAGAGTAAGACCCGCACGTTAGTGTTATAAGGCACCCCATAAAGCTTTCCATTAATGGTGAGCGCTTTGATCGTGCTGGGAATAAACTTATCCTTTTCCGGCCACTGGCTAAATAAGTCATCGATTGGGGTGATGAGGCCGGCTTTTTGGTAGGCGATCATCCCTTCAAGTACGCCTTCGATCACGTCCGGTTTACCACGGCGACCCTGCACAATGAACTTCTGCTGGGCGTCCTGATAAATTGGAGGCCCGTAGTTACCTGGTACGGTGACACCTTTGGGCAGGTCTTTGGGAAAATGTTCTTTGGCCCACGCCAGAAGACCGGGCGTTTGCGGACCTTCCTGTGACATCGGGACAAACCAAAGATCAATTTCTTTACTGAAAACCAGGCCAGCCGACACCAAAAGGCTGGCTGCTATCAGTAGTAAGCGTCGGGGGGATCGGATAAGCATAGATGGGAGGTTGGATGGAGGTTTGGGGGTGCAGACGCAATAAATCTTGCTGGAACAAAAGCGGTCGCAATAGTCATAACACGCCAATGATAGTCAATTTGTGACAAGCCTTGGAGGGGCGTTGGTTTGCAACGCCCGTTCCCAACCATGGACGCCGATCGCGAGTATCAATTTTTGTACCGCTCCTTGCGTTCGCTTCGCTGCCGCCCCGAAGAGCCAATGCCCTATCCGGCGCATGTGATTAGCGGACTGGAAACGCAAACCGATCCGAGTGTTTACGCCTGGCATGGCCGCAAACGTCTCGGTGATGAAAAGAAACCGTTTATTGTCTGGCAATATACGATCGACGGCTGCGGCGCTTTTCGGTCCGGCGTAACCGGCGAGCTGATCGAGCTTGCGCCGGGTTCCGCCTTTACCACGCTCGTTCCGAGCGACGACTTTTATTATCTGCCGCCCGAATCTGAGGGTTGGACCTTTTTCTGGCTGATTATCGATCATCTTTATATCGTTCGGCGGATCAGGGAACGGGTTCGACTTACCGGGCCCGTTTGGCATGTGCAGCCGCGCAGTCCTTTGATCGAACGTGCGCTTAACCTGTTCGATCTGGTTCGTGCAGCATCGTTACCCGATGAATTTGCCGAAGAGGCGGATCTTTTCGCCTTCCTGACGGAATTTGAACGTCTGGGACATCAAATCCTTTACCCGCCACTCCCGCGGGAACGGATTTTGGCGGAAGTTCGTAAGGAAATCATCAGCCGACTTCCCACTGGTTTGCCCAGCGTCGCCGAGCTCGCTGACAAGCGCGGAATGAGCCGTACCGGCTTCACTCACTATTTTCGGAGAACAACGGGCTTGAGCCCGGCGCGCTTCGTCAATCAGGTTCGATTGGAGGAGGTAGCTAAGTTATTGGTCTCTTCCTCGCTCAAGTTGTCTGCGATCGCCGGGCTTACTGGATTTGCCGATGCCACCCATCTGGGGAAAGTGTTCCGACGCCATTATTACCTCACTCCAGACAAATACCGTCATGTGATGGGCAACGAACTGTCCGACCAGATAAAGAGCAGCAAATGAGGAAGAATCCAGAATTTAGAAGCTTCGGCAGCTCGGAGGACTGAAATTCAGGCAATTCGTGGGAAGTTGGCTTGCGCTTCCTAGCTCAAAAAACTGAAAAGTAGTCCTGAACCCAAGATGGAGCCGATGTCTGGAAAGAGCTTTGGTATTTGTTGCGGCCAATGACAATGCCCGGGCTGGCCTCAACCGCTCTGCTCCTTATCATTTTTTCTTGGAACGAGGCGTTCTGGAGTATCAATCTCTCCAATGCCAACGCTCAGCCATCGACCATGTTCATTGCCTCCTATTCGAGCCCGGAAGGGCTCTTTTGGGCCAAGCTGTCAGCCGCGTCTTTTCTCGCGGTCGCTCCGATCATGGTGCTCGGTTGGCTGACGCAAAAGCAGCTGGTGCGAGGTCTCACCTTCGGCGCGGTGAAATAAGGGCGGTAGGCGACGCTTTTTTCACGCTACGCAGGCTTAATAATAATGCCATCGCCCGTAGCGATAATAGCGGTTTCGATACCTATCCCCACGATAGTGGTAATAGCCATGGTACCGGTACGGGTAGCCGTAATAGGGGCGGCCACCGATGCTGACCCCGACATAAGTAGCAGCCGGTAGATCGGTGCTCCCAACAAATCCGGCAACGAACAAAACCAGAGCAAGGATAGGAGCGAATCTGGCGGTCCGAGATCCTATTGCTCCTAAGCGACCGGCCCCAAACCGCTCACCTTCTGGAACTCCAGGACCCCTTGTCGTTCTGCATTTCTAAAGAACCGAGGAATGCGGCCGTATAAGAGAGCAGGTACCCTCATCGGTATCTGTCCGCCAAACATGCGAAAATTTCCCCAACCGAAGGTAGTTGTAGTCGGAGGGTATAACGCTGATCTGGTGATCGCTTGCGAAACGTTACCGGTGGAAGGAGAAAGCATGGTGGGCGGCCCCCTGCAAATTTTTGGCGGTGGTCGAGGCGCAAATTGTGCGGTGGCTGCGGCCCGGGCTGGAGCCGAGGTCTCATTTATCGGGGCGCACGGCCACGATGCTTTCGGCGTAATGGCGCAGGATCAACTCAATAAGGAGGGGATCGACATCAGCAATTTTCGGGACCTCGCCTCCGTGAGTACGGGTGCCTCCTTGGGCATGTTGGAAGCATCCACCGGACGAAACTTTCTCCTGTGCGCCGAATCTGCGAATAACCATCTTACGCCAGAAATGGTCCGCGCGTCGCGGAACATCCTGCATTCGGCCGATCTGGTAATCTCTGAGCTCGAGATTCCTCCTGAAACGGCGTGGGAGGCGATGAGAATCTGTGAGGAGCGCGATATACCGTTTCTTCTGGATATGTCACCAATCAATCGCATCAAACAAGTTCCGAAAAACAACGTGCTAGCGATCGTTACCGAGTCGGTGGAGGAAGCCATGGTCGTCACCGGCACCTTTCGTGTGCCCGATGCAGTTGCAGCTCTTCACCGAACTGGGGCTCGAAATGTGGTGTTGGTTGAACGCAGTCGCGAGATTACGTACTCGGATGGACAAACGATTGGAACTTTAAAGGTTCCGATTAGGCGAGTGGTCGACCGCTGCGGAGCTACCGAATGCCTGGAGACCTGGATCAGTCTGGCGCTTATTCGGAATATCAGATTGTCGGAAGCCTGCCGGGAAGCGTCGTTCGCAATGGCACATAGCCTCAGCCATATGGGAGGTCACCAAGGTATGCCGTATCGTTCGGAGGTAGGGGAGCCGTAGAGTTTTGAAAGTAGCCCGGGCGGCTAACCATGCGGGTCAACTTAAGGGCTCGCGGTCAGGACCGTGCAGTTTGTTGGTGGAACCCTACTGGATCTTTTCATAAACTGGGCGGTCAAGCACGAGGCGCTGTTCACCTTCGCCCATAGTCGGAAACACATCGCTCTATACCAGCGATTTGGTTTCTGGCCGCGCTTTCTCACCGCCATTATGTCGAAACCGATAAGCGGAGTTCGACGCGTGACGGAGTTTTCCAGGTTTAGTGAAATTCCTACCAGCCAACGCGAAGAATGCTTACGCGCCTGCCGGGAAATGACAGACAGTATCTACGAAGGTTTGGATGTAGAACGGGAAATCCGGGCGGTGGCTGCTCAGGAGCTTGGCGACACTGTATTGCTCTGGGATGACGCTCGGTTGACCGCTTTGGCAGTGTGTCACTGCGGACCCGGCAGCGAGGCGGGCAGCGATTGCTGTTATATCAAGTTTGGCGCGGCGAGATCAGGAGCAGCTTTGGAACTGTTGTTCGATGCCTGCGAAACTCTGGCCTCGGCCAAACGGCTATCGCGCCTGATCGCTGGCGCTCATGTCGGCCGCGAAAGAGCTTATCGGCAAATGATCGCGCACGGTTTTCGTTCCGATTTTCAGGGTGTCGCCATGCAAAAACATAACGATGCTGGTTACAATCGGCCCAGCACATACGTTGTTGATGATTGGCGGTAAGGCCAACGAACGAGAACGAACGCCAACGTTGTTGTTCACTGTCGTTCGCTGCTGCGATGGCTCATCAGCGGCGACTGTCCCGGTTAAGCCGTTGGCGTAGCAGTCCAAAGGGGCGGAGCGAAGCAATTGGTGTGGCTGACCTAAGAACGCAGTCGCCACTGCTCGCCATTACCCTCGGCGAAATTATCGGGGCGAACGATCCCAAGGCGACTGCGACCAAAGGCCACGCTAAATCAGTCGCTTCGTTCCAATCTTTCGGCCGAGCACGCTATGGCTGCCTCACCGAACATTACCGAACCAATTTCTACCGAGCGGACGCCGGCGTGCCGATAAAGCGCAATGGCGAGCGCTTGTCCGGGAAACTGATGCTTAGGAATTTGTGGCAACATTTTCCGGCATCGATGTAAATGGCGTGTCCACCCGGCGGTTCCGCAATCGGCACTCCACCGGTGGCGATATGACGGCCCAAATATCCGGTCGATGCAATCCGATATTCAAGATACTCCGGTTGCAGCACTTCTTCGAGACCGACTGCAATAGCATCCAGATCTCGGCCGGCTAATCCTCCCTAGGTAGGAAATCCCTCGGTCAGAATCAGCAGATTCATCTCCTGTTCAGCTAGTGAATTATCGTTAGTGCAGAGCAAGCCGCCAATGTTGGCGAACGCGTCTTTTTTCGCGGAAAATGTGCATCCGTCTGCCAAAGAAAACATTTCGCACGCGATCTCGCGCGGCGTTTTGTCAGCGTAGCCGGGTTCGCGTTGTTTGATGAACCAGGCGTTCTCCGCGAAACGACAGGCATCCAAATAAAGAGGTATGTCGTGCCCCTGGGTTAGTTCTCGAGCAGCCCTGATGTTGGCTAGGGAGACCGGTTGGCCTCCACTGGAGTTGTTCGTCACAGTGATCATTACCAGCGGGATCTGAGCGGTGCCCTCGCGCACAATTAGCTTTTCCAGCGCAGTGATATCGATGTTGCCTTTGAATGGAAGATAAGCCTGCGTGTCGGCGGCTTCAGGAATGGGCAAATCGATCGCGCGCGCGCCGGTAAATTCGATATTGGCGCGGGTGGTGTCGAAGTGAGTGTTGTTCGGAACGATGTGTCCCGGTTTGCACAAAACGGAAAACAAGATGCGCTCGGCGGCACGGCGATCGTACCGCGAAAATAGCCGGGAGAGAAGCAGCCCGATAGCGTCAACACTGTCAGGATCCCGACATCGTCTTCAGCGGCGACTGTCCGGTTGGAACATGGCGGTGCGACCGAACTATTGGTTTGCCGAAGCGATCGGTTTGAATCAACTCAAGGCCCAGTCGCCATGGTTTTGCAGCGGATCGGCTCGGATCATTGAAAGGGATGGCGACTGCGATTTTGTGGTTAGGTGAGTCAGTTCCTTCGTTGGCCATCTCGAGTCTGTTGCCCAACCAAGGCGCAGCGGGATCCGACGTCGTCTCAGCGCGATAGGGCGGCATCTGGAATCCACAGACTATGTCGGACCAGCTAGTCGCCCTACCGAAGATCAGGCTGACTATGCACTCTCTGCGTTCCCCGACTTTCCAAACTTTGTCCCTTCCAGTGCGCTAAGCTGCGTATTTAGTCCGGATCGACAAACTCTGCTGGTCCTGATCAGTGGACATAATGTTCTCGATAATGCCGCGGGCAAAGTGGTTCCAGCTGATTCGACACAATACATTTTTGTCTTCGACGCGAGCACGGGCAAACCGGTCAAGAAACAGGTTATCAGGGTCCCCAATACATTCGCCGGTATCGCCTTCAATCCCAATGGTAGTAGCTTCTATGTCGGTGGCGGATCCGACGACAATATCCACACTTACGGAATCCAAGGAGATGGAAGTTGGGCCGAAGCAGGCACACCGATTGCCCTCGGACACACCACCGGCAACGGGTTGCTCAATCCTCCGGTAATTGCATCGACATTCGTGACCGGCAGCCTTGCGGTGACTGCGGATGGCACAAAGATCGTGATCGCTAATGTTTATAACGTCGGCGGCCTGGGTGACGTCGAGACCCTGCAAACCATTCAGACTCGCCAAGATCGTTTTCGAATCGCAGCGTCAGACTCATCTCATTTCTGAAGCGCAGCATTGCCAATGTTTCCGGGCTGGTTTGCCTCAAATGCTCTCAGGAGGCTTTTTTCTTTACTTTCTGAGAGTCAACCACTATATCTAGTGCGCATTATGTCCATAGTGCACCACATATGGCCTAACGTACAGATGTGGTGAAAAGGCTCCACATTGTGCAATTCGCTGGCGCAGATACTGGAGAAATCATGACGGATACCGCTGAGGGCAATCTGGACGAGAACTGCTTGATGTCCGTAAGCTACGACGGGGCCTCTAGTCAACGCAGCGAGATCAATGGGCTGAACGCCCATCCCCGGAAGCCGGTATAAGGAGCAGGGACAAACCCGGCCAAAACCAATCCGAGCTTCTGAACGAAAACAACCATCGAAAACGTAACCAAAACAATGATTAAAAAGGATCGAAAAGAGATGAATCGACCGCCATCCCGAACTGCTTCGTCAACCCCTATTTCTGGTAAGAAGACCGTACAAGGCAAAACCGCATCGAGTTCAACCACCGCTAAGAGCAGGGCGCGGAAGAAGGCTATGGAACAGCTTAATGAGGAGCAGGTTGCACTGCATGCTTACTTCATCGCCGAACGTCGCCGAAAACTGGGCATGCCCGGTGATGAAACTTCGGATTGGGTACAGGCCGAGCGAGAACTGCTCTCAGAAAATAAAACCAAAGCGACGAGAGTCTAATCTTACTCGTTGACCGAACCTCCAGATCTGATTCGCCATCCTGGCGGCTTCCTCGACTAGAGGCTTTGACCGTTCTGTCGAAAGTCGCACGGAAAATCCAGGGAGCCAGGTCGGCAAACGGGCTTTCGCCTTTCTACGAAGCCTGATCTAGATAGTCGATGCCTTGCTGAGTGATTTCCAGCATTCCTGTACGCTGGTTATGAGTAATCAATCCTTCTCGCCGCAGTCTATCAGCAAATAGCGACACGCGATGCGCCGAACGAGAAGCCTGGGTCAATCCAAGATTCATTCGGATTCAATACCCGCTTTTTCTTTGCTAATTGTAACAGCTTCTTTTTCCGTTCTTCATACGTCATTGGATTCACCTCCTCTCAAGTAGATTGCGTAACATTCTTCAATTTTTCCGGGCACACAAAGAAAATCCTTTTTCGCAATTCGCCGCCTCTCAACGGGAGATCCCCGAAACGAACTCGGTCTACGGGACTAGGCGGTTTTGCAGACGATTATTGTGCCGATTTACTTTGGAGGGATGGGCGTGACTTCATCGGCAAGACCGTCGTGGAACGGCGTGAACGATTACAGCAGATCATTACTCCGGTGCCGGAGTCCAGGTCGGCGACTACGTCGAGAATCACGGGATCGACCTTTATCGATTGGCGACGGAGAAAGGACTCGAAGGTATCATTGCAAAACATAAGACCAGCATTTATCGACCGGGAAAACGCTCACCGGATTGGTTGAAGATCAAGTCACGACCGCAGCAAGAATTCGTCGTGTGCGGCTTCACTGATGGAAAAGGGAGCCGTAAACATCTTGGAGCACTGCTACTGGGCGCGTATCGAAACAGGAAGCTACGCTACTTCGGTCATTCGGGTACCGGATTCAGTGAGAAAGGATTAGCAGATGCGATCGATCGATTGAGGCCGTTCTTTACTGATAAACCACCAGTCGAAAATCCGCCTAAGATTCCCGAGAAAATCCAATGGGTCCACCCAAGGCTGGTGTGCGAAGTAGCATATGCGGAATGGACTGAGGATGAGCAATTGCGCCAAACAACATTTCTCGGCTGGCGGGACGATAAGAGCGCACAGGAAGTGGTTCTAGAGCTGCAGTAGCGATTTAAGCTGATTCGTATCTTGGATTTATTTCAAACTGTCCACTGCCTCAATGATTGCTGAAGCAGTTTTTTCCGGTTGCGAAACCATAACCATATGACTCGCGTTAGCTTTAATAACAGTGGCTTTGATATTGTTTGCCATTGTTTCTTGTAGCCCTGGATTGATCATCTGATCTTTCTCGGTCACAACAAACCAGGATGGTTTCTCGTGCCATGCTGCGTGATCAACTTTTTCATCTGTACATCCCGAAAACCAACTTCCTTGAGTTGCGGCAATCAATCGAGCTTCTTTAACAGGCACATCTTGAGCAAAATCATGAATGATGGCGTTCGTCGACAGTCGCAAAAATCCGCCCGAATCCTTCTGCAATTCGGATGCCCA
>DATNNZ010000545.1:0-5748 GCA_035601575.1 Chthoniobacterales bacterium
CGTCGCAAGTTTTTCTGCTACACTCAATGGCTCTCTAAATCCAGATGGCTCCGCCACGACAGTCAATTTTCAGTATGGGTTGACGACCAGCTACGGCTCTACTACCCCGGTGCAGACTCAGACTGGGAATACCTTGCGGCCGATCAGCGCCAACATCAGCGGCTTACTCGCGAGTCACATTTACCATTTCCGAATCGTAGCCACTAACAGTTTCGGCGCCACGTTTGGTAGCGACATGACCTTTACTACGCTTAGCGCGACCGGGCCTCCCGTCGTGACAACTAATTCGGCCACGTTTATCGCAAGTTTTTCGGCCACCCTCAATGCGTTACTCGATCCACATGGGTTGGCCACGAGTGATCACTTCCAGTACGGCCCAACCACCAGCTATGGATTCACCACCGTCCCACAGAGTCACAGTGGCAATACGTACCTAAATATCAGTGCCAACATCAGTAGCTTGACTGCAAGCACGACTTATCACTTTCGAGTTGTGGCCAGCAACAGCGCCGGCACCAGCCTGGGCAGCGACAGGACGTTTACCACGCTTACCGCAACCGGGCCTCCGGTCGTCACAACCAACCCGGCGACCAACCTGAGTAGTTCTTCGGCGACACTCAATGGCTCACTCGATCCGCATGGGTTGACCACAAGCGTTAATTTCCAATATGGCACCACAACCAGTTATGGACACACCACGACGATCCAGAGTCAGACTGGAAACACGTACCGGAACATCACTGGCAACATCAGCGGCTTAACTACGCACACTACTTATCATTTCCGAATCGTAGCGACCAACAGCGGCGGCACCAGGTACGGCAGCGACAGGACCTTTACCACGCCTTAGTGCCAACTGCTCGAGCGCGGTACGCGAGCGAATCTGCGATCATCGCAAACCTCTCACCGGGTAACTATACCGCCATTGTGCGTGGGGTAAACAACACCACCGGAGTTGCGCTCGTGGAAGTCTACGACCTGCATTAAACCAAAGGGAAACCACGGATTACGCGGATCACGCGGATGGGGAAGTTGGACAGAATGAACAGAATTTTGACGACCCATTTTGTTGATTCTGTGAATTCTGTCTAATTCTCTGCGCTCCCAATCCGTGATATCCGTGTAATCCGTGGTTCTTCTTCTCTTGCAGAATTTGTGGTGACAACAAGCCTCCGAAAAAATCGTAAGAATTTTGCTTGAACTCGAACGAGCAAATCAAATACAAGCTGGTGGATGTGCAGCCGGCCAAGGCCGTGATCGTGAATACACAAACCAAATGAGCCGATCGAGATCGGTTTCGGTGCACCATAAATCTGCTTATGAAAACAAATCCGCCTCGTAGCGAAAATGCAGTTGTAGTGGCGCGTGTCCTCACGCGCAGATCGGGTTTTGCGGCTGAGGACAGACCGCCTCTACACCGCTCCGTGCTGGCGAAATCATACTTCGTCGCCGCCGTATCGCTGTCGATCTTTTGCACGACCAACCTTGCTCAGAATGTGGATAACGTCGCGCAGCGTGAAATTCAGCGCCGCCAAAGCGCCATACCGCAAGGCGAAGCCGCCCTGGCGCAGGGCAAAGCCGCGATGAAGGCGAAAAATTATTCGCTCGCACACGAGGAATTTAAGACCGCCGTCAGGTACTTGCCTGACGCCGTGGTCTCGGGAAAAGCGCACGACGAAGCCGTCGAGGGGTTTTGCAAGAGCGGAGTCATTTTGGCCGAAGCGCGCATCGCGCAAGCCGATTACGTCGGCGCGGAGGCGATCCTGAGCGAGATCCTGAGCGATCGCTACGACCCAAATTGTCGTCCGGCACGGGAGCTGATGGCTCACTTGCACCAGCCCGGTTACTTCAACAAGACAATGGGCCCGAAGTTTATTGCGAAGGTCGAAGAAGTGAAGCAATTGCTCACGGACGCAGATGGCTATTACCAGTCCGGCCGCTACGATCTTGCCTTCAAGAAATACGACCAGGTACTCGTTCGCGACCCGTACAACACAGCGGCACGGAAGGGTCAGGAAAAAATTAACAATACCAAATATCAGTACGGTGAGGAAGCATATAACGAGACGCGGTCGCGCCAGCTTTGGGAGGTGGAAAAAGGCTGGGAGGAACCGGTCCACCAATACGGTGCAGCGGGGGAGCCAGTCGCAATTAGCACGCAAAGAGACCTAAGTGGGACTGCCAGGATCAAAAATAAACTGAATACGATCATTATTCCGCGAATTGAATTTCACAATACTAGCCTACGTGAAGCAGTCGAGGTTCTCCGGCAGCAGGCCGTCGAGAACGATCGAACCACCGAGGGGCAGAGGGGCATAAACATTGTCCTTCGGCTCGTACCCATCGGACAAGTTGCTCCCCCTTTGGCGCCAGTTGAGCCGGCCGCGCCGCCGGCTAGCGCTACTTCCCCGGCGCCAGGTGCTGCTGCTCCGCCTACTGCCCCAGCAACCACACCGGTCGCAGCGCGCCCCGTTACAGCGCCAGCCGTCGTCCCGACATCGGCCGTACCGCCCGCGTCCATTAACCTTGATGTAAGTCAAATGCCGCTTAGCGACGCCTTGCACTACATCGCTGATCAGGCGGGGTTAAGAGTTAAGATCGAGCCGCACGCAATCTTGTTGATTCCGCGCAGCGAACAGAGCGGTGATCTGATCACCAGAACATACATTGTCCCGCCAGAATTCTTCGGCGGGCCCCTTGATATTGGCTATATTTTAGGCACAGGGGCCGGTAGCGCGACAGCCAGCGGCGGTGCTCAAGGCGGTCAAGCTGTCACGCCACCAATCGTCGCTAAGGACGAAATCGAGAAGAACGCAGCTAGTTTTCAAAGTTCGGTCGGTTCTGGAGGTGCGGCATCCACGCTGGCAGCGCAAGGAACAATTACCACGCGACAGCAATTAACTAGCAGTCGCCAACTTGTCGGTCGGGCTGATGCCACAACCTTTTTGAGGAGCATGGGCGTCGATTTCTCTCCTCCGGGCTCGAGCGCAACGTTTCTACCACAGACCAGCACGTTGATTGTCCGGAACACGCAGGACAATCTGGATATGGTCGATGCGCTGGTTGACGAAGCAAACCGCTCTCGTCCCAAGCAGGTTGAAATTGAGTCGAAGTTTGTCGAGATCACACAGAACAATCTCAAAGAGCTTGGCTTCGATTGGCTGCTTGGCCCCTTTAAGGTTGGGAGCCAAGGAGCCTTTGGATCGGGCGGGACTTCGGGAAACGGAACAGCAGTCAACGCCGCCAATTATCCTTTCGTTGATCCCGTCACTGGGCAGCCGATCGGTCAGAATCCCGTCACGGCTGGTAATCGCAGCGGCAACGCCGCAATTAGCGCGAATGCGATCGACGCACTGTTGTTTCCGTCATTGGGCTCCACTGCCGTCGCGCCGGGAATTTTTAGCCTGGCTGGCGTTTTTACTGACCCGCAATTCCAAGTCGTCATTCGCGCGCTGAATCAAAAAAAAGGGGTCGATCTTCTCTCCGCGCCGAAAGTGACGACCAAGAGCGGCCAGCGCGCGGTCATTGAGATTGTCAGGGAATTTCGTTATCCGACGACGTACACGGCGCCGCAGGTTCCGAGCGTTGCCAGTACCGTAGTTGGTGGATCAAATCCACCCGTGGTCGTGACGCCGACAACGCCTCAGACGTTCGAGACGCGAAATACCGGCGTCACTTTGGAAGTTGAACCGGTCGTAGGTGCTGATGGTCAAACCATCGACCTGAATCTGGTGCCACAGGACGTCGAGTTCGAGGGTTTCATCAATTACGGCAGTCCAATCAATGCAGTGGGCATCAACACCGTTCTTGGCACCGGCGGTACCAGCCTTCTTACAACCTCCACCCCAGTTCTTCTCACTCAGAACGTAATCAACCAGCCGATCTTTAGCACACGCAAAGTGACGACCAGTGTGAGCGTTTACGATGGCTCGACGGTTATCCTTGGTGGATTGATGCGTGAAGACGTGCAGAAGACAGAAGATAAAGTTCCGATCATCGGCGACATTCCGCTGGTTGGACGGCTATTCCGCACCAATGTCGATCAACACATCAAGCGCAATCTCGTTATCTTCGTGACAGCACGTCTCGTCACTCCGGGAGGCGAGCCGATCCATTCAGCCGAAGAAGAAGAGGAGGGACTGCTACAACCTCCACTTTTGCCAGAGATCCCCGCGTATAAGAAATAACGGGGGGCGTCAATGGGAGCACAGAGTTCCTTTTTCGGCAGAATAATCTTCACCAAAATGTTGAGCAGGTGCCCTGATTGTGGCGAGAGCGTTTCCTCGGAGGCAGCCGCTTGCCCAAAATGCGGCAGGCCGCTGCGCAGCTTATTCGACCCTCGAATTTGGATAGGATGGACGCTGGCGCACGCGAGCGTTACAATTTCGGTCTTGCTAATCTTCTCGGCGTGGGCATCCTCGGAAGATTCGGCCCAACGATCGTTGGATTACGGTCTGTGGTTTCTATGGAAACTTTCGCCGATTATCTTCTTTCCGATTCTTCCGATACTAAATGCGTTAAATTTATCGCTTCGAGATGGACTCACTTATCCTCTCATCTTCATCAACAGCGCTTCCACCGTCCTGCTGCTCATCGGTTTACACGCAGCTATGCAGACATCAAGACGGCGACGTCGCAACTAGCGGCGCTCTGCGATGCCTCTAAGAAGCTTAGTGATGTTCCTAGTGTTTGTCGGCTTGGCGACAATTGCTGTAATAGAGTACATGAAAGTTGGTTCCTTGACCAAAGAAGTTAGTTCGTTGACCCAGGAACTCAACGGGTTGAAAGAGTGGCGACCAGCGGCACCTGCAGCACCGGCAGCACGACGCGCTACGAAAATCGTGTGTCCGTTATGCCATGGGGAAAAAGTCATTGTATTCGATCCCACCGGGAGAAATAACCCGCTGTACAGGAAAACCAGATCGTGCCCCGTTTGCTTGGGCGTCGGATACCGAATGCTCACTATTCCACCCGAAATGAAAATTTGCTCAGATTGTCAGGGGATGGGGTTGGTTTATTCACCAGCTCAGGCTGGCCAGTGGGTTCAGACTGGATATTGTGCGCGCTGTAGTGGAACTGGGCTGGTCGCAGATGTCAAATGACTTGGCGTTCGCATTGGCATTCTGAGCCCCCGCGTCCAGCGCAAGCGATGATGGGCCTTCTATCGGGTTGGCCTTCGATACACGCGCCGTTCTAATTCTACGGTGCCCCGCTGCGGGCCTATTGTCAGCGCAATGGCATTTCCGCGCCCTGAAATCGCCCTTTGGTCGAGCGGACGTGTCTCGGCGTCACGAAATTGAACTCCGGCGGGCCAGGCGCTCCATCCAAACGAAGAAGAAGAGGAGGGCCTGCTGCGACCTCCAGTTTTGCCAGAAGCGCCGGCCTACAAGAAATAAGATTAACCACGAATAAAGACCCGCCTTCGCGAGCTTCGGCGTGGCAGGCGAACAGACACGAATAAAGAATGGGAAACCACGGATTACACGGATGGCACAGATAAAATCATCGCAACGACGACTTCTCCGTGAATCATCTTCCATATCCGTGTTATCCGCGTAATCCGTGGTTAATTTTAAAGTCTCCATTCCTGGTTAAAATTATCCAGAAAAACCGATTATCCGGCTCGGAGCTCGGCGGCCGTCCGCCCCGGCGAAAATTCTCTTCTTGACGAACTCCATCTTTGCTGCGATTGCTTGTCCCGCAAATCTTACTTCCTATGAAAAGAAACAACATTACCGCATTTACCCT
>DATNNZ010000546.1:0-4321 GCA_035601575.1 Chthoniobacterales bacterium
TTCGTTACACCCGGCTTTTGGCGAAATACCGTTCCGATGGCGGCAGCGATCGGCGTGTGGTATTCAAGCCAAAATCCCAAAAGCCAAACAAACCGATCAGGCAGTGGACGATCGTTCGATCGACAGCAAAGTCAGGAGAACAACCATAGGGTCAAGCTACAAAAGAGCTCCAGGAGATGTTACAGTACGATCAATTCCGCTGCAGTTTTGATCTTTCTGTCCTTCGTTATAAAGGCGGTTGCATAAGAAAATGGGACTCCTCGCGATGATGAGGTACGGAGCATCAACGAACAACTCACGCAATTCGGTTATATGCAAAACGCCTTGTTTTTGAGAAACCTGTGGTACTTCGCGCTGCCTGGCGACAAATTGAAAAAGGGTAGACTTCAAGCCAAAGAACTGCTCGGCGAAAGGATCGTCCTGGGAAGAGATTCTAGCGGAAATCCATTCGCGCTGAGGGACAACTGTCCACATCGAGGAGTACCGCTCTCGGAGGGTAAGTTCGACGGACGAACCATCGAGTGTTGCTATCACGGTTGGCAGTTCGACTGCTCCGGTACCTGTCAAAAGATCCCCGCCCTTGCGGATAGCTCCTTCGATGTCAGGAAAATTAGGGCCTACTCCTATCCCTGCAAAGAGGTAAGCGGCACGGTTTGGGTCTACATGCCAAGTAACAAGCATCAACCCCAGGTTCCTGAGAATGTCTTTCCCGATTTGCTCGTTTCGTCTGACCAACGGTTGCATCTCGTCGAGACGGTTCGGCTCCCAACCAATGTCGATGATGCCATCATCGGGCTCATTGATCCGGCCCACGTTACGTTCGTTCATCAATCCTGGTTTTGGCGCAGTGCCAAATCTCTGAAACTGAAGCGCAAGCAGTTCGAGCCCGTCGGCCTGGGATTTAGAATGGTGCGACACAAGCCATCAGCCAATACCAAAGGCTACGGGATCCTGAAGGGGGCAACCTCAACTGAGATCAACTTCCAACTGCCTGGCCATCGGTTCGAGCACATCCTGGTTGGACAGAATGATGTGATCGCGTCGATCACTCTGCTTACACCGATCAACGAAACTACCACCGAGCTAAACCATGTTTTCTACAGCTCGCTAAATTTCACGAAGCACTTCTCGTGGCCCTTGAAAAAATTGGGTAAAACCTTCCTCGGGCAGGACCTGGAAATTTTCAGAAAGCTCAGCACAGGTTTACAGAATAACCCAAAACAGATCTTAATCGGAGATCCAGACACCCAAGCTCGTTGGTACTTTGAGTTGAAAAAGCAGTGGCAGCTAGCGGTACAGGATGAGGTCCAATTTCTCAACCCGCTAAAGCCGCAAACTCTGGAATGGATTACCTAATCAGCTTGCCCCACGTCGCGCACTGTGCACCCCCTCGGGAACCCGGAAAGGTCGCGTATGCCGTTGTACGAGACATCTGGCGAGAATGAGAACCACCCAGACACAGAGGCGCTGATTTGGACTCAGATTGATATTCGATTAGGGTACACCCTCAGTCTTGTGCGTTTTGGCGGACACTTTGGGTTCAACGTTAAATCGGAGTGGCGAGGGCATCATTATGCCGGGAAAGCCTGCAAATTGCTAAGACAGATCGCCATCACTTACGGGATGGATGTCTTGTGGATCACCTGCAATCCCAATAATTGGCCTTCCCGCAAAACTTGTGAATGGATTGGAGCAACGTTGGTTGAGATTGTTGATCTGCCACCTGAAAACGATCAATATAAGGAAGGAAGAAGTGTCGGTACAGATGGATTCTTTACTGAAAGGGAGAGCTCAGGCTATCGGAAGTCACCCTGACCTAATTCAAAACTGTACCACCCGGCCCATCTTCCTTGCTATTTAAGGATCAGAAGTTCGACCATTGGAGCAAAGAAGCCGAAGCGCAGAGCCGGAGGAGTGAAAACACCACGGGTTCGATCTGGATTGAAAGTTCATCCTATGATTGCTCGTTTATTTGGACGCCTAATGCGTGGAGTCCACGCCGGCGAAGAGAAACTGGTTTGGAACCAACCGGCTGTTCGGGCGGCGCCGGAAACTATCGTCCTCTCCAGTTCTGGATTTCAGAACGGTGCTGTGATCCCGACACGTTTCGCGGCGAGGAGTATCGGAGAGAATCAATCACCTCCTTTGGTATGGTCCAATCTTCCGAGCAGGACGGCTGAAATCGTGCTTATTATGGAAGATCCCGATGCTCCATTGCCCGTTACGTCGATGCACCTGGTCGTGACCGGCATATCGCCCCATACGAGCGGATTGCCGGCAGGCTCTCTAAATAGCGGCACACAATCATCGCAGGTTCGGCTGGGAAAGGGACTGATGGGAAGACGCGGGTACGCTGGCCCGATGCCACCTCCGTCTCATGGCCCCCACCGCTATGTGTTTCAAGTGTTCGCACTCGACCAAACGCTCAAAACGGGTATTGCCTTCGATCGAAAAAGTCTGCTGAGAGAGATAGACGGCAAAGTTTTAGCTCGAGGCCGACTAATCGGTACCTTTGAACGGAAGTGACATTCCGTTGATGAACATCGATCGCGATCTATAACGGCGTGGTTGTGCCGTAGCGCACCCGTCGTCGTTTATGAGGTTAGAATTACGTTGGCTTGGCCGCTGCGCTAACGCGCAAGTAACGGCGTTGCCCGATCCACGGAAACTCGTTTCCTACGCGCCTGGATGCCGCGCCAATATTTCAGGGGAAGCATTCCCAGGGCCATGATGACCAGTTGGATGGCGATGAACGTCATCAGAGTACCGAACGCCTGATCCATAAAACCATAGGAGTGCAGACCGACGCCAAGCATGTTCACTCCGAACCAGGACAGACTGACCACGATGTTGCCAAAAACGCTCATCACTGCAAGTCCACGTTCGCGAATGAAGCCACCCCAGCGGGCGTGAAGAATGATGGCGTTCCACAAGACGATAAGAAGCGCTCCGTTCTCTTTTGGGTCCCATCCCCAGAATCGCCCCCAAGATTGATCGGCCCAGATTCCGCCGAGGATGGTTCCAACGAAGCTGAACAAGGTAGCAAAGCAAGTGACACCGTAGATCATTCGACCGAGTGAACTCGCTGTCGTTTCGTTGAACGAGGTGGTAAAAAGGCCGCGTAAGATATAGATAATGCCCAGAAAACCGGCCAACGCGACCGACGAGTAACCAAGAGTTACCATGACCACATGAGTCGCTAACCATACGTTGGTGTCTAACACGGCTCGAAGCATTTCCAGCGAATCACCATCCAACTGCAAATTGTGGGCGATCAACAGGGTGACAAAACCGATGGCCGAAGCGCACACACTCCCAATCCCGTTCTTGTAGAAACGCTCGAGGAAAAGACAGAGAAGAACCGAACCCCAGCCGACAAAGAGCGCTGAACTATATAGATTGGTAACTGGAGGTCGTCCTTGCAAATACATGCGGACCAAGAGCCCGACCGTATGCAATAGGAACGCGCAAACGAGCAGAATGACGGCGGTCTTTCCCAGTGTTTTCGGCCACTTCAACCACGAGAATAGGGCGAATATCAGGACGATGACGTATAGAACCATCGCCTGAAGGAATGGTTGCGCCCGGTTAAACAAGTACTCGAGCCGAGGTCGCGACAATTGGTCCGGAATCGTTCTGTCAAGGTATTGATTATACTCTTGGATGATCCGGTTGAATCCGGCCACATTATCGCTGCGGTAAGCGGAGATCAGATCTCCATACATGATAGCTGGATACCCCACTTTCCCCGTGGCGACCGCATTAAAAAGTGCGTCGGACACATGCCACCACCGGTCGCTGTCAGTCTTACCATTCAGGTTCGGAACAGCGTACGCATATCTAGCCTTACTGAGGGTTTGATAGCGTTTGGTGAACCAGACGATACGCAATAACTCCTGTTGGTTAAAGGGCCGGTTTGCCTCTCGATCCCGAATGGCTTGCATACCTGGTTGCAGCACCTGATCGAAAGCCTGCAATTCTCTTGCGAAATCGGGTGAATCCTCAGCCTGAATACTGTTCTTCAACAGCAGGTAGATCCGCAAAGCGTCCCGGAGCTTGAGGATCCCGCGCTGGAATGCGTTCCGGGTTTGAGCCTCCGTTTCCGTCGCTAATCCGGCTTGTTTGCCAATCTCGCCGAGGTATGGTTCGCAGTCGTTATAAGAATAGGAGACGGGTTTCCCGTTGGCTTCCTGCCGGCCGAAAAGGCCTAGAATATCGGGATTAGTCACTTCAAAGACCTTTGCGGCATCCGCACGCTGGGGCGTCATGAATACATCAAGCAACCATCGACTTGCGGGCTCTACTCTGCCTTCAACAGTGA
>DATNNZ010000547.1:0-3384 GCA_035601575.1 Chthoniobacterales bacterium
CCACCGCCGACCGCATGACCACCGCCACCGCCGACCGCATGGCCGCCACCGGCCGAATGACCACCGCCACCTCCCGAGGAATGACCGCCGCCGCCGGGCGGTGATGCGCTAGCAAAAGCGGGGAGTGCCGTAAGAAAGGCAAAAAGGGCGATGCGCTTCAGAAAAGAATTCGCATCCATATAATAACACCTCTCTATTGTACGGCGCGGCCCGCTTGGTCGGCCAATACGAAAAAGCGAAGTGACTAATCGCTTTTTCCTAACTGCTTAGGAGCATCGATCTGCGGCTTTGATCGACGATTCCTTCGGCGGTTCGGAGGAAGCTTGGAGATTGGACTATATTAACCGACCACCGGAACAACTACGGTTCCCACGGCCACTGTCGTAGTGAAGTATCCTAACGGGATTTGTCGACCATTGCGGTTTTCGGACACTACCTTGCTCTCAACCCGCTCAGCTGCAAATTTTCAAAGGCTTTCAGCTCAACTTGCCACGTGTTGCCAATCACGTTAAGCCGAAGATCACTCGGTAGGCATCATCTCTTTGAAGTAAGCTTCAAGAGCGTTGAATGTGTTATCGTCGAACTCTGGGTGAGGCGGCATATGGGAAGTCGGATTCATCGAAATCGGATCGGTTACCTTTTTTCTGAAGTTATCCTTGGAGTTGACAGCGCGCCCGGCAAGCACCGCCCAGGAGGTGCCTTGCCCGCCGGCGTTACCGAGATTGTGGCAGGAAATACAGCTACCAACCGCGATTTTCTGGCCCTTCACTACTTCCGGGTCGTTTCCGCCCTGCTTTGGGGTGAAACGCCCGAGCGATTGGTCGAAGCTGGTCAATTCGAGCGAGACGACTCCGGGCGCGGTCCTTGGCTGTTCGACGTAGCCGTAGATTGCTTCGGCAGGGCTAAACGATTCATGAACGACGCAGTATGGTCCGACCCAACCTCCGTGCTCTCTATTGGGCCAGTCGGCGGGCGGTTTACCATCAAACTTCAGGAGAAAGATCGGCCGATGCCTGGCGACGTAATTACGATCGTAATATTGCTTCTGTCCGTCAGAACACTTCGCTCCGATCACATCAAAGGAGGTGTCAGCGCCGAACGCCTCGAAAAGATCACTGATATAGATACCAGTGTAAGTTGCTGGGGTATTTGTGTTCGGATCGCGCTCGGTTTTCACGGTAACCGTCGGCAATGTGAGCAACTGATCATAGCTGTAATAAAGCGTTTTTGCGCGATACCCTTGCGAATCAAGGGTGATCACTTGGAGATCCTCCCCATTCTGACGGGTCTTGGACGGTTGAAGGGATGCCGCATTCGAGTTGCATGTGAGCAGTATGACGACGAGCGCTCTGGAAAAAATCAAGCTGACAATCGACACTGCGAGGGTAAATAAGCGCACTTTCATTGCTTCCTCCCGGGATCAATTGGAATAGGCCATGCGGATCTTCCAGTCATCGGCCTCACGGACATAGATCGTTGCTTGGTAGCCCTTCCCAATGCGGAAACCATGGCTGCGTTCCGAGATCGCGCATACCTCACTACCGATTGCATACACCTGAACAAGCTTGAGCGATGATTTGCTGGGACTCGATGCGAAGTGGGTTGCATACGTTTTCTCGATGGCTTCCCGGCCGGAAGCTAAACTACCAGCATCTGCCATCTCCGACCCCCCACCTCAACCGCGTCCAGCGTAAACAGGGTAGCGGTAGCAGCCGCGTCGTAGTTATTATACGCCTCCTGATATTTCAAAACTGCCGCCTCAATCCGCTGGCGCACTTCTGGATCGACCGTGTTTTGCTCTTGAGCGACGGCTGGCACAGCAAAGCCGATCGCCAACGCCGCAAGGGCCGATAGGCAACGTATTTTTATTTGGTTCTCCCGAGGCTATAGATTGGTCGTCGCGAAACGACCTGCTTCGGGATTTCTCAGGCTCCAGGAACGTCCGTGTCGCAAGGGGTCAGAAGGTATGCCTTAGTCAAGGCCTCTGAGCGACGTTCAAAAGGAAAGCCCAGGTGTATTCGGCGTCAAACGAAACGTTTGTTGTGACGCGCTTGTCGTTGCTAGTCTTGGGGTTGGTCCGTCAGTTGCTCCAATCGAAGGCGTTCAACTGCGCATAGGTGTTCTTAAGCTGAAACGTTAGCTTGTCACCTGCGCTGACGCGGCAACTCACCGTGTTGCCCATTTCGGCCTCCTTATATTCGAAGCCATTCGGCAACGCGATGCGGGCCCTGTGTTCCTCGCCGGTCGCAGGGTTTTTTATCGGCTCTACGTCGGACTCGATTAGATCCGGGACCCGGACTGTGGCATGCCGTTTCTCGCGATCGACGTTGAAGGTGATGGGGGCGAAGAGCGGCTCGGGCCTATTGGGACAGACGGCCGCGAAGACCTCCCAGTACGTTCCGCCATGCTGACCGCTGGCCAGAGCGACGAGTGCCTCCCGTTGCTCCTTCGTGGCCTGTTCATCGACAATGGTGCGCCACACGCCGTTGCCCTCGTGTATCGCACCAGGCCACCAGACGACGGCAGCGAAACGCACGCCTTCCAACCGGCAGTTGCCGAAATATCCGTCGCTGATCTGCCATGCTCCAGTGGCTTCGCACTGCCCGGTTGTGGGCAGTGCATTGAACTGACAGGGACAGCCCCAGCTGCAGTTGCAACTCACCACCTCTTCACCTGCAATCCGCCATTTGATTTTCGTCGGTTCGCTCATATTTTTTTGCTCCTTTACCACACCGAATAGATTTCTGGTTGGTTTCTTCTCTGTTGTTCCTCCCGCGATTTAGATTGATCGTCGGCCAAACGACCTTCTTCGGGATTTCTCGGGCTCCAGGAACCTCCGTGTCGCGAGGGGTCAGAGGGAATACCTTTACAAAGGCCTCTGAGCGACACCCGAAAGGAACGGCCAAGAACACTCGGCGTCAATGAGAAACCATCTCTGTTCTGCCTCATCTAGCCCTGGCCGACGCCCGGCCAGAGCTCTTGGCAAATCCGAATGCTTGAATATGGAGCCCCAAAAGAACACACCGAGCGCCCCGCTACAGCAGGAAGCCCGATCACCTTTCGATGACCGGGCGCCTTGCTTGTAGGTTTGGCTAGTCGGAAAAATGTCTTCGAAGCTTCAAAGCCTTTTTTACCGTACGTGCTGAATTTAAGAGCCTCTCCAATTGGTGACAATGCTTTTTGAGCCGGACGGCTTCTTTACGCTATTTGCGGCCATTTCAGCGGCAAAGGCTGATCCATCAATGAGGAGGGGCTGCGAGAAGCGGAAGAACGATTAGCTCCGGGATCGTCGCTGCTTCTTCACGAAAGCCTGAATTGTAAGCCCTGAATCCAGGCAGGAAGTCGTCCTGCCGGCAAACCAATCAGAGACCAGCTGACGAGATA
>DATNNZ010000548.1:0-7180 GCA_035601575.1 Chthoniobacterales bacterium
GGATCTCGGCACGCTACGAGTCGGCGAAGTTTGCGGTTACTTATCCTGGGTGTTATTGGACGCGAGCGGCCTGTGTGCGGAAGGCAGGCGCTTAAATCGGCGCCCATACCCAGAGATTGCATACGATAAAATTCAGCTGGGTGAAAGGAAAGCACACACACTACGCGGCAGCCGAAAAGATCGGCCGGTCGGTATTCTGCCGGCCAAAGAATACCGCCATTGTGTTGAGGCACTACTGTTGATCGAAGGGGTTTCCTACCGATGGCGCTGGGCGGCGCTATCACTCGGCGGATAACTCAGTCTCTCTGTCAGTCATGGGTAGCCACACGCATCCCGAAGAGTTTTTGGACAATTTTTGGCAGAAAGAACTGAGCACCAGGGGTGAAACGCTGACCTACAAGTTCAAGAAAGAGAATTACTATGTCATCTCAGGAGTTAATCCCAATGGGTACGAGTTTTACCACAAGGTGTTTTTCTACCCGACCTACTGGCTTGAGTTCGAAATCACTTACCCGCACGCGCAACACGTCGCTTACGACGGTTGGGTCGAACGCATCGCCCATGACTTTGTTCCCGTTTTGCCAGATAACGGTCAATACGACCGATAGCAGAGCATGAGCGATCCAAATCCGAAAGAAACGCTTCGCGAATTCTGCGACTCTTTTGCCGCGCCTAAGAGCCATGTGGTAAGCTTGGCGCCCGGTTCGGCATATCTCATCTAACGCTTTCCGATTTGCCCGCCGGCGAGTCCCCAACGAGGAGTAAGACCTTAGCAAAGGTTCAAGCGGTTCTGGAAGCCGAAGCAAAGCGGAACGCGCCGAGAGCGAAAAAGTTATATCAGAACCGATAAGTGAGGCCCCCGCTCACTCCGTTGGAATCATAACCGCCACGCCCGACGTCGCCATCGTAGCTGACAAAACTACTCCACCGATCGTTCCAGCGAACTTCGATGGCGGAATGGATCAGGGCGCTGTCATGTCCAATCCCAGGACCGTGCACCGTGAAAGCGCCGTCCGCACCGCTCGCAAATTGGGCAGTAATCGGGAGTGCGCTGTACTTAAACTCGTGTTGCCAACTAGCCCGCAATTCGGGAATCACCTGGAAGGGACCTACCCGCCAGAACGACATAAGGCGTAGCCCCAGATTGCTGCGTAATGATTCTTGGGTGTCACTGTGAATATCCAGCGGCGCCAATGAGCCACTTTCCTGATAGCCGGACACATGCACGGCGGTGTACTGCAGCGAAGCGACCGGGCCGAGGGTAATGTGGCTACTCAGGTGAAAATCGTACCCGGCTCCAAAAAAGCCATTGAACTCAACTCCATCGGTGGTTCCGGTCGCGAAGCCCTGCAAGCCCGCGCGCCGAACATCGTAGTTGTTGTAGCCGCCGCCGGCGTAAGCATTGAGATAAAAACCGTCGGTGAAATAGGTAGCATAGACTCCCCCACGCCCGCTGTTGACCGTCGCCCGGCCGCTATTGACTAGGTTGTTGTCAGTGTAAGCGTATCCACCGGCTATACCGACTGCAAAGTGATCGGTCACGCGGTAATCGATCCCGATGGTTACTCCCGCGGTAGTGAAATTGTAGCCGGGACTGTTGCTGTCGCCGTTCACATTCACAAAGTCACCGTTACCAGTCACGAATACACCCCAGCGATTCTCTGCCGCTGGCGTTAGGACTGGGTTCTTCTCTATTGCCTTACCATTTTTTTCATCAACGATCGGTGCCGGCGAACCAGCGAGGCTGAGAGAAGAATTGAACCCGCTAAGGCCCGACCGAATATCACCAAGCCGGTTCTCGATGTTGGCTTCCTGCACATTGGCAAATGAGAAGCTAATCTCGTAAAGCGAGCTTAGTTCGTCCGGCGCAATTTTATCAAAATCGGCCGGTAGATTCATCGTAGGTTCGCGTTCTAGAAAACTCAGCAAGCTGGACTCTCGCGGGTCAGAGGATACGCGGTCCAGAGCATTTGCTACTGCGATCTGATTAGGTGTCTTCGCAAATGGAGTGAAAAGTGCGCTCAGAAAATCTAAGATGACCGAATTGCTTCCGTAGAGAAGGTCGGTCCGAAATGCACTGAACCCATTCAGGACGTTAGCAAACTCACCTGAAATTCCTCCCGCAGCCGTGACGATGCTGAGTTTGTCGCCTGGCTTTGGCACGAAACCGCCGGTCGGAACTAGTTGTAATGTGCCTCCCAGAGTTGCGTGGCCGCTTACATTCAGAGAATCGTGTTGGCCGGTGCCGGTGCCGCCAATGGCGAGCAGGAGGGTTCCGCCCGCATTCTGGGTGTAATTGCCGTTCACGTTGATTGTTTGTGGGTCCGCTGTCAGAACGCCGTTGTTCAAAATCACATTACCAAGCCCAAGCGACTGAGGTCCATCTACGACTAGCGTTCCACCGTCTATAATGGTGCCTCCCGTATAGGTGTTAGTGCCAGACAAGGTCAGTGTGCCGGCACCGATCTTGGTCAGAGAACCTGAATTGATGACGCTGCCGGAGAAAATTGCATTAAAGCCGTTCGTATTAACGATCCCGCCGTTAGCCAGGAGGGAAATTGTCCGCGGCGTGACCAAGTTCCCATTAGCCTTCAGGGTTCCTCCGTTGAAGTCGATGAACTGCCCAAATCCCAGAGGCGTGAATGCCGCGTCGCTAGCAACTGGCAGCGGGCCGCCTCGCGGTACAATAATGTTCGGTCCAATGAAGGATCCCAAAGCAAAAGGGAAGACTCCTACCTTGATGGTGTCAATCACCGTGTTAGTGGCCGTAGCGATCACCGAAATAGAGCCGACGCCCTTCCCGCCGCTATTCATGGTGCTGTTCGCGACGTAGACAAACTTACCGTCAGGAGTCACGGCGACGCCTACCGGCGAAATTCCAACTGTGATTAAATCGACTACAGTGTTTGTGGTCGTGCTGATCACCGAGACGGTGTTGGCCATAACGTTGCTGACATACACAAACTTTCCGTTTGGAGTGATCGCGACGCCAGCGGCCCCTTTACTACAGGAATGGAAGTTACCACCGTATTTGTCGCGGTGCTGATTGCCGAGACCGTGCTGGCATTAACGTTGGCGACGTAGACAACCTTTCCGTCTGGAGTTGCGGCAACGCCGACCGGAGAACCAGTGGGAGATCCGAGTGGAATAGATGGTACAACCACGGTACGCGTTGCGGTGTTGATTACCGAGGCCGTGCCGTCGTTGAAGTTTGCAACGTAGCTGAACTTGCCGTCTGGTGTGAAAGCGATTCCGATTGGTCCGCTTCCAACGGTTATCGGTGGACCTACCAACGTGTTTGTAGCGGTGTTAATCACCGAGACGGTATGGCCAGTAAATGTGAAAAAGACTGAACTTGTCACAAAGGCGTACTTTCCATCAGGTGTAACTGCAACCCCGATGGGCCCCGCAGGGACCGAAACAGAGCCAACTACCTTGTCAGTTACGGCATCGATCACTGACACGGTGTTGCTGCCATTGTTGGTGATATAGACATACCGGCCGTCTGGCGTGACTGCGACGCCAATCGGCATAACTCCGGTCGAAAGAGGAGAGCCGACAATTGTATTGGTTGCCGTATCGATTACAAAAACTTTATTCGAAGCAGGGTTCGGGTCGGAGATGTAAGCATTGACCTCGATTTCTGCCTCACAAAGATGCGAGATTCCGATTTCAATGCCAATCAACGCCATAAGTATCCATGCCAGGCGGTTCAATCCTCGATTGGTGGACCCGGTGCTCTTCGCCCAACCGATTTCCGTGAAAACAAATCGAAAAGGCGTTCCTTGGTGATTCCTGGTCAGATCGTTGTTCCGGTTTAACGTCCTTTTAGTGTTTGACAGAATCCCGCTACGCGAAGGCTACGACGACGGCGGATGAGTGGCGATCGGCCCTGTAATTGCTGTAAATACTGGAAATACCAGGAAGATACATGCGCCGTCAAGAACTCACGGTGGCGAGAAATACGCCTGTCCGTTTTAAAGCTCCTGACGTAGAAGCTATCAGGGAGTGGAAAGGGAGGCCGTGAAAGGCGTCAGTGGCGCAATCAGGAAGGCGCTACCGCAGAGCTAGGCGATTCGGGTCTCTGTCCGCGGCAGGCTTGCTTGTTAATAGGTCATTCCGCCCCACGATAGAGCAAAGCCAGCCACTCTGCCATTACCCTTTTTCGGCGGTAAGGTTGGCCCGGAACATACCTAATTGTACGTATATCCTTCAAGCGAGCGTCCTGTGTATGGTGTTCTCCGGTCATGAAATGAGGCCGCCTTGCTCAAATTGTCGATTTAGAACGCATCTGGCGGGATTAGAGCGTGTAATCGATCGAGTTTCTCGGCGGCCGACAGTTCTTCGGAGAGCGTGATCTCGCGGATTTTATCTTCAATGGTCATGGCCCAATCCTGTCCGAACTTCGGCTAAGCCGGTAGATTTGCTAACTCGCATCCTCCGCGGAAGGTACAATCTATCAGTAAGAGAATTTTCCTGAAGTTCAGCCTAGCCCGCCGGGAGGGCGTGAGAGAGAGACCTAAGCGGGTTTTTCTGTTCGCCACGTTCGGGCAAACTTAATCGAAATTATGGTGATTATGGCTAAACCATTGAGAGGTTCAGCCGATTAAATGGCTAAGAAGGTGCGGAACTGCGCAACATGGGGGCCGCGAATCCACCACCAGCATTTTCCTTGTGAATATCGGCAAGAATAGCGTTGGAGAGCCCGCGAATTTTTCGCACCTCTTCCACGATTTGTTCGTCTGAAAGGTTCTTGTTCAATGCCAATTCGATGACTTTCATCGTATGGAATAGAAAAGCCTCAAAGGGAGCTACTCGTTGACCTTTAGTCCATTCGGCAAGCGTCGAGAAATGATCCCATGAGGTTTTTATCAAGAGTTCCCGCCGAGCCTTTTTTTCGTCAAAGTGTTTATTTATCCAGGTTAAAGCAAGTTTCCTAGGATTCCGATTCCAGCACCTAAAAGCGCAGCTGTTGCAGCATTCATTCGAGGTAACGAAAATTTCCCGCTATTCCACAATCCATGCAATAAAGTCGTCCCCTTTCCGTACGGGCTCACCAACGGGCGGAAGTTGGTTGAATAGTATCGTTTCAACCTTTTTTTCGGTCGGTCCCCAGCCCTCGTTCATGATCCTCTTTTGAACAAGATCGGACGCGAATTTGATCATCGCCGCATCCCTCACATCAACGCGGTTCTTCTTAGCTGGTTCTAAGATCTCTATGATCACTGCCAGAGCACGGCTCTTTGGCGTCCTTTCTATGGGCATATGTTCGGTAAAAAATACCTTTTTATAACTACTATCCTTGCTCGGCATTTCCAACGTTACAACAAGCCGCAGATGGATCCACAATCCTTTAGATAGGTGATACAGCGAGCAAAGCGCAAGCCGGCGGGAAGACCCGGCGGGCTTTTTGGTTCGAGGCTCTTTAGACAACCCAGTAGCGAGTTCCTTGGTAAATCTTGCGGATTTTTGAAAATAGAGATGTCTACCAAATCCCGAATCAGATTCGGTTTCTCGGCCCAATCTACCGTTTGAATTTGACCGGCACGCAGCCGCACCGCAATCGCAATGATGAGCGCAATCGCTTCATCGTCAGTATCAACGTAAACGCTCCATTTCGGTTCGCGGATAACAAAAATCGGTTTCGTCATTCCCGTTGGTTGCGCAGTTCGCTCTTCAGGGTCAAGTACGGAGATTTACCAGACAAAAGCGGACGTGCTCTTGCGTATCGACGATAACGTTCAAATCGCGTTCACCCTAAAAATCGTCCTAGGGAAAACATAGCACTGAAAATCCTTGTTACCGGCCGGGTCCGGGCCGTCGTTGCTGACAATCGCGATCGAGGTTGCGGCGCTCGTCGGGGGTTCTTTGGTGGGTGTTCGACAGGTAAGTCCTGGTTGCGCAATCGATCGCCGGAGAAGATGGATGGACTTTATGCAACAATCGATTCGCAACGAAATACCCGGCACCGTGAAGGAGATTATCTCGGACAAAGTGCTGAGCGAGATCATCGTGGAGACCCGCATCGGCGAGATGGCCGCCGTTATTACCACACGCTCGGTGCAAGACATGGGGCTTAAGGTAGGCGACCGCGTCGCGGCCCTCGTCAAAGCAACCAACGTCTCCCTGCGTCTCCCAGGTTTTTAAAGGGATCGCCCTCTTTCTTTTTCCCAAGTAGTTCGGCGCCTGAGCCGTTGCATCGCTTTCGGCCGTTACGACAAGCCCGCCGGGGAGACTCGGCGGGTTCATTTGTTTAGCCTGTAGCGGCTATGCAACTTTTCGGTCGTTAATTTTCGTTCGCGCAATTTCGGCCATGATCCTCGAAAGCGATGCGAGTTCTTCATCCTGAACCTCGGTATTGCGAACAGTGGCTAAGCTCACGTGTAGCACCTGCAGCTCGTCGTCTTCTAGCTGATCAAGCAAGTCATCAAAGGCCCACTGGCGTTGGTCTTTCATCGCGGAATCATAACAAGATCTTGGCGCGGAATCGACAAAATTGGACGTAATACAACCAGCAGTACAACCTACTCAAAAACGGCGATAGCCGATTTAGGTAAATCCTTGTTAATCAGGTAGTTCCAATACAACCAACCCTAGCGGGATTCGAACCCGTGTGACAACTTAGGGGAAACGTGACTCTTCGCTCCCAAAACCGAAATTTTAGCATGACCCTTTCCGTAACTAGACCCGTTTTAAACTCTGTTTTTGAGACGTCTAATCGCCCGCAAATCGGCTCTGGGACTTACTCTCGGGGAGACTGGATTCGAACCAGCGACATCCTGCACCCAAAGCACTGCTTGAGGCGTAAAGGCCTACATTGCCCCCGTTGAGTTGAGGTTACGAATTGCTCCTGGAACTGGCGGTGTCCCGGAAACCGAGCATTTCGCCTTAGACCGTTGTCAACAATTGTCAATCCGGGAAGCTAGCTTCAGCATTCATCGGAAATCATCGAAACGCATAAGGACGAATGACTTTATGCTCTCGATGGCTCGAAAAGCGGCTCCCAGTCTTGATTTCCGCTTTGAGACTTGATCTGCCGATGGAGGGGATCGAACCCACACTCTCTTGCGAGAACTGGATTTTGAGTCCAGCGCGTCTGCCAATTCCGCCACATCGGCCGCTGAGCAGGGATGAAGTGTTAAACCGTTCCAGCCGAAACGCAAGTGTTCGGTAGGAGGTT
>DATNNZ010000549.1:0-3393 GCA_035601575.1 Chthoniobacterales bacterium
TAGTCGAAAACACTGAAAGGATGGTTTTGGTGGGGTTCGCAAACTTCAACCAGACGTTCGGAGTTTGGGAACGGTAACGGCTTCAGGATAACCGCATCGATTAGACTGAAAATTGCCGCACTCATGCCGATGCTAAAGGCGAGGATCACGATGGCAGTGATGGTAAATCCTGGCGACTTAAAAAGCTGTCGTAGCGAGTAACGAAGAAGGGATAGCATGGCCAACATTTGGTCTTAGCAGGCGATAAATGATCTTTCGAAGCACCTTCTACGCCACGAGATAAAACGGAATGGGCGCGCCTCCAGTTTGGCGATTTCAGTCGAGACGGTGCTAGAATTTTCGTCTCAAACTGAGAATGATTGTCTCATTCTGGGGCGGAGCAGCCTAAGTAAAATTGTCTGACAAAACTGGATTGCTTCAGGTGAGAGCGAAGGCTTGCTCAGGCTGATCGTCAGGACGATTTCAGAGGTGGCAGTTCACCGCGTACAATGGCAATGAGGGGTATCAAGTTTTGTCTGTGCTAACCCCTTAAGCACATGCTGGACAGTTTCGGATACGATGGCCTTGAGCGGAGCGCCTCTGATTTTTCCTTCGATTGACATAGCGACCAGTCCGTGGAGTGCCGCACCAATGGTAAGGGCCAAACGATCGGGATCGCCTGCCACGATCTTTGCTGCATCTTGACCCTCTTTCAAAATCTTTGGGATATGCGAAAACGCCGCCATTAGGGCCGTTCGAAGTTCCGGACGCATCCCCGGCCGCCGCTTCGCTTCAAACATCAATGCGAATAACGTTGGATATTTGAGGGCGAATCCGAAGTAAGCGAACGCCGCTTTCGTTAATCGTGCGTCAAAATCTTCGCTGCGAGCTTCTGCCGCCTTGGCGATGACCGAGCTCAATCGTTCAAAACCCATGATCGCGAGAGCATCGAGGAGGTCTTGTTTCGTCGCAAATACCGTTGCGGTGAAGCGTGGCTTACCCCCAGTTCGCGGCTTAATTCGCGCAATGACAAATGCTCGACGCCACGTGCTTCAAGCGCGGCTTCTGCCGCGTGCAGCAGTGCTTGGCGCAGATTACCGTGATGGTAGGGACGGGGCGAAGGCTTCACTCAGAGGAGCTTACAATGTCACCCAAAATTTTACAGCATGTTGTCATTGACTACAATGCTGACGATGCCTACATCCCCAGCGCATGAAGCTAACCAAAAACGCAATCCTCATTACCGGCATCGGTCGAGGACGAGCGGAAGCGTTTTACGCTCTCGGCAATAAGGTCATGATCGCGGGACGCCGGAAACAGGTCTCCTTGGGAGAGCAAAGCTGACAACATCTTCGCGTGGCGGGTTTCTTATCAGACCGACCTCACATATTTCCGCTTCAAGCGGGAACTCCATCGTTTTACACACGCTAAGTGCGTCGATCAAGCGGCCTGGGTTGAGACCGATCGCCAACGTGCAGTGCGGGGTCCAGTCCCTTGCGCTATAATACTCCCAGACAGGAGGATGTAGCGGCAGGATCTCCGCAAACCAGTCAACCTGCAGTTTTAGTGTTCCATCCATAAGACATCCACTCCCGGCTCGGAGAGCCGTAAGTTCGACAAACCCGCGTCATCAACGTGCGTCTGAATTTCGTCCAGCGTAGGTAAGCTTCGATCATCGAGAAGCTAAAGCCTCCCAGGTCAAGCGGCCAATTAGCTTTTCGACGCGGCCGATACGGAAACGGCAAGCTGGCGAACCTCTTTCCCTTCTGCGTCGTATCAAATTGACTAGGGCGTGATTAGCGAGTCCATCTGAATCCCGCCACACTTGTCACTCCCACCTTTCAATGCCCGATACTAATCTATCTCATGACCACCAACCAGCACATATCTCGACCGCGCGCCCAAGCGGCGCAACGAGACGGGCGTCTGGTGCCGCCGCCACGATGAGTACAACAAGAACTGAGGAAGCAAACGAAGCGGAGGTTAAAATACGGGACTTGATCGTCGCGGTGAAGATTTCTGTCGAGGACAACATCGACGGGGACATTGGCGGCATTAAATGCCCTTCCGAAGGGAGGAGACATGAGCGACGACGACACAAAAGATGACGAAAACTCAAATCAAAATAGGAAAGCAAAACAACATGGCTATCGCAAATAAAACAGTCTTGATCACCGGCTCCAACCGGGGCATTGGTCGAGCTCTCGTCGAAGAGGCACTCAAGCGTGGCGCGAAGCGGGTATATGCGGGTGTGCGCAACGCAATCCGACATCCTGACAAACGCGTGACGCCTGTAACTTTGGACGTGACGAGCGCCTCGCAGATTCAGCGGGCGGCCACCGAAATAGATACCCTTGACATTCTTATAAATAATGCGGGCGTTGCGATCTACGACGATCTGAGCAATTTCGAGGTGATCGAACAGCACTTAGCTGTCAATTTCTTTGGTCCGCTCAATATGTCGCGCGCTTTCCTGCCGCTGCTGACACGCTCCAAAGGTGCCATCGTCAACAATCTCTCGTTGGCGGCGCTTGCAGCCTTGCCGGTTATACCCGCGTACTCCATTTCGAAGGCAGCCGCATTGAACATGACGCAATCACTGAGAGCAATCTTGGCTGGCCAAGGAGTAATGGTCCATGCCGTCATTCTCGGCCCCATCGACACCGATATGAACCGCGGTTTTGAGATACCGAAAGCCTCTCCCGAGTCCGCGGCAGCGGGCATTTTCGATGGAATGGAGAGAGGGGAAGAGGAGATCTTCCCCGATCCGGCGTCCCAATCCATCGCTGAGGCGTGGCGCACGGGCGCGGCCAAGGCGCTCGAGCGCCAGTTTGCGGCTTTCGTCCAGGCACCGGCGAAGAGCCCTGTGTGACGTATCAACAAATCAAAAAGGAAAGGACATTATGATCATTAAGGGGTGCGCACAGGAAACGGAAATTTAAGTACGGTAAGGAGCTCTCTCCTCGTGGACTGGAGTGCGAATGCACTCAGAAGGAACGCTCAACCTCCATGACAAAGCAGTTGGTCTCCAGTACCCGTTTTGCCGTAAAGCGAGCTCTGATCGAATTCTGGAGAGTTTTCTTTTCGTTGAATAATCCTTGGAAGGCCTAAGCGTACTTTATCTTCCGTTTCGTGTGGTGACCCCGGTTACCGGACGGTCGGAATTTCCGACCGAAATAGCCAAGTTTTGCGTCACGCAAGTACCAAGTCTTCGTGTCAACGTGCACCGCCTGACCTCACGAAACGGAAAAAATCGTACGCTTAGGCCTTCCAAGGATCATTCGACTAAAAGAAAACTCTCCAGAATTCGATCAGAGCTTGTTCTACGCGAAAACTGGTGTTGGGACGACCGACCATTTTGAAGTACGCGATTACAACGCCGTCCTTTAGACTTGAAGAAAAGCCTGAAGGGGT
>DATNNZ010000550.1:0-3184 GCA_035601575.1 Chthoniobacterales bacterium
CCCCCGAGCCCGGCGTAATCTCAAAGGTCGTCAGTTGGCGCCCCAGTGTGCGCAATTTTCCGCTCATTAGATTTTCCGCCGTGCTGACGTGTGCTTGCTGCTCGCCGCCGCTACTTTGAAAGGCGGCGTGCAACTCGAAAAGCATTTGCGTGTAAATCTTGTTGAATTCCACTGCTAGCGGGCGAACTGCGGACCCTGCCGAGAGATCCGCCACTTTCAAGTTTGCCTTAACGGGAAAAACTCCGGCAGGATCAAACACAATTTTGTTGGCCGGGTCTGTTTTGTACGCGAATTTTTCTGGCACGGTATTGTCCGGCCTAAGAGTTCCCCCTTTCAGGATTCCCTGAAAGCGATAATAATGCGCCGGCGCCCCGTTGGCCGCTTCTAAGGGCGACTCCATTGTGCCTTCGCCCTGAACGATGATGAGGTCGATCGCGGCACTGGCGGAAGCGACGTCCGTCACCGCGATGCTGTCCACATCACCGATGGTGCGCACCATCTGCCGTGCGATACGCGCGGGATCCGTGGTGAACAAGTTCTGTCCACCATTCTGGATGACCGCCTTCACTAGATCATAAAACTGGCCAATGGTGATTGATTCGACGGGCGCCGCATCCAGAACTACTGGAAAAATTCGGGGATGTTCAGGCTCCTCAATGAGCAAAAAGACTTTCTCGACCAATTCGGGGCTGAAACGCTCCAACCCTACACTTAAGCCCGTCTGAACGGAGCCCGGCAGGTGATCAGGATAATGGGGGACAAATTGCGGCGATTTTAAATCGGGATCACCGCCAAGTGCATTGATCAGATTGCACACCAGGGTCATGTGAAGCATTTCCTCCTTGGCCACATCGATGATGATTCTCTGGATAGCACGATTCGAGGGACCGAGACTGTAGGCCGCAACCAAGTAGGGCGGTATCGTGGAATGCTCGAGTCGGAGCGCCGTTTGCAGTGAGTCGAGCAGTTTCGGAGGCTCGTGCAAGCCTTCGGCGAGTTCTGCCCTAAGGAGGATCATAAGTTTGGAATAGCCGGGGCCGTTTAAATTGCGGTGGCCGGACGAGGAGGGGCGTTCCTATTGCAGCAACTCAATGTTTTGTGCATAATCAGAGTAATCAAACGCCTGCATTTGCCTTCCACGTGGTAATTTCGATAAATTTGCGACGGCGCAGCTGGGCCCAAAGAATCGTTACACGTGTAGTTTGTTTTGCTGATCATGCTACTGCTTGCGGAGCGTAGCCACGGACACATGAGGCCAACTCAGAGTGTTGAAGTTCAGAAGAACAAGCTGCGTGTATTGAAGCTGAAGAAAGTCCGGTCCGACTCCTTGTCCAACCACTCTCTCGATCCAAAAGGTGGAGCTGGCGGTGACAGCATCGGCATTCGGTCCTGCCTGAAGTCCCTTCAAAAACGCTGTATTGGCGGTGCCCCCGCCTACAATCGGAGTCGGTGGAGCGGTCGAGACGTCGAGCGTAACAGTGCTGGCGATCTCTTGGCTTTGAAGCGCGGCCTTCAAGGTGGAGTTGGGATTATCCACCATGGCCTGCGTGATGCCGACGAGCTGAGGCGGAGGAGATCGGAAATCGCTTGCAACGCTGAGGTTCGGCTCGGGGAAAGTAGTAATGAGCTGCGTAGGATCTCCGATGACGAATGGTGTAATGTTGTTGTCTGGAATGTTTGGCCCGCCCGCGACCTCGCTGCCCGTGCCTTGGGCCAAGAGACTGGTGCCGTGGGGAATGGTGGCCATGCGCACGACGGTGGCGGGTTCGGCTGGATTGTCCGTTTTGGGGACGCTCGCCCAGATGCCCGGCTCGATGTGAATACCGGCGTTGAGATTGGCATCGCCGATTTTCTGCATGTAAGTGATGCCGTGCATAACGATATCTCCTTGCAAGAAACCCCGGTTTGGGATCTCGCCGATGCTCTCGCTGAATTCCAACTCTTCCGTGGTGAGGTTCAGCTCCAAGAAGCGATCCTGCCCAGGAGTACTGTTCGGGCGCCAAATGACATTGAAACCAGATCCTTTCCAGACTCCTGGCAAGTCACGAATAAAACCTAGGGATGGATCTCCGGCTCCCTCCTCCAATACCGCTTGAACTGCAGGGGCTGCGGCGCTTGGGATGTCGGGTAGAGGGCGTAATCGAAACTGTGGCTCGAACTTCATGTTTTACTGGTTAGTTCCTGAGGCGTCGCTTAGACCCCGAGTTTAGGTCTCACCCAGCGCTTTGGCCGGCTTCGCCTTTAGTTTAGCCGATTCTGAGTTGGATCTTTTTAGTTTGCTCATCTTTGATATTGGTCGATTTGATTTTGTGCCGATCTCTCTTTCGCATTACGTAATTAATCGTAGAGACGTAATCACGTTTATTTGACGAAAGCCTTAATCTTGTCGGCGAGTGCGAGTAATTGGTCTTGCGTAATTCGATGCCAATCGATTGTCCCGTCGCCGGCCAATTTATCGGCAATCCAAAAGGTGAGCGGCCCGCGGTCGATACTGCTGGGCTAGCCATTTCTGATCGCTCGACCAGAGATCCTCCAATATTTGGCACGTCGCTAATTTCAGCAAGTCGGCATTTTGCACGCGAGTGAAACACTTTGTGAACAGTTCGAAACTGTTACGGTCGGTAGCAACGTGGTCTAAGGTTGACTGGTGTTCGCCAGCGCATGAGCCTCTCGCAGCCTAACGGATATTATTGCCGGCTGTTTCAACCGCCGGTGGAGCCTCTCGCAAGGGATCAGGAGGAACAATTGATCAGACTAGGCGAAGGCATGCGCTACGACGTTGAGCGCGAAGGGACGCTCACACCTCGGGTCGGATACACGTACCTCAGCCAGTTTGTCGGTCACGATCTAACGCACGATCCCACGCCTCTGGAAGGCCCGTATTTGGATCCTAAACTGACTCCGAACCATCGGACACCGTACCTTGATCTTGATCACATCTATGGAGGCGGTCCGAAGAACGTGCCACATCTTTATCAAGGCGAGCCAGGGGCAGAAATGTTCAAGCTTGGAGCAACCAAGCCTACAGGCTATCTCCGAGATATTCCTGTGGAGAAGGGGATCGTCTTAATTGGCGACCAGGAAGACACGCGCAACCTGGACAACCTAATTCTAAGGCAGCTCCACGTTCTGTTTCTGAAGTTCCACAATGAGGCGGTCAAACAGTTGAGCACCCAGCCTCCAA
>DATNNZ010000551.1:0-4990 GCA_035601575.1 Chthoniobacterales bacterium
TACGACAAGGAGGGAAAAAGAATTGTCGGAGAAAAAGCGATTGCCCCAAAACCCGAGGGAACACACTGGGGTTGGCGTGAATGGATGGCAGCGACCAAGCTTACGTTTGGTATCAATAATGTTTTTGATACCGCGCCTCCGTTTGCTGATCAAACCGGGGGGTTCGACCCCGCATCCGGGGCGACCCCGATTGGGCGCTACTTCTACGTTTCGGTGGAGAAAAAGTTCTAGAATCTTATCCATATTTTCCGAAGTGGCTCCTGGCTAAGCGCCAGGAGCCGTTTTACTTTCACAACAAAGAGATAGGCAAATTGACGGCTGACGGCCGCAATCGAGTTGGTCAGGATGATAAATCGAGATCTGCCTATAACGGAGGCAAAAGCCACGCGTCCGGAGCAGACAAAAGAAATTTCGTAGATTCTTGATACGCGGCCACGAACTGCAATGAGAGTATCTGACAATCACGAAATCTTAGAGAAAAGCTATACAAAATGACTATTTGTTGTAGACAATCCGGTTCTGGAGATCATAGACTCTGCTGGCATTGATTTGAACAGAAGTTCTGCACGCGATTCAGGGCATCGTTTATCAGTTCCCATGAGTGGAGAGCCGAAGGAACGAATCCTCTGTAGCGTACAAATGACATGACTGCAGCCAAATCTTGAAACCGAAACATCTGCAGACAAAAGCAATGTCGGATTCAAAACGAATTCTCATGCTAGTTGGGCTCTTTCTGGTCCAGGGTACCATACCAACGGACGCTCAAATCACGACTCAGCCCTTCGAATACAATGGTGGCACCTTCACTGTTACGACCGCTTTCCGGTTCTTCACCAGCATTGAAACGGACAGCTTTGCTGGGACCACTCACTTTCAACCGCTCGTGACGATAACAAACATCAAGACAGGTCGATCAATGACGACCTCTTATGTTAGTGGGAACGATTTTGTGAGCGGCCCAGAAGGAAACATGCTGATCGGAAACGAGGTAATCCCTGGTCGACTAAATCCTCGAACAAACACTGGAGTTGTATCCGTCGACGCGTCAGGTTTAGGGCCAGGCCCGCTCGTCCTCAGCGTGAAGCAAACTTCCGAACTTTCCGGGCGAGCTTCCCAAAAGATTCGCAACGTCTTTGACGGAGCGTTTTATGTCTGGACAATTTCACCCCAGAGCATAAGGCCCAGTCTTTCTCCATATGTTCCTCGTCCGTCTCCCACGCCTGTTTCCAATCCAACTCCCGCTCCCATACCTTCATCTGCGAATATTCACGCTGTGATAATCTCCGGCCGCTCGGATCCCGCCAAGATTGTAACCTCTCAAAATGTTACGTTGACTGGAGGCGTCGTCGCGTTAGGGAAAGATCCTGCACCACCGGCCGCGCCGAGTTCGTGGACTACCGGTCTGCACATTGTGCCGGATGAAGCGTTGTTAACAGGTGCCAAGATTCCGCCGCTGACCCCGAATATCATCGATGTACGGATCGTAAAACACGAGGTGATCGGAGATCTCGCTGCACCAGGCGCATCTCCATCTCCGTAATCTCTGACTGGTCTATAGCCGCGAAAGAAACGCCGGGCCGTAAAGAGGGATTTGGTACGGAAGGAAACGAGGCACCAAAGAGGTTAACTAAACCGCTGGTTTAGGCCTAAGAGTAATTGTGTGACCGATCTCCAGAACTTCCGTCCGGTCGCACAGTCGACCGAACCCAAGTCACTCGATCTTGATCTGACCACTAGCTAATTCGCGGGCCTGGAGTGCTACTGATTCGGGTCGAATGCCGCGCGGTCGCAGGTAAAATTCACTGATCAATATTTTCACCATTGCCGCTGCGGGAACGACGAGAATCAGTCCAAGAAAACCAAACAAAGAGCTCATGGCAAAGGTAAAGAAAATGATTGTCACCGCGTGCAGCTTCATCTGCTTTCCCATGATAAAAGGGACGAGCAGATTGGTTTCAACTTGTTGGACAAACAGGACCGAGAGAAGCGCGAGAACGAATTTACCAAGGCCCATACTCGCCGCCACGAAAAGAGCAGGGATCGCAACAATGACCGGTCCGACGATTGGTACGAATTCACCTAGAAAAGCGAGCACGCCGAATAGGAACGCGGGTTGGACTCCGACCAACGCGAGTAAAATGCCTGTGCTGGCGCCGGTTGCGACGCCGTTGATCACGATGCCTCGCGCCCACGCACTGACTTGATGCATCATGCGTGCGAGGGAGCGATACGCCGGTTCTCGATAACGGGGAGGAACCAACTCCAGATAAGCCGCGGTGATTGGTTCCGGCTCGACCAAGGTGAAAATCACCACCAACAGGCAGAGTAGCGCGACCAAAATCCCATTGGCCAGATTGAGCGTTGAGCGCAACAGAAAGTTGGCAATGCCGCCGACTTGCCCGGTGACGGTATTCAGCATGTCGCCGGCGCGGCTAGGGAGAGCTTGCTGAAGAGTCGGGTAGGTTTTGATCCAGCCTTGAATCTGCTCGTACAGTCGGTTCCACTCGCCCGGGATTTGTTCAATTAGCTGCTGGAGTTGTTCAAAGAATGGCGGGACTACTAAGAAAACGACCAGCGCGAGCATCGCCAATAACACGATGATCAGGAGTCCAACGGCCAGACCGCGCTTCAAACCGCGTCGTTCCAGCAGGACGACCGCGGGATTGAGAACCATGGCGATCAAGAAGGCGATAGCAAAAAGGAGCAGGGTCTCTTTAATCGCGATCGCTACGGCAACGCCCAACGCGACCAGTCCGACAATTACGAACCATCGGACTAGATCCGCGTAACTCAGCGGTCGATCGGCGCCGTTGCCGTCTCGCGAACCGTTTTCGATTTGGACCATGGAGGAAGAAAGCAGGAAAACGAAAATGGGAAACAGGAAACGGAAGTCAGGGGTGGTAGGCGACTAGCCTGTCCGACTTAGTCCGAAGTCTTAGAGCAATTGCTTTGCCTTATCACGACGACGTCGGATCCAGTTAGCTCGCTGGCTCGATGTGAGCTCAAGACGTCCCCGGGGGTATGCGCGTTAAACCGGCAGAAACCGCAGTCGCCATCGCGACGTTCGCGACTCAAGGACGATCGATCATTGTGCAGCGAAAAGTGCGCATACTTAGGAGTCAGGAGTTGGTCCCGATTCGGTCTTGTTTGTGATGGGAAGCGGACAACCTCTAGTGAGGATATAACATCAGGTAGGCGCCATTCGCGAACCGCGCCTTGGCGCCTGCGCTAGCTAACTTTCCACGAATTAGCAACATAGGAGCTAACGATCCGGTCTGAAAAATATTCAGCTAGACCGGTCGCTCGGAGGGCCATCGCCGACGACGATGCCTCCCTTCTTTGGTTTGTTCCGAAAGGCAGCTTTCTACCAAAAGAAGCGCAGGAAGCTCCAAGAGAATCACAATGAGCTCAGCGAATATTCCCGCCAGAACGCAGCGATCCAGACCGTCCCGGCTGATCCCTCATTTTCACTATGAACAACCGTTTAACGGCTCCTCTCAGCGAAAAGGCTCAAGCGACCCCGGTTCGCTCCAATCGTTTTCTGCCTCGGATAGGATCTCCCGGATACCACCTGCTTCTGACCGCGGTAGCGATTCTGATCCTTGGTCCGCTCGGAGGGATTTCTGCGGCTTTCATGAATTTTTCGATCGGTTTTTTTCTTGGGGGGCAGGTGTTGGCTGGCATTCTCGGCAGTATCGTAACGCTGCCGTATGGGCCGGAAGGGAAACATGGCGCCAACTACATGCAAACGATGGCAGCTTCGGTCGCCACTATGTGCGGGCTGGGAGTGCTGATCCAGGCGATGGTTTGGCTTGGTCTACCCCAACCGCCGGCTTGGCAACTGGTTCTCTACTTCCTGTGCGTTGGCATGTTCGGTGTTGGTATCGGCATGTTTTATACGCCGGTCCTGGTTGATCGCATGCAGTTGCCCTTTCCGTCTGCGTTTGCGGTGGCCAACATCCTGCGGGCGCTCACGGACAAGGATCTGCTCAAGCGCTCCGTCGCCACGCTGGGGGGAGGGATAGGAACGGGGTATCTCGTTGGCCTGTTCTCGCTCAACATTTCTTGGTTTGCACGTTTTGGTCTTTCCAGCGCGACGCTGGCAACACTGGGAAAAGCAGGCATTTCAGCCTCCACCTTTGGCGCCGGGATGATTGTCGGTTCCCGCATCGCGATCCCTGCCCTGGTGATGGCCCTACTCGGGGCCTGGCTCAGGCCTTATCTCGTCACTATCGGCTGGCTCGGTCCAGACGACCCGTACCGCAAAATCGGCTTCATCATCTCGCTGGGCACGATCCTTGGTGCGGCCATCATCGATATTTGCCTGATCCTGGTTCAAATCGTCCAGCGGTCTAAGGAAAAAAGCGTTGCTCCCCCTGAGCCCGCGGACTGGAAGCGAGTCAATCTGTTTGGGCTGGTGGTCTGGGTCTTGTTTTGGGGAGCAGGTATCGTGTGGGTCGGTACTCAGTTTCTCCACCAACCGTGGTTCTTTCTCACGGTGGCCGTCGCCCTCTGTTTTCTCTTTGTTCTGGTCAATGGCATTTCGGCAGGCATTTCCGACGTGAACCCGATTTCCAGCGCATTTGTGCTGACCGTTTTTATCCTGGCAGCAATGGGCCTGCGCGACCCTGGTGTCGGTCTTTTATGTGCTGCCATTCTGCTGATTGCCTGCGCCGCGGGAGGCGATATGCAGCAAGATCGCTCGACTGGCTGGCGTTTGAGCACCAACCGCGTCGTGCAATTCCGTTACCAGGTTATCGGCATCATCATGGGCGCGGTGCTCGCCGTCGTGCTGGCGAAGCTGTTCATGAGCGCCTACCCGATCCTGACCCAGGATCAGTTCACCCACCCACATCTGGAAGGCGCCCAAAAATGGCAATCGGCCATGACGTATAAATTTGTCGGTGCGCTCAAGGGTATCACGACTTCGCAACCGCACGTGCTGAAAGCATTGCAGTTGGGTATTCTGCTGGGCTTGATTATTGGAGTT
>DATNNZ010000552.1:0-12396 GCA_035601575.1 Chthoniobacterales bacterium
TGTCGTGATCGGCGGCATCGGACGAATGGAGGGACCACTGATCGGCACCATCGTATTCTTCTTGTTGCGTGGGTTCCTCGCCGACCTCGGTCCCTGGTATTTGATGTTGCTGGGGGCGTTTGCGATTCTCATTACCTTGACTATGCCCAAAGGCATTGCGGGATGGTTAGCCGAGAGATTTGATCTCGACCTTTTCCCCCTTCGACGTCGAGTTCGCCTCCCGAAACTCAAGACCAAAGATTCAACTCACTCCGGTTTGGTTGATGCTCCCGAACACTCTGCAAAATAGCAGGAGCCACGAGCCAGGAAGCCAGCAGGCTGCTCTAAGGCCCGGCTCGCCGAGCACAGACCCATGCGCGGGACGCAATCGCAATTTGCGAGCCTCGAGTTGCGTGCACCTCGCACCATGCCAGTAATGAGAACCTTCCGGAAAGTCCATTGGTTCCGTTAGCGAAGAAACGCCCAAGGCGCCACGTTAAGAATTACTGCCAAGAGAAACTTGGCACGAGTAAAGCTACTTACAGCGAATGAACAAGCAAGGTGGCAAAACTGTTTTCAGCCATCCTCTAACTGAGAACAGTTAGTAGTTAATAGTGGTGCGCCGTGGCACTCCTCCCGCCTCGGGTGCGATCCGTTGTTGGTAGTTCTAGCATTGGTTCATCTTTGCTCGAACGGACCGACACTGTAAGTGCTCATGCTGCGATTGAACGCGGCAGAGCCAGTAACTGTACTATCCAGAAATATAATAGTCATGCAGCTCGAAATTTGGTTACCAGCAATGTTTTTGCTGGGTCTGGTATCAATGGGTGGATGCTTTCTCTTCGTGAAGGCATGTGAAGTAATCTAAACCGAAACGAACATGATCTTCTTAACGGCTCTTATCGCGCTTCTGCTCTTCATTTACTTGTTCGTCGCTCTGGTTCGTCCGGAATGGTTTTGAATCAGGACGTTTCCTAACTACTCACAATAGCAAAGGTTTAGAACAATGTGGATTCTACCTATTTCAATTTTGGTCGTAACAACATTATTAGCGATCCCGCTGAGCAAATACTTAGCCTGGATAATGGACGGAAAATACCGGCCGTTACCCTTTGTGCGTTCGATCGAGGCGCGGTTAAATAGTGGTCCGCAAAATTGGAAGCAGTATACCGCTTCCTTACTGCTGTTTAACACCGTGTTATTCGTGTTCGGATTTCTAGTGCTTTGGCTCCAGCCTTGGATGCCTTTGAATGGTCTCGGCCGGGGTATGCTAGCGCCGACGACGATCTTTCACAGTGTTGTGTCGTTTATGACCAATACCGATTTGCAGCACTATTCGGGGGATCAACATTTCTCGAATTTCAGTCAGATCTTTTTCGGTTTAACTAACTTCTTTCTCTCTGCCTCGATCGGTTTCTGTGGACTTACCGCGATAATCAGAGCACTCCGGGGCGACTCTAGAATTGGCAACTTCTTCGTCGATATGTGGAGGGTGGTTATCTACACCTTCCTGCCGATCTCGTTTGTATTAGCGCTCGTCTTTCTGCAGCAAGGAAGCCCGATGACATTCGATAGCGCTCATCAGGTTTCGACTCTCGAGCCTGCCGCCATGGGGACCGCGGATAATGGACAGGCCAAGCAACAAACGATTGTAGTAGGTCCGCTGGCGGCCTTTGTACCAATGAAACAGCTCGGTACAAATGGCGGCGGATTTTTCGGTATGAATTCCGCCCATCCGTTCGAGAATCCAACCGACGTCACTAACTTCCTGTCCTGTGTTGCGATGATGCTGTTCCCGTTCTCCCTCGTGCTGATGTACGGGCGCATGCTGAAACGAATACGACACTCCGTAGTGATATTCGGAGTGATGGCGGTGCTGATGATCGCTACGGTGGCTTGGGCTATCTGGTTTGACACGCTCCAGCCCAACCCGGGTCTGACCGGACGCTCAACGGCTCAGACGTATCAGATGTCAAGTTCGGGCGCACCCGGAGGTAAACGGGATGTGACCTTGCCTGCGGTAGCAGCTTTGCCGGTGGATCAACATCTCGGCAATCTCGAAGGCAAAGAAATACGGTTCGGGACCTCAGCGGGTGCGACTTTTGCCGCTCTCACTGTCGATGTCACCGACGGGGCGGTGAATTGTGAGCACGATAGCCTCAATCCCATAGCTGCCTTATCGCCGATGGTTGGTATGTGGTTAAACTGCATCTTTGGGGGTAAAGGCGTCGGAATGATCAACCTATTATTATTCTTGATAGTCGGCGTTTTTGTTGCCGGCCAGATGGTCGGGCGAACTCCCGAATATCTGGGTAGGAAGATCGGTACGCGCGAGATGAAGCTGGCCATGATCGCGCTCCTCATTCACCCGATCATGATCCTTTGGCCAACTGGACTTTTTTCGGCAACTGACTGGGGTACCAAGGCAGAGAACAATCCCGGACCGCACGGCTTCTCTGAGATCATGTACCAGTTTTCTTCAGCCTCGGCCAATAACGGTTCAGCCTTTGACGGACTCGGAGTCACCTATGGACTTAACAACAATCCGAATCCTTCGCCGACGGCGGTGCAATGGGATATTGCTACCGCCCTGGTGATCATCATCAGCCGTTTTCTGCCAATCATCGCACCGATCGCGATGGCAGCGAGCCTTGGGGCGAAGAAGGCGGTTCCGTTTGGGCTAGGCACCTTGCGTGACGATACAACAACGTTTGGGTTTCTGCTGGGCGCAACCATTCTTATTATTGGTTCCTTGTTATTCTTGCCAGTCGCCGCCCTCGGGCCGCTAGCGGAGCATTTCGGACCTATTCCGTTCGGGGGCTGAATATAAATCCAGCTAACTGGAACGCATTTAACATTCTCTAGGGAAAACTAACTCATATGGCAAATGTATTGAATCCAGCTCAAGTCTCCCGCGAGCTTACTACGCCTCCGGGACGACTCACACCGCAGCGGAAGCATCGTTTACTGCCGCCCGGTACGGTAGGACCAGCCATCAAGCAGGCGTTTATCATGTTACGTCCCGACATCCAGTGGAAGAATCCGGTGATGTTTGTGGTTGAAGTGGGCGCCTTCCTAACCCTGCTGTACTTAATTCAGGCGTGTTTCGGGAAATCAGAGAGTCAGGTTTCGATTGGCTACTTTGTGGCGCTTGATATCTGGCTTTTTCTAACCGTGCTATTCGCAAATTTTGCGACTGCGGTCGCAGAAGCTCGCGGCAAGGCGCAAGCCGAGTCGCTGAGACGGGCACGGCGCGACACCATTGCGTACCGCCTAACATCCAGCAACGGCATCGAGGAAGTTTCCTCGGCGGTTTTGCTGCCCGGCGATCGGGTGGTGGTAAAGGCAGGACAGTTTATTCCCGGTGACGGCGAAATCGTCAAAGGCATTGCATCGATCGATGAATCGGCCATGACCGGCGAGTCCGCTCCGGTCATTCGTGAAGCGGGAGGGGACCGTTCGGGGGTGACTGGTGGAACCCTGGTAGTCTCTGATCAGATAGTGATCAAAATCACTTCCGGTGCGGGAGAATCGTTTCTCGATCGGATGATTGCGTTGGTTGAGGGAGCGATTCGGCAGCGCACACCCAACGAGATTGCGCTGACGTTGGTGCTGAGCGCTTTCTCACTCATCTTCCTCATCGTAGTAATACCACTTTGGCCGATGGCGCTGAATGCGGAGCAGTACATGATGAGCTATCTCGGCCTGCAAGAACGGCTGAAAAGCCTTGGTACCGACGTGCCAACTCTCATCGCACTCCTGGTCTGTCTGATCCCGACGACTATTGGCGCTTTGTTAGCAGCAATCGGAATCGCCGGAATGGACCGCGCCCTTCGAGCTAATGTTATCGCGAAAAGCGGAAGGGCAGTCGAGACCGCTGGCGACATTGACGTCGTATTACTTGATAAGACCGGAACTATCACAGTGGGAAATCGGCACGCTACCGCGTTTCTTCCAATCGGGCGGTACTCCGCCGCCGAAGTTGGCCGCCTGGCGTTCCTCGCTTCAGCCGCTGATGAGACGCCGGAGGGGAAGACGATTGTCAGTACAGCAAAAGAGCTACAAGAGCACAGACAGGCGGCTCTGAGCGTGCCAGACGGTTCCGAGTTCGTGCCGTTTACCGCCCAAACTCGCATGAGTGGGGTGAATCTGCCCGACGGACATAGAATCCGTAAAGGGGCGGCACACGCTATCGTCGACTTTGTCAAAGAGCAGCGAGGGAGTCTCCCAGCAGAGCTTGATCAGCTGGTTGCCCGTGTCGCTTCGGAAGGCGCCACGCCGCTGGTTGTCGCCCAGGACAACCAGATTGTCGGAATCGTGGTGCTCGAGGACGTCTTAAAACCTGCGATGAACGAGCGCTTCGAACGTCTTAGGAAGATGGGACTGCGGACGGTTATGATCACCGGGGACAATCCTTTGACGGCGGCAACCATTGCGAAGAAAGCGGGAGTGGACGACTTCCTGGCCGAGGCCACCCCTGAGGACAAGCTGGCTTACATCCGCAAAGAGCAAGCGGAAGGAAAGCTAGTTGCCATGATGGGTGATGGCACTAACGATGCGCCGGCGCTCGCGCAAGCCGATGTGGCCCTGGCCATGAATGCCGGAACGCAGGCCGCCAAAGAAGCCGCCAATATGGTCGACCTGGATAGCGATCCGACCAAGCTGATCGAAGTGGTCGAAATCGGTAAACAACTCTTGATGACTCGAGGAGCGTTGACCACCTTTTCTGTCGCCAATGACGTAGCGAAATATTTCGCGATCATTCCAGCGCTCTTTGCCGGTACTTTGCCGTGGCTGAAAGCCATTGATATTATGCAGTTGCATTCGCCGACGTCAGCGATTCTATCAGCGGTCATTTTCAATGCTCTCATTATTCCGGCATTGATTCCGGTTGCCCTTAAAGGGGTTAGTTACAAGCCTTTGGGTGCGGACGCGTTGCTGCGAAGGAACCTGTTAGTCTGGGGACTAGGAGGTGTAATCCTCCCATTCCTAGGCATTAAACTGATCGATCTAATAATGGTTGTCCTCCATTTGGTCGCTTGAAATTTCACTATTTACCTTCGGAGACATTCCCATGTTTCGTTATCTGACAAAGAGCATCCTGTTATTAGCACTAACTATTGTTATCTGCTGTGTTATCTATCCGCTGGCCGTCTGGGGGATCGGACAAGTCTTCTTTCCGTTTCAAGCCAACGGTAGTCTGTTGAAGGGTCCAGATGGATCAGTCGTTGGTTCGAAGTTGATCGCTCAACCATTCACGAAAGATGAGTATTTCCAACCACGTCCTTCCGCAGCGTCCTATGACGCGTCTGCGTCGGCCTCATCGACCTATGCGGCTTCCAACTATCTGTTGCGCAATCGTGTGGCTACCGCGCTAGGACCGATTGTGAAGTACCAACGTGGTCCGAAAGCCGGGCAACTAGTTGCTCCCGACATTGAGGCTTGGTTCCAGCAGGACAAATATGCGGGCAACCCGCACCTTGTCGCGCAATGGGCCGATCTGCACAACGCCGTGGCGCTGGCTTGGGTCAATGCGGATCCGACGCATGCCCAGTATATCGATGCCTGGGCAAAGGCTCATCCCGATGTAGTCGCCCAATGGGTTAAGAATAACCCGAGTACACCGCAACCGAAGGCAACGGATCTAGCGGTCGTTTTCTTCGAGAACTTTTCCCAGGATCATCCTGGGATGTTCCCATCAGCCGTCACGCAGGCGGGTGCTGACGGTAAGGCCCAGACCTCTATTCAACCAGTTAAAGATGGAACCGATGTGCAAGGCAACTTTTTCGATATGTGGCGGCAAGAGCATCCGGATGCTGACCTGCAGGAAGTACCTGCGGACCTGGTAACAGCATCCGGCTCCGGTCTCGATCCTCATATCACATTACAAAACGCCGAGTTCCAGCTGGACCGCGTTGCATCCAAATGGGCCGACGATACCAAACGTGACGGAGCAGAGGTTCGGAAGGAGATCGATCAGCTTTTGCAATCCAACGCTTCCGCGGCCTTTGCGGGTCTAGCCGGAGAGAAGTTTGTGAACGTGTTGGAAGTAAACTTGGAGCTTTGTCAACGGTACGGTGTACCAAAGTAAGAGATAAGAAAAAAGTAGATAGGAAATCAGGTAGGAATCAGCATTCCGCAGGGCGACTCAGATTGATCTCGATCTGGGTTTGCCCTGCGGCGCGGTTTTCCGAGGTCGCTAGCGCGAGGCATGAAAGGCGGCGGGCAAGCCGCGGTTGCGCAGGCCACGGAACGGTCGCGCCGCCCAAGACTTTTGAATTGCCGACGCGACCTAACTATGCACTGGACCGCCCATGCCACTCACCACTCGAACAAAATTTGTGACGACGGCTTTAGCCGTCCCTCTTTTCCAGGCCAGTCCGACGGAAAGATCGAGTGTGCTGTCAATGATCTCGCGATACACTAAACTAGGTGGTCCACATTCTCGGTAACTGGAAGGAATTAGAGCTACCCCAAGGCCAGAAGCAGCCATCAGCAGCAAGGTGGTCAGATCGAATGCGCCCCGAACCAGATTGACGGGAATCCTCCGCTTCTTGAGATACGGCAAGATGACGGTATAAAGATTGTCCGAGTCGTCTGGCAGCGCAACGACCGGTTGATGACGCAAATCCCGGAGCTGGAGTCTCTCTTTTCCAGCCAGCGCCAGGTGGGCTGCAAAGGCGGCGATCATCGAACAGCTACCCAGTTTAATCAGTTCCAAGTCCGGAACGTTCAGTGGCAGCGGCAGGATGCCGGCGTCCAAATCGCCGGAACGAAGCGCCACGATTTGGTCCGCCATCGATCGGGTCACTATCGAACAGCGTACGTTCGGGTACTGCTGTTGGAAGTTCTGCAGGAGCGGCGGCAGTATCGTGAAGGTCGTCCCATCCTCGCAGCCGATTCGCAGCAAACCCTTCTGGCCGCTCCCATATCGTTTGACCTCGATTCGAGCAGTCTCTAGTTCCTGAAAAATCTTTTCGGATTGCTCCAGGAGCGCCTGGCCGGCCGGTGTGAGCTCCGGAACGACGGCGGCTTGCGTCCTTCTCGCCGTCGCTTCGTTGTTCAGGTGGCACAAACCCGCTGGCATCTTCCATCTCGCCGGGGGGCTCCTTTATCTTGTCGGCGCAATTCTGGTGACGATCGCGTTCAACCTACCGCTGAACGAAGCGCTGGCAGCCATCGACCCGGCGAGCGCCGATGGTGCGAACCTATGGGCTGGATACGTTACTAGCTGGATGGCCTGGAATCACGTGCGAACAGCTGGCGCCCTTGCGGCGACGGCATCACTCACGATTGCGCTTTGCTTGCCACGCGACGGCACTGTGGAGTGATCGCGCTGCAGGCAGAATTTGATGGATGAGTCCGCGGATCAAACCGGTCCGTCGTTCGAGCTGGGTGCTGATGCCGGATGTGATCTTACTCTCTCCAATTCGGCTCTCGCATGTCCCCTCCACGTCGGCCACATTAACAGCACCATGCGCGAAATTCTTCCCGGCATCTTTACGTGGGGTTCGACTTACGCCGACCGGCCGTGGGACTTGAACGGTTACGCAATCACACTCGACGAATGCACGGTGCTCGTAGACCCACCGGCACCCGAAGAGAACGATTGGGCGAGCTTCGACCGGCTTAAGCCAATCACGAAAATCGTCCTCACCAACCGTGACCATGTTCGGGACGCGGAACTGTTTCGGACGCGCTTCGGCGCTCACCTCGTCGCCGGGGCGGATGAGGTAGCGCAACTCTCCCCCGTTGCGATCAACGAAATGGTTCGCGAAGGGGAGCTGATTGCGGACGCTCTACGCGTGATTCATCTCCCCGGCAAATCGGCCGGCGAGATCGGGTTGTATTTTGACCCAGCGCAGCATGCCATCTCACGCAAGATGAACGGCATTATGCTCCTGGGCGATGCCATCATCGGGAACCCGCCGGGCGCGCTGAGCCTCATTCCGGAGCCAAAACTCGACGACTCCTCGAAGCTCAAGCGATCGCTGCGTAAACTGCTCGATTACGACTTTGAAGTGCTGCTGCTTTGCGACGGCCAACTTGTGTTGAGCGGCGGCAAACTGAAAGTCGCCGAGTTCCTGAACGCGCTGGGTGGATAGAGCAGGGCTCAAAGCGCGGCCACCTCCATCAAGATTTTTATGTGGTTGGACAGACGGATAACGAGAAACGAGAGTCGCTGAGTTTCTCAGAAGAAAATCAACCATGCCACTTCCCAAAGACGACAAGCTTATTGCACTCGGCCAGGATCTGCTTCAACAGTTCGACACTATCTTCGGACTGCACCCCGGCTTTCGACCGGCCCATGCCAAAGGTACTATGCTGACGGGTACGTTTAGCCCTTCGCCCGATGCCGCCTCCCTCACCCGAGCGCCTCATATAAACCGGGAGTCTACCCCGGTAACGGTGCGTTTCTCTAACTCGACCGGTATTCCGTTGGTTCCCGATAATGATCCCAACGCGAACCCACGCGGAATGGCAATCCGGTTTCACCTCGCCGAACACGTTCACACGGATATTGTCAGTCATTCGGCTGACGGATTTCCGGTCAGAACCGGCCAGGAGTTCCTGGAGTTCTTGCGTGCAATCGCTTCTAGCGACCCGTCAAAGCCATCGCCATCCCCAATTGAAGCGTTCCTCGGAGCTCATCCCAAGGCGCTTGAATATGTGCAGACACCTAAGCCCGCTCCATCCAGCTTCGCCAGAGAATCATACTTCGGTGTGACAGCGATGCACTTTACCAACAAGGATGGCGTCAGCCGCTATGGACGCTACCGGATTGTCCCAGAAGCCGGCAACGACCATCTGAACGATGCCGCTGTTGCGGCCAAGAGCGCAAACTACCTGTTCGATGAATTGGCAGAAAGAATAGCCAAGGATCCGGTCAAGTTTCGCATTCTCGTTCAGCTGGCAAACGACGGAGATATCGTGGACGACGCGACTATCCGCTGGCCAGAGAATCGGACTTTACTTGAACTCGGTGCGGTGGTTTTAACCGAGCCAGTGTCCGATAACGCCCATGAGCAAAAACAGATCATATTCGACCCTATCCCACGGGTAGATGGAATCGATCCTTCGGATGATCCTCTGCTTGAGCTGCGTGCCGCCATCTATTTGTTAAGCGGTCGCCGCCGCCGGACGGCGGCCGAAAAATAGCGGCAATGATCGCCTGAATCAGTGGCTCGAAGGTTGCAAATACTGCAAAGGTACAGTTGGCTTGAGAGTGTGCTGGCTGTGGGTAGACAGTTGCACCGCTTCCCATGTAAGTATGGTCGTCTTCAGTTTGGGCTCAAGTTTCTGCATCACTCCACTTACGTAGCTATCGTATTGCCTTAACCATTCGCGCTTGTACTCCAGGTTATCGGCTATGGCCGCTTTGTTCCACATTTCGATCGCTTGAGGATCCCGCTTGGCCGTAGTCAGGATCTCACGAAATCGAGCCTTATCCTTTACTGCTTGTTCCGCCAGCGGTTTGGGGGTCGCAGTCGGCGTTCCAATGGGTAAACCTTGAGGAAGCAGATCGGCCGGATTCGGACCCGGCGTGGGTGTGGGCGGTAACTTGTTGGATTCAGGCAGCAGATCTGGGGCAGAAGGCGGCGGGGTCGGAACCGGAACACTGTTCGGATTTGGTATGAGATCGCGGGGCATCTGCGGAATCGGTGTCGCTGAAGGCGCAGCCAATGGAGACGGTGATGGTGAGGCGGAAGGAGATGTGCTCGGTTGCGCGTTCTGCGCTCGCAAGGTGACGCCGATGCAACAGAAAACAACCACTAGAAGAGTCCGCGCCATGATTATCGTCGCCACCATAACGCGGGTTCGCTCGAAGAAAAGGGCAAACGGGCGCGACGTGAAAGGTAATTCGTGATTGGTTAGCAGAGAAATTGCGGATTGCGGAACACGTGCGGCGGAAACAGCAGGAATGTTGGCAGCGTCAAACGATGTGAAGCGCGATAACAAGACGCAAATGACAGATTGAAACACGAAATACCCGATAAGCGTCGCAGATCAATGCTCACTTACGGAATGTCTAATCCGCGTTCTGCGATGCGCATTCTATCCATTTCTTCGTGCCACCAGGATTGACATTTTCCAACTCAGAAGCGGATGATGCCATTCCTATTGCGGAATGCGGAACGCGAATTGCCGAGTGGAAAACCTATGCGCCATTCCCTGCTTGGGTTGATCTGGGCTGGGTCGGTCTTTGGGTCGTCCATCGTTCTCGCTCGCGCAATCACGTCGGCGCCTGAATCAGCCCCGCTCTCAACACCGGCGCCTGCGGATGACGCGGCGTCAGATTTGACCCACGAACCAGCCCACACGCAGTCCGATGCAGTCAAAGCTTTCCGCAAGACCGCTCTATCCGTCGGATTTCCCAGCAATGGATTGACGCTCCGCGGTTGGGTTTATAAACCGGCTGGTGACGGACCTTTCCCAGCGATGGTATGGAATCATGGCGCAGAAAAGAATCCGTCCGCTCGCCCGGAGTTTGGGCTGTTTTGCACTCAACACGGCTATGCACTCTTTATACCGGTCCGACACGGGCACAATCCTTCGCCGGGAGAATACTTCGGCGATACGATCCAGGATTACATCGCGTCTGGTGCCGACCGATTATCCATTCAGAAAAAGGCCGTTGCGCTCGAGGAGGAGTCTAACCAAGACGTCGTCGCTGCGGTGAATTGGTTGAAGAAACAGGCATATATCAACGCCAATGCGATCGCAGTTACCGGCGTGGCATACGGCGGGTTACAGTCACTGCTCGCCGCGGAAAGAGGTCTCGATTTACGCGCTTGCATCGCCTTTAGCCCTGGAGCGATGTCGTGGGGGAATCGCGAAATACGACAACGAACAATCGAGGCGGTCCATGGCACCAAAGTGCCAGTCTTTCTGTTGCAAGCCGAGAACGATTACACTTTGGGACCTAGTGACGTGCTCGGCCCGATCATCCGCGAAAAGGGCGGAGCGAACCAGGCCAAAGTTTATCCCGCATTCGGAACCACCCATGCAGAGGGACAAATCGGTTTCGCCTGCTGGGAGGAAGGAATCAAGATCTGGGGCAGTGATTTTCTCGATTTTCTGAAAGCGGCAGGAATGGCGGAGAATAGCCAATAGCCAATAGCCAATAGCCAATAGCCAATAGCCAATAGCCGATGCGTCGGTGCAGTCAGAACATCGGTAACACTCTAGGTTCAATACATAGGTAACACTTTTTGGGCAGAGAGCGGTAAAGAAGCGCTCATGCCCTGGAAGAAAAGTAAACCTTTTGAGCAGAGAGTAGAGTTTGTGCTAAGAGCGCTGAGAGCGGAGAACTTTCGCGCGCTGTGCCTGGAATATGGGATCAATGCTAAGGGTGCCCGAACCGTCAACTGCTAACCGCTAACGGCCACCGGCAACTCAAAAGCGCATCTCCCGCAGCAGTACGCCAAATAACCTAGTAAATTAGACGCTAAGTTATATGATGTTAATCCCATGCCAGAATCCCTCACACTCTACGAGCGCCTCGGCGGCGTTTATCCGATCGCCACGGTCGTCGATGACTTTATTGACCGTATCATGGTCGACCCGAGGTTGAACGCGAATCCCCGCGTGGATGAAGCGCATCACCGCGTGCCCCCGCCAGGATTCAAATACCTGGTGACGGAAATGGTCTGCTGGGCCACCGGCGGCCCGCAAAAATACACGGGACGGTCCATGTACGAGTCGCACAAGGACATGAAAATCACCGGCCCCGAATGGGACGCGTTCATGGACGATTTTCAGCAGACGCTGGACAAGTTCAGTGTCCCCGCGCAGGAGCAGGCGGAGCTAAAGGCAATCGTCGACAGCACGCGCGCCGACATCGTCGTGAAGGCCGAAGCGGTCGCAACTTCGTAGCGCCTCAACCTTTATCCGGCAGCACGTAAGTCTTGCGGTACTCTCGTGCCAATAGCCATTGGCCGGTTAGAGAGCGGAAAAAACCTACTGCCTTCATAGTTTGTGCAGCGAGTTTCGGAGGTGTTCGCACTCGATCAAAGCTTCACTGTAACTGCCTTTAACTCGGTGAACGCTTCAACCCCTTCCTGTCCAAGTTCACGGCCCCAGCCGGATTCCTTAAAACCTCCAAACGGAAGGTTGGGATCGAAGACATTAAAACAGTTCACCCAAACGGCGCCCGCGTTCAATGCCTGCGCCAAACGCAGCGCTTTGGAAACATTCCGCGTCCAGATGCTTGCGGCCAAACCGTAGCGAGTTTGATTGGCGACCGGTGGGATTTCTTCGGCACTCTCAAATGGCATTGCACAGAGAACCGGCCCAAAGATTTCTTCCCGCTGAACACTCATTGCGGGGGTAGTGTTCAACAGAACGGTTGGTTCGTAAAAGTAACCCCGGTCACCAACGTGCTTGCCTCCTACTAGGATCTTTGCCCCTGGCGTG
>DATNNZ010000553.1:0-14431 GCA_035601575.1 Chthoniobacterales bacterium
CAGGAAGCCGACCTCCAGCGAAGTGATGTGAGCGTTGTAGAATGTCCACATCACGATCGGTGCAAAGCCGAACACCGAGCCCACCGACAGGTCGAATTCGCCGGAGATCATCAGCAGGGTCATCCCCAAGGCGATCATCCCCAGCTCAGGAGTGAATGCCAACGAATTGCTGATATTGCCTGCCGACAGGAACGCCGGCGAGCGCACGGTAAAAGCAACGATCTCGCCAATGAGTAGGACGAACGGCCCAAACTCGGGTCTCGCTATCAGCCTTTGGATGAACGAAATTAGTGTGCCGTCTCGCATATACCGGTGATGTCGTTGCGTTCAAAACGGGTCGCCGGCGACATCATCGGTATATACGAGACGGCACACTGCACCCAATTATTTGTGTGCCGAGCCCTGCGTTATTTTGAGGTAGGTCGCTGCCTTGTCCTTTTCGTACAACGTGCCGACGTTGACGTCGAATCCAGGCGGAATCCCGCTGGCCGTCATTGCCGCCATTGAAAGAGCTAAATAGCTGGTCGCCTGCGGATCCTGCCACATCGCTGCGTTAACATAACCGTCCAAGACTTCCTGGGCCGTATCGGAAGTATTACCCCATCCGACTACCGGAATTTCACCAGCTTTGACTTTAACCTGATCGAAGACACGCTTGACACTTCCGGTCACCAGGTCACCCAGACCGATGATCGCTTTAATCTTGCTGTGATTAGCGGTGAGGTAATCCGACATTCGCGTAATAATCTCAGCCTGATCAAGTTTGGTTTCGGTTATTTCGTAGGTTACGCCGAGCGGCTTGAATACGGTGTCGATCCCTTGGGTTTCGAGCACCTGATAAGTCGCGCCGGGGACTTCTACCGGCATCCAAACAAAATCGCCCTTTTTGACGAAGTTATGATCCACCAGATATTGCGCCCAACGATGACCAATCGCGACGTTGTCGCCGCCGACGTAGGCGTCACGGCCGCTGGTCTTATCTTCGGTGTTCATAATGATCACCGGAATACCGGCCGCATGGGCATCGGCAATGACTTTGGTCAGGCTCCCTGGATCGGGTGTGCTGGTGACGATCCCTCTCGCTTTCGCCGAGATGGCGGCGCGGACAGCTTCCTGTTGCGACGGAACATCGCCGCTATGGAAGGAGGTGCGAACGTCATTCCCGGTGTCCTTCCCCCACTGCTCGGCACCCTGGAGGAAAATGGTCCAGACCGGGTCAGTTGGCGATCCGTGTGAAACCCAATAGTAGATTGCTTTGTCCGCGGCCAAACTAGTGATGGGGGCAAAAAACGTCGCGATCATACCGAGGATCGGCAAGCAGAGGCCCATTTTTCTCAAAATGGCTCTTCCTTCCGCCGCCGTTGCGCTCCGGCGCGACCGGCTTTCTGAAAGCAGCCCAAACCGGGCTGCCGAATTCAACCGAACGAGTGTTCTCATATTCTGGGGGGATAAAATCCGGTAACCGGATTTTCTGATTTAGGACAGGAAAGAAACATTCAACAAGTTTTACGAGATAAATCGAAGCAAAAACTGATATGATTTGACCGGAGAAGGGGTTGTTGGACTTTCAAACGGGCTTCGTTACGGAACTAGGGAGAGGCGCGAAGCGCAGAAAAGATCACAGCCTGGGTGCCTGTCGGATTTGAAGGCGCTTGGCCAGTGAGGCGCGAAGCGCAGAAAAGATTTGAGCCTGGGCGGCTAGGCCCAGGGAATTTGAACAAAAGCGAGTAGCGCTGAAAGCGCGTGGGAGATTGTTCTATGAGTTTTCGTGAGCAAAAGGCAAAACGCCTATCCAGATGCTGTCTTCTGCGCCTACCATCTCTTCTGGCCGGAGCGAGCTCTGCAATCCACCGCGCCTTCAGCGCTAATCGCCCTCATTCGAACGTTCCTGGGCCTGGCAGCCCAGGCTTAAATCTGGCCAGCGCTTCGCGCCTCAGTGGCAAGACCAACTTCAAAATCCGACAGTTCTCCCAGGCTGTAATCTTGTCTACGCTTCGCGCCTTTTCCGTCACTCCGCGGATCCGTCACCTCATTAAACCCCGGCTCCTAACCCTAACGACTGGTGGACAGGAATCTATGCTCTCTTCGGGGGCGTCTTAATCCGCACCGGCGGATGGCGTTCTTTCACCCTAGCCCGATTTTGTTTGCCTGCCTCCGCCAAAGCGCTCAGTTCCTGTGTGCCGTTACGGAACCATTCGTTTAATTGTCGCTTGGCGATGTTGACGTGCAGAACCTCGTCGGCCCAATCAAAATCCTGAAAGGTCGTCATCAGGGGATCTTTAACCGCATCTCGACAGAACTCCCACTCGCCTCGTTTACCGATGGGGTATTTCATCTGAGCGCCTTCAATCTCAAGGCCTAGGGTGGCGTACTGCTCTAGCGCGGGCGCCTCCATGCAGTAAACGCTCTCATAGTCGCGCATTGGGATGGCGTTCACCGTACCGAAGGTCGCCTCTATAGCCGCCTCGCCCATCATGGAGTGGCGCACCTCATCCCAGAGATGACGAGAAATATCCCAATAAAACTCCCAAGGCATCTCTTTGGTTTCGCAAAGCACAACGGCCAAACCCTCCGCCACATTGATTTCCGAGAGTCTGATTCCCAACATGTAAGCAAAGTGATCAGCGACATTTTCCATCGGAGGTTTGACGTAGTCCCAGACTTGGTTGAGACCAGCGTCGCGACCTGGCTTTCTCGGCACCACAAACGGTTCGGCGGATTTTTCCAGGCCAACAATCTCCTCTGCTCGTTTGGACCCGTCCACTCCGCCGGCGGCGTCGACAAATTGCCGAAGTCGTGGAGACAGATTTCGTTCCGGCTGAGGAACACCAAGCTGGTCCAGGTGCGCGCACAGACACGCGACCGTAGCTCGCAGCCGAAGAAGAAAGGTCTCGATCAATTCGCAGGTCGGCGCATCGGCCAGCGGATTGGTCGTGGCGAGATAGTCTTCGTAGCTTGCGAGAAGCTCCTGGTGGATCCACCACACGATCCGCGCAACTTCCCTGCTATCCTCGCCATCCAAGGCTTCATCCAGAAGAATCGCTAGAGCTTCGTTGGGAACACCGTCGATTCGGACCTTGGCGGTACGCATCTCGCGAAGCCGATTGCGGAGCGAGTGACAGCGGCCGGCTGCGTGGTATTGCAGGCGCCCAAGCAGCACCTTCAGATCGCGCTCGGGCGCGGAGATCATTTTTGCGGCGCACAGGAACATCAATCGTTTTTCGACATAGGCCAAGCACAACAGCCTTTCGGTAGCGGAGCCGACAGAAAGACCCGGACGTTTTACATCCCCTAATCCCGCGAATTTCGTTGAGATCATATGTAGTTCCTTGGTTTGAATCAACAGGTCTGCATCGCACGGGCGGCGGCTCCGAACGCGCCCGCCCATTCTCCCAGTTTCGCGAACGCAAGTTCCACGCGTAAGCCGCCGGGTCGCCACTCCCACTTGTCCAACCTTTGGCGAAGAGCTTGGATCAATTCATCTGCAGCGACCGAAATACCTCCGCCTGCACTTAGACAGATTTGTTGAAGGCGAAACCAGATGCAACCAAAAGAGATTGCTCCTGGCGCAAACTGATATGATTATTCGCGAATGGGACGGCGCCCGAGCGGTGAAATAGACAGGATTCGGCGGACCTTGCGCGCCATGGTTTCGGACGAACTACGGCGGGCCGGTCAAAGGTTCGTTTCGGCGCGTTACATTGCCCAGAGATTCGCGGTCAGTTATCAAACTGCTCACCACTTGCTCACCGAGTTGGAAAGGGATGGTTTTATTATCCGGCGAGCCGGGTCCGGGAGCTTCATTGCTGGTCGGAAGAACACGCTGCGGTCCGCTCTCTTGATTTTCGCCAGGCGGGCAAAGCGTTCTGGGAGTTTTGGCAACCTTCTTTTGCGGCAGTTGGTCGCCAAAATGGAGACGATGGAGCTGCCTTTCGAGGTGACATTTGGTCCCATTGCGCCAAAACACGTTCGTGAAGATGTCTATCCTGTCCTCTGGGAGTCGCCTCGGCTGATGCATGATCTCTCGTCGGATTATCGATTCGCCCTGGTTCTGCACGACAAACCGCCAGCGGGGATCGGCAGCCTCTTCACTGATTCGATCAGTGTCGATGATTTCGGCGGTGGTATCACTGCCGGCCAACTTCTGTCGCGTTACTCTACGCGGCGGCCGGCGGTTATCGGAGGCCCAGCCTCGGATCCGCGGAGCCAAAGCAGAATCGATGGTTTCCGTCGAATTTTCCCTTCCGCTCAAGTCATTGAGGCAGGAACCTGGTTCTTCCGTTCTGCGGTACAGAATATCGCGGCACCGCTGAGTTGCCTTCGGGCCGACGCCCTTTTTTGCTGCAGCGACCGCTTGGCAGAAGCCGCACTGATTTGTTATCAAAAGCTTAAAACCCCTCCGCCAGTTGTTATCGGATTCGACAACGCGCCCGTGGCAGAAATTCTCGGTTTATCGACAATTGGAATTCCGTGGGAGGAAGTAGCGCGCTCTGCATCCGCAGTGATCAAGAAACGTTTAGACGGACGAACCGATCACGCCAGCGCCATCGTGTTGCCTCCGGTGCCGGTGATAAGAAATAGCCAGCGCTGCGCGAATAGCCGATAGCCGATAGCCGATCGTTACTGCATGATGGCGAGTGGGTCTCGCCGGAAGATAGAACATCGGGGGGATCCGACATCGTCCACCTGCGCGATACCATCATTTTGCCGCTAGCCACGCAGAGAGTTGACGAAGGGGGCGCTCCATCGCGTCGGCGTGGCCGGCGCAGGTTCCGCTCAGGCCCTCGGACCAAGGAGATAATCGCTTCGGCGGCTGTTTCCGCATCGAGCCGCGCTTGGAATTCTTTCTTCCGGATGGCGCCCCCAAAGTTTGAGGAGGTGTATAGTCCTGAGCGCGGGCGCGATCCGGCAGCCGCCGGACAAAGTCGGTCCGCCGATCCCTACCACCTCCCGAACATGATCATCGACATTGAAAGTAGCGACCAATTGCTCGGTTACCTCCGTGCTACTAAGCGAATCGGTTCGCACGAAAAACCCATCGTGCGCACATTGAAAGGTGGCGTTTCCAACAAGACCGTCTGGCTGCAGCGGGAACTAGGTCCAGCTTGGGTGGTTAAACAAGCTTTAGCAAAACTGCGGGTAAAGTCGGATTGGTTCAGCGATCCACTGCGAATTCGGATTGAGGCCGACGCGCTGCGCTTTCTGCCGAGCATCACTTCACCCGGCACAATCACTCCCCTGGTCTTTGAGGATCGAGAACAGAACATTCTTGCAATGGAGGCAGTTCCTCCACCGCACGAGAATTGGAAAGAAAGGCTGCTGGGCGGCAAGATTGATTTAGCACTGATCCAAGAGTTCGGAGAATTGTTGGGGCGGATCCATCAACGGTCGTACTTGAGGTCCGACGAACTCCGGGCGAAATTTTCCGATCGAACGTTTTTCCACACGCTTCGACTGGAGCCTTACTACGAATACAGCTCAGCCGTAATGCCTTCGGCAAAACCTTTTCTCACCGAGTTGGTCGCAGACACGCTGAACCGCCAAGAAACGTTCGTTCATGGCGACTTCAGTCCGAAGAACATTTTGATTTATCAGCACAAACCGATCTTGCTCGACCATGAAGTTGCGCATTTCGGTGATCCGGCATTCGATCTCGGCTTTAGTCTGACGCATCTCTTGAGCAAAGCGCATCATTTACCCAGCAACCGCTTCATATTGTTCGATGCGGCGCTGCGTTATTGGGATACCTACTTCGGGCTGGTTCGCGAATCGCCCTGGACCACAGGATTGGAGCACCGGGCGGTAAAACACACATCTGCCTGCCTGCTCGCGCGCGCAGTTGGCCGTTCGCCGCTCGAGTATTTGAACGACTCAGAACGGTCGGCACAGACCCAAGCCGCCCTTGATTTAATCGAAGCAGCGCCAGCTACGCTTTCGGAACTGGTCGAAATCTTTGCCAGGAGAATAATGTCGTGAGCCGGATAACGCAGCTGGCCGCTTTGGAAATTTTGGACAGCCGCGGCCGTCCTACGCTCGCAGTGACTATCGGCTTAGACGGCGGCGTAGTTGAAACCGTTTCCGTGCCTTCTGGTGCTTCAACCGGTAAAGCGGAAGCGAAAGAATTACGCGATCAGGACAAGCGATACCGCGGTCTGGGCACGCGAAAAGCAGTCACGAATGTCGCTGGCCCGATTGCTTCGGCTTTGGTGGGTCGAGAGTTCGCCGACCAGGATTCGTTAGATCGCACTTTGATCGAGCTCGATGGAACTTCAGACAAGATCCGCTTGGGAGCGAATGCAATTCTCGCCACTTCCCTCGCCTTCGCCAGAGCAAGCGCTCGCCTTGCCCGCGTCGAACTATTCCAATATTTCGCATCGCTAATAGCGAATGAGAAGCCGACGTTTCCACGGTTAACCGTCAATCTTTTCAGTGGCGGGAAACATGCCTTTGGCCAAGTCGCAATTCAGGACGTGCTCGTAGTACCGATCACGGCTGCGAACGTTGCAGATAGCCTGGCCATACTCTATGAGATCTATCAATCTGCCGCCGAACTCATTTTGCAAAAATATGATGCGCGCGCGTTAACAGCAGATGAAGGCGGATTGGCACCGCCGTTTCGACACAGTTCGGAGATGCTGGAAAGGGCGGCAGAGGCCATCGAGGCAGCCGGATTTCGTATCGGGAAAGAAGTCGCTCTAGCGATCGACGTAGCGGCAAGTCACTTCACGCGAGGCCAGAATTATCACCTGGATGGCCAAAACGAAACGGCTGAAGGCGTCATCGCTAAAATCGACCGATGGGTAAGAGAATTTCCAATCGTCAGTGTCGAAGATGGTCTCGCCGAAGATGACTGGGACAATTGGCCAAAACTGCGATCAAGATTGGAAGGCCGGGCACTAACCCTCGCCGACGATCTTACCTGTACGAACCCGGACAGGATCCGCCGGGCCATAGAGCTCAAGGCGGCGAATGCTCTGCTGCTAAAGCTGAATCAGATCGGAACGCTGACCGAAGCAAGAGAAGCGCATCGCGTGGCCAGAGACGCTGGATGGCAGATCTCGATTAGCGCGCGCAGTGGCGAAACCGAAGACCATTGGCTGGCGGATCTGGCAGTTGGCTGGTCTGGCGACTTCATCAAAGTTGGCTCTATCACCCAATCGGAGCGCCTGGCGAAATATAATCGACTGCTCCGTATAGAGCACGATTGGCGGTTGCCGAGATCGAATGCATCAGAATCAATTTCCAATTCTTTAGCGAGTCAAAAAATTTGGCCTGGTACTGCTTGAATTCCGAGCACACTTCGACGTTTCTCTACACTGGAGGACCTAGCTATGATTGCTAAACAGTTGTTCGGACGAACGGGACACCAAAGCACGCGCACCGTTTTTGGGGCCGCTGGCCTGTCGAAAGTCTCTCAGGAGGAAGCCGACCAGGCACTTGAGATACTGTTACGTTACGGTGTCAACCACATCGATGTTGCAGCCGGCTACGGCGACGCTGAGCTCCGGATTGCGCCGTGGCTGCGAGAACATCCCGGACGTTTCTTTCTAGCGACGAAGACTGGCGGCCGGACCTATGACGCGGCCAAACGCGACATCCATCGCTCGCTTGAACGCATGGGCGTGGAGCGTTTTGATCTCATTCAACTCCATAGTCTCGCCGATCCTATCGAATGGGACACCGCTCTGAGCCCAAAAGGTGCGCTTGAGGCTTGCATTGAGGCTCGCGATCAAGGCTTGGTTCGGTTTATCGGAATTACTGGCCACGGTACACAGATCGCGGCAACACATCTCCGAAGTCTGGAGCGCTTCGACTTCGATAGCGTCTTACTTCCCTACAGTTACATCATGATGCAAGATCCTCATTACGCAGCGGCGTTCGAGCGGGTGGCTGCCGTTTGCGCCGAGCGGAACGTGGCGGTGCTAACGATCAAGTCGATCGCACGTCGGCCCTGGTGGGGCCGCGAACGCACACGGGCTACCTGGTACGAACCGTTCGACGAGCAAGCCGACATTGATGCGGCTGTACACTGGGTTCTCGCGCGTCCTGGGATCTTCGTTGCTACGGTGGGCGACATACGGCTTCTTCCCAAGGTGCTGGATGCAGCGAGTCGTTTCACCTCGGCGCCCGATGATGCGACGATGCGCGAACAGTGTGCTCGTCTCGAGACGCTGCCGCTGTTCGTGTAAGAAGGGTTACGGGCTGCGAGTTACAGGTTGAGAGACGCGCGTCGATCACTTGGCTCGCAACATGTAACCCGCAACCCGCCACTCGTAACTTATTGCGGAATCACCCAAGGCTCACAGATCCTGCCTTCGCAGGATCTGTGAGCCTTCGCGGACTACGGCGCGCCCGAGCTATTAAGCGATGCCCTTCCCAGAGCGCCCGCCGCGACGTAGGCTTGGCGGAGTTGGGTTTCGCCCTACCGATTGCTCCGTTCGCACCCAACCATCACGCTGCTTGCTCTTCCAGATCGAGGGAAGGATAATCGGTGTAACCGCGCGGGCCCGAACCATAGAACGTATCGGCAACCGGCTCGTTGAGCGGCGCATTCAAAGCGAAGCGACGAGGAAGGTCCGGATTGGCGATAAAAATTCGGCCATAAGCGACGGCGTCGGCTTCACCCTTGGCCAGTATCTGTTCGCCGGTTTCTTTGGTAAACGAATCATTAGCTATTACCGGACCGCCAAACGCTTTCTTCAGTTCCGGTTCGAGGCGCGGCTCCTCTAAAGATTCGCGGGCGCAAAGAAACGCGATACCACGCTTACCGACTTCGCGAGCGACATATCCGAAGGTCGCTGCTTTGTTGGAGTCGCCCATCGAATAGGTGCTGGCACGCGGGTTGAGGTGCAGACCAACCCGGGCAGCTCCCCATACTGAAATTGCCGCGTCGACGGCTTCGAGCATCAGTCGGGCACGATTTTCAATCGGTCCCCCATATTCATCCGTCCGATGATTACTCACATCCTGAAGGAATTGATCGAGCAAGTAACCATTCGCACCGTGCAATTCGACTCCATCGAAACCGGCGGCAAGCGCATTTTCAGCCCCTCTTCGGTAGTCTTCGACAATCGCGGGAATTTCATCGAGCTCGAGGGCGCGAGGCGTCACAAACGATTTCTTCGGGCGAACCAGGCTCACGTGGCCGTCCGGCGCTATTGCGCTCGGCGCAACGGGACGTGCGCCGTTAAGATACAGCGGATCCGACACGCGACCGACATGCCACAATTGCAGAATGATTCGTCCTCCCGCGATGTGGACTCCATCGGTCACCCGTTTCCAGCCCGCGACCTGTTCTTTCGACCAGATCCCTGGGGTATCCGGATACCCGACGCCCGTCGGAGAGATCGAAGTCGCTTCGGAAATAATCAGACCGGCGCTGGCGCGTTGCTGGTAGTATTCTCGCATCAATTCATTGGGAACGCGTCCATCGCTCGCTCGGCATCGGGTCAATGGAGCCATGATTACGCGATTGGGAAGGTTCCAATCACCGATTTGAATCGGGTCTTGCAGTGTCATCATAATGTTGGTAGCAGGATCAATCGATCGCCAAGTTCGATCTTTTTCGAACTATCCGAGCAGCCAGCCGCAAGTCAACCAATAGTTCGATCATTGTCTAACTATCTCAACATGGTATGTTCGTTCATCCCCTATGAAGGTTTACTCTCATCCTTCGCTCGGCCGGATCGACTTAGCGACCGTGATGCAGGCTCTTTCCGATCCATGCCGGATCGCCATCATTCGCGCGCTGACGGATGGCCAAGAGCATGCTTGCAACGAATTTGCGTTGGATGTGTCGAAAGCAACTCGATCTCATCATTTCGATGTCTTGCGCGATGCCGGTCTGATCTTCACTCGGACTGAGGGAACCAAGTGCATGACATCGCTGCGCAGAGCGGAGTTGGACAAGCGGTTTCCCGGGTTGCTGAGGCTGATAGCAAATAGCAGGCGATAAGCCGTCACCGTTTCCGCACTGCGAGCATCAAAGTCGAGTTGCGGTAATTGATCTGATAGCCGAACCCGAAGGTCAACGCTTTCGGATTACTCGTTGCGTAATAGTTACGGAGTTCAGGCTGATAATAGTTCTTGAAAAGATCGATCGGACCAGGATAAGAGCCGAAGACCCGCAACGTCCATCTGTCCGCTGTCAGGTAACGAATCGGAATGCCTGAGTCATCCTGTAATATTGAAGCGCTGGCCTGAAGTAACCAACCGCGCACAGTGTTAAAGCTATTCTGATACATCAGGTAGGAGGCGGCTTTCAAAAACGCGTTCACTGGGCCCAGACGTTGGCAAAAACGCAACACAGCAGGATTGCCTTTCAAAAAACCGTCAGAGAGATCCGAGCTAAAATAGTAGACAGTCTTCTGGGCATTCGTTGCTGAGTCGACCAGACCGATCCGCGCGCCGCGCACAGATCCGCGAAAGCCATTGATGATTCCTCCGTTTGGCTCAAGCGAAATGTAATCTACTCTGGTTATCTCCATTCCAGTTCGAGCAATGAACACGAAAATAGCCGGCAAAACGCCTTTGAGTTGTGACCGGGAAAAATCAGTCCGCATATCTTTGGTTTCGAAGTAGCTGAAGTTCAAAACCGGGTTCAGCGATATTTCGATGTTCTGCAGAGTGCTGTCCAGCGATTGGATCGGGAGAGTCATTAAGTCCGGAATCGATTCTACCGGCTCCAAACCTTGAAGTACATAAGTTGATGCGTCCGGAAAAAAAGCATTCGCGTAAAGAAAGTCGGGGCCCCCGAAGAGATAGAGACAGGTCCGACTCGACTGGATGACCGGAGCTAACACCTCAGCTCGCCAGATTCGAATGTTGTTTATTTGCCGCTGGTCCAGCTTACTGAAGGAGCTGTTCATCGCGTTGGAGTGCGCAACCCACTGGGGATCACGAGTTAGCGGTTCCAAAGGCGAACCCTGTGAGACCGGCATTCCAGCCAGATAACGCGCAACGTCAGTGGCGGTGGTGAGCCTGCTCGTTTGTCCGGAAACGCTGTTCGCGGTGAGAACAGCGACCAGCGAAATGATCTGAATGGGTGTCCAATGATTCATTGGCGATATGGTAGAGCAGATAAATGAGAGATGAAACCGAGGATGTGCCACCAGCTCACTGATCGTTTCGATTGCCTCAAGCGATCCTGCGCCAGGCATCGATGCAAAGATAGACTTCCGCCCACGGAATAGGACTGATGGGTCGCATGAGACGCATAGGACCTATCGGGTCGCACGCGACGCATAGGACCGATGTGTTCCATGAGACTCCTAGGACCGATCGGTCGCATGGGACGCATAGAACCGATGGGCCGCATCGGACTTATAGGTTCAGGTGTCCGATGTGTCCGATCGCTTACCCTCGTTCACCTGGCGCGAGTCATACGTTCGCGGAGCCCGCCCTCTTGAACAAAATCCCGCTCGAGCCGGCCGATTTGCCGGTCCAAAAGGAAGTCGGTTTGGTGAATTAGACAGACGGCAATATTCGCGACTACTGCAGCCGGCCGGGTTTCACCAAATTCCCAATAATCCGCGTAACTCAGATCGGCCTTGGTTCCCAGTCGCCTGACAAATCGGGCTTGGCGACTCTCCTTTTCCCAAATCGGAAGAGCGCGCACGCGAAGGAAGTCGCAATAGTCGCCCAGCAATTCCTCAAGGCTGGCGCGCGGAACGCCAAGCAGCTTCATCTCCATCTCTTTGGAGGTTCCGGAAACTTTGCTACCTTCTATGATGTTTTGTTTCCCAGATCGGGCCGCTTGGACCATCTGATCAACGGTGCGGTCCAGCCTGGCAAGAAACCGCTGACAGAATCGATAAGTAAAATCATAAACAACTTCGGCCTTTCGATAAGAAAGCAGTTCTCGGTAATTCCCGCGCCGCTGGCATGAAACCAGGTTTATCTTTCATCGGGTATTGATCGCGCGCCACTCATAGGTCCTACATTAATCTTTTTGCATACACTTCATAACATTCTCTATGTTTGTAGTTATATATGCGTAAAAGCCAGTAGTCAAGGCGTACCTACGTTTTTTCTATAGTGGTACTTCTAGACTGAGCGGCGACCGCTCTCCGAGCAGCCGTAAGCGCAAGCCAGGTTCACCGCGCGGTGTTGTTTACCTAGCTTTGCCAGGACAGGAATGACTTCCCTCAGAATCTCCAGGCCGAGCCAAATTGGACATGACCGGAACTAAACCGGTTTCCCTGCTCGGTATAGAAGCCGAGGCTGAGATAACCGAGATCGACCGGGATTCCTTTGTAAGTCCAAATGAAATACCGCCCGACTTCGGCACCAAGCGTGTAATAGGAACTAATCGCCGCCGATTGGAAGTATTGAGTATAGATGCCGTAGGCATCGAAAACCCAGTTACCAGACTGGGCTGTAACTTTCAGACCATTTTTCATGATCTGTTGGCTCACGCGCTTGTCGAAGTTGACATCGTCAAAGGTCCACCGATGGCCCTCAAAGAAGCTCAAATAATTGCCATAGGCCAAGGCGACGTTCTTGAGGCGGTAACATAGGAGATTGGTGAGGGCTCCGCCGCCGATCCATTCTTTGCTGCCAGCCTCAGCGAACGCCAGCGTCGGAGTGACATCCCATGACCAGGGCTGCTCACTCGAGGAGACGATAAGCTGGATCGGCACATCGAGGGTCAACCCGCCTTGAAAAAGCTCAACGTCGGACAGCTTCACGTATTGCAGAGGAATCACATAGTCTAGATGAACCCGATCACTGATCTTGAACGCGCCGGTAATCGGAAAAGTGTAAGTCTCCCCTTTCTGGCCTTTGATATCGAATTCCGAAGCATCGAAAGAGATTCCGATCACGTTATTTCTGCCAGTCGCGAACGCGCGGTCGGCCGGTGTTCCGAACCCATAAAAAGTAGAATCGGCCAACAACGCCGTGGCACTGATCGGCGTGCCGTCACCTAACTGGGGCTGGTGTTTTGCAGAAACCGTCAAAGGCAAAACAGTGACTAGCCCATTTGCAGAGGTGATCTGGAAAGGATCGCCAGTTTGAGCAAACAAGACTGAAGGGCCAATAAGTACAAGGACCAAGCTATAGACAGTAGACCGGCAGAAAGAAGATTGTAGGGGCACACTGTGCTCTTGACGGCGCGGCATTTTGTTGACACGCGTTTTAGCAGATTTGGATCAAGCCATACAACACTAAGGATTTAATAAAATATAATTAACTAGCAACCAGAGAGAGTGTGTGGTGGATCCCCGGAAGATAGTCCGCAACCTAGTGCATCGTCTCATATGTAGCTGGCACATGGTCCGGCAGACGCCCATACGCGTCAACTTAAGGTGGCGCGCATGGGCAGACGCTCTATCAACGCTCGTTACTCCACAGCCCCCTCCCGACTCGGGTCACAGATCCTGCCGTCTGCGTTCCTTAGCCCCTTCCGATGTATGGCATTTTGGTAGCCATAACGGTCATGAACTGGACGTTGGCTTCTAGCGGTAGGTTTGCCATGTAAAGAACCGCGTCAGCGACGAGTGATACATCGATCAGAGGTTCAGCTCGGGTTGATCCGTCGGCCTGCTGAACGCCTTCCCCGATCCTTGCCGCCATTTCGGTGGCAGCATTTCCAATGTCGATCTGGCCGCAGGCTATATTGTAACTGCGTCCATCGAGTGAGGTCGAACGGGTCAAGCCAGTCACGGCATGCTTCGTTGCAGTGTAAGGTGCCGAACTCGGTCGCGGTACATTGGCAGAAAGCGAACCATTGTTGATGATCCGGCCGCCAGCGGGCGTCTGTCTCTTCATCAGACGAAATGCCTCCTGGGTACAGAGAAACGGACCGGTTAGATTCGTCGCAACGACGCGCAGCCATTGCTCATAGGTGACATCCTCAAGTTGCGCGGCCGGTATTCCCGCTCCGGCATTGTTAAACAGCACGTCCAACCGACCAAACCCCTGTTCCGTTTGCTGGAAAAGAGCTCGAACTGAGGCCGGATCGGTCACATCAGTAGTGACAGCCAGAACCTGTGATTCGCTCGCCTGGGCACTTTTGATCGTCTCCTGCAACGCCGCCACTCGTCGCCCGGCCAAAACGACACGGAACCCATTGCGGAGAAATGCAAGTACCACGGCACGACCAATGCCACTACCGGCGCCGGTCACTAAGGCGATTTTTTCAGACATGCGGTCACTCTCGTCAAAGGCGAGACGGCTTCAATTGCGGAATGCGGATTGCGAATTGCGGATGGCAATCCGAAATCCGGATCGACGCCGTTGCCATAAGACGTCTCTCCGACGAATCCGCTCGGTTGATTGAAAGCCACTGGCGGCTGCGGTTTTCGATCAGGTGAGCCGATTCCTCCGTTGGCTATCTGAAGTCTATTGCGCACCAGCGACCTAAGAGGACAGGCGCCGCCGAAGACAAAGACGGCAAGGGCGCTTGGTGATTCGCTAGGTTCTCACGACA
>DATNNZ010000554.1:0-4167 GCA_035601575.1 Chthoniobacterales bacterium
ATGATGCGGTCGGCGTGTGATCTTTGCCTATGCATACCATCCAAATCGACGGCCCGGATCCAGGAAATGCACATTACCATCGGCCACGCGATCTGCGAACTTCTCGAAGAGCGGCTGACAGCGGCATGAGTTCCCATATCCCCGAAGTGGAGCAGGCTGGCATGGCGGAAGGGAATGCGGGGCAAAAATCCCTCGCTATCACCGGCCGCAAGGCCCAGCTCCAGGATTCGAGTTCATTGGATCGGATCGAAGTTGCCTTGCTTACTGGGGGCGGCGACAAGCCCTATGCATTCGGTCTGGCAACGCAGCTCATCTCAAAAGGCGTAACTTTGGATTTAATCGGCAGCGATGATCTGGATTGTCCAGAATTTCGCGGCAATCCTCGGGTCAATTTTCTCAATCTGCGTGGCGACCAGAGGCCCGATGCAAGTTTCGAGGGAAAATTTCTACGTGTCTTAGTCTACTATTTCAGGCTGCTTCGTTACGCTTTGACCGCAAAACCGAAAATATTTCATCTTCTCTGGAACAACAAATTTGAGACCTTTGACCGCACGCTTCTAATGCTCTATTACAGGCTGCTTGGAAAATCCATCGTTCTGACCGTCCATAACGTCAACGCCCGCATACGCGATTCCAGTGACACGGTGTTCAATCGCCTGACCTTGCGATTTCAATATCATTGTGCCGACCACATTTTTGTTCACTCCGAACAGATGAAGACGGACCTCTTTGTGGATTTCGCCGTGCCATCTGCGCGAGTCACCGTTATTCCCTTCGGGATCAATAATTCCATTCCTGATACCCACATCACACGCACCGAAGCGAGGCAAAGGCTGGGTATTCCAAATGAGAAAAGGACCATCCTGTTTTTCGGCAACATCGCGCCCTATAAGGGCCTCGAATACCTGGTCGCCGCTCTCCGACAACTTTGGAGCGAACAAAGCGACTATCGACTAATTATCGCGGGCCGGCCCAAGAACTGCGAAAAATATTGGAGCGAACTTCGGCAATCAATCCTGGAAGACGTACAGAAGGGAAGGCTGCTTCTGAAGGAAGAATACATCCCAGACGAGGATACCGAAATCTACTTCAAGGCTGCCGATGTGCTTGCCCTACCCTATCGGTACATCTACCAAAGTGGTGTTCTTTTCCTGGGATACAGTTTCGGACTACCGGTTCTCGCTGCTGACGTAGGTCCTTTGAAGGAGGAAATTGTCGAAGGAGAGACGGGGTTCATCTTTAAGCCAGAAGATCCCGCCGATACGGCAAGGGCCATCGAGTCCTACTTTGCAAGTAAGCTGTTCGCGAATTTGGCCATCCAGCGACGGTATATTATGGACTTCGCCGCCGAACGACATTCTTGGGATATTGTCGGCCAAGCGACAATGAGTGTTTACGCGCGCTTACTTCGGCCTGGCTTCTCAACAGGCCAATCGAATCGCGAATCGCAGGTGACTTCTCCCGGCGCTCAGGATCCGTCCTGAAAGTTACATCCCGCACTTGAACGGTTAGGTTAATTAATCACTCGATGAATCCTTTTCGGCTAGGAAGGATCGACATGTCAGTCGAACAAGAGACGTCAAAGGACCTCAGCACCGAACATCTTGGTGCCGATCTGCGTGGCCGTTCCATCCGCGGAGGATTGCTCAACCTCACCTCAAAAGGGGCCCAAATACTGATTCAAACAGCGGCGACCGTGACGCTGGCGAGGCTTTTGACCCCTGCAGCCTTCGGACTAGTAGCTATGGTTTCTACGATTACCGGGCTTGCCCAGGCATTCGCCGACCTCGGGCTTTCTGAAGCCACAATTCAGCGAAAGGAGATCACTCAAGATCAGGTTACCGCTCTATTCTGGGTGAATCTGGCGATTGGGTTGGGCCTAATGCTCCTGACCATGGCCCTTTCTCCTGTAATCGCGAGATTCTTTCACGACCCAAGGCTCACAAATATCGCCCTGTTGTCGTCACTGACATTTCTCTTTGGGGGGTTACGGGTCCAGCCAGATGCGCTTCTCAAGCGCCAAATGCGCTTTCTTGCTCTCGCTATTCGCGACATTGCTTCTTATGCAATAGCTGTTCCGATCGCTATTACATTGGCCTGGCGAGGAGCCGGTTATTGGGCTTTGGTCACTATGCCGCTAATCTGTAATTTCACTCAGATGTCTCTTTCCTGGCTGATGATCAGATGGCGCCCCGGACTCCCTCGTCGCGGAGCCGGCGTTCGCTCCATGATCGCATTCGGCGGCAATGTTGCCGCTTCTTATTTCGTTATCACCATTTGCCGCAATGCCGACAATGTCCTGATCGGTTGGTATTCGGGGGCTGGCCCGCTTGGCTTGTATTCGCGCGCCTACAATTTACTGATGCTGCCAGTCAACCAGTTGATAGTGCCTGCGGGCAGCGTGGCTGTCCCAACGCTCAGCCGGATCCAGGACAATCCAGACCGATTCGCACACTATTATCTTCGCGCCATTAATCTGATCATTTGGACCTGCGCGCCAATCTTCTCGTTTCTGTTTGTTGCTGCGCAACCAGTGATTATCCTCCTGCTGGGACATCAGTGGCGAGATGCGGCGCCCATCTTTCAATTGCTCGCCATCTCAGCTCTGGGGCAGGTTCTGCTTGAGTCGACCATATGGTTGTTCATCAGTCAGGGGAGGTCCTGGCAGCTTTTGGTTCTTCTTTCGGTCGTTTCTCCGCTTCTTGTCATCAGTTACGCGATAGGCCTGCCTTTTGGAATCAAGGGCGTAGCTCTTTCCGGGTCATTGGCATTAATTGGACTCTTGCCGGGAATTCTCCAGTTCACCTTCAGGGGCACCAACTTGACGCTACGGCGTCTCGGGCGCGCCATTTTGTATCCCGTTTCTGTCTGTCTGGTGGCTGTACTTTCCACGGAAATGGTTCTGCTGTATGTCGCGCCGGACCGTATCTTTTGGCAATTACTGGTGAGCGCGGCCGCGTTTGCGGTGGTCTTTTTGCTTTCGTTGCTTATACCCTCGGTGCAAATGGAGATAACTTCCCTAAAGAACCTAGTGAAAGAGTTACGACCATCCAGCCAAACTGCGTAGGCTTGCTGTAGTCAGAGCAGGGTGTGTTCGTTGAGCTTCCGACATTGGAAATATACCTTCCGCAGGCGCGATGGTGAACGCTGTGGTACCTATAACCGCCCTTCAGCCGGTCTCTCGTTTCTGCTGCTATCAATTTGATCCAATCCAGGATCCGCGTTGGGCGACACTTGTGAACGCACATCCGAAAGCATCTGTTTTCCATACAATGCCTTGGCTACGCGCGCTGCGAAGTACATACGGTTATGACACTTTGGCTTTCACTACGTCGCCGCCAACTGGAGAGTTGAAAAATGGCATCGTCTTTTGTCATGTTGACAGCTGGCTGACAGGACACCGACTTGTGTCTCTGCCTTTTTCTGATCATTGTGAACCGCTGTGTGACTCAAGTGAGGAGTTAAAGTTCTTGATCCTCTGCGGGCAAAGTGCCCTGGAACAGGAGAAATGCAAATATTTACAGGTTCGACCTATTCATGGGAATGTGGGCCAAACAGAAGGTGGAACGGGTTGTTTCCCTGCTGCGGAATATTTTCTTCACACGCTTGATCTGCGTCCGGATTTGGATGATCTGTTCCGGGGATTTGACAAAGACTCGGTTCAACGCCGGATTCAGCGCGCCGACCGTGCCGAACTCTCCGAAAAATGTGGCAGGTCGGAAGAACTACTTCGAGATTTCTACTCCCTGTTCCTGGTCACCCGGCGCCGTCAGCGGGTACCACCCACACCCTATCTCTGGTTCCAAAATCTGGTTGAGGAGTTGGGCGATGCACTGGAAATCCGCGTGGCTTATATGGAGGAAACTCCCATCGCTGCTATTATCACCCTGCGATTCAGGGACACTGTCTACTACAAATATGGGTGTTCGAATGAGCAATTCAACAGATATGGGGCGACACCATGGCTGTTTTGGAAAGCCATGGTATGTGCCAAGTTGAGGGGGGCGGTTGAATTCGATTTAGGGCGCACACAGTCAGACAACGCTGGGCTTCTTGCGTTCAAAAACCAATGGGTCCCGCACCCGACACGGCTTTTGTACTGGCAATACCCCTGCGCCCCCCATCAATCGACCGCGGGACAGTGGAACTCGAAACTCGCTGCGCAAT
>DATNNZ010000555.1:0-5026 GCA_035601575.1 Chthoniobacterales bacterium
GAGCTCTGTCGCGAGATCGGCAACTCCCCCGCGCTCCGTCCTTTTTTGAAGCAGGAGGTGGTTCCTGGAAATGTAAAGGGGCCGGCATTGGAGAACTATCTTCGGAATACTGCGATCAGCTGGTGGCATCAGACCTGCACCACCAAGATGGGACGCGACTCCCTGTCGGTCGTGGACGCCAAGCTCAAGGTTTATGGAATCGAAAACCTGCGTATCGCCGACGGATCAATCATGCCGCGCGTAACAACGGGCAATACGATGGCTCCTTGCGTGATCATTGGCGAACGCGCTGCACAGGCCATACGGACCGCCTATAAGCTGTAGGGTCGATCCCTCGATTATACTTTGTTTGCCTTGCATTTGAAGGATTCGGTCGAAGCCAACCAAATGCTAGCCGTTTTCCTCGACCGATGATACGCCCAAGCTTAGCTGGCTGTGACCACGGCGGGTGCCGCAGTTCCGCCGTCAGAAACGTTCACTGACCGCGCCCGAATTCCACGCCAATAACTTTGCGGAATAAGACCTAGGCCGATGATAACGAGCTGGCTAGCAATGAAGGCAAGAAGCACTCCGAACGCCTGGTCCATGAAACCGTAAGAATGGAGGCCGACACCAAGCATATTGACACCGAACCAGGAGAGACTGGTGATGATATTTCCGAATACCGCCATCAGGGCGATTCCCCGCTCGCGGACATAGCCGCCCCAACGCGCATGTAAAATGATCGCGTTCCATAGCACGATCAACAACGCCCCGTTCTCCTTTGGATCCCAGCCCCAAAAACGCCCCCAGGATTGATCAGCCCAGATGCCACCAAGAATCGTTCCCACCAAGCTGAATAGAGTAGCGAAACAGACAACGCCATAGGTCATCCGGTTGAGCGATTTGGCTAGGTCCACTGAAAAAGATCGTGAGATTAAACCACGTAAAATGAAGATGATTCCGAGTAGGCCGGCGAGAAAAGTTGCTGAGTATCCCAGCGTTACCACGACGACGTGGGTGGCCAGCCAGACATTGGTGTCAAGGACGGCGCGCAACATCTCCAGCGTATCGCCATCGAGTTGGAGGTTGTAGGCGATCAGTAACGTGGTAAATCCGGCGGCCGAAGCGCACAAGCTGGCTACGCCGTTCCGGTAAATGCGTTCAAGAAAAAGACAGAGCACTACGATCCCCCATCCGACAAAAATCGCCGAGCTGTAGAGATTGGTCACCGGCGGACGCCCCTGAATGTACATCCGCATAAGGAGACCAGCCGTATGAATCACGAAAGCTGCTACCAAAAGAATGAGGGCGGTCTTTCCCAACGTTTTCGGCCAGATCAACCATGAGAGCAGTGCGCACATAAACACCGCCAGATAAAGCACCATTGCCTGAAGAAATGGCGAAGCATGATTAAAAAGAAATTCGACTCGGGGCCGGGTTAACTCGGAGGGAACCGACTTCTCTAGAAAAGCTTGGTACTCATGGAGCACGGAATTGAATGCGCCGGAATCTCCTTTGCGATAGTCGGAGACCAGCTGAGAAAAAGTTTTGACCGGGTAGCTGACCATTCCGGTCCCAATCGATCGAAGTAAAGCCTCTCCGACGTGTTGCCAGCGATCGGTTTCGTTCGCGCCACTCGGATCAGGAAAGGCGTAAGCGTACTTCGCTTGGGCCAGATTTTGATAGCGCTGGGTAAATGCAAGGATGGTCTGGAACGCGTTTTGATCGAATGGTTTTCCTTCATTTCGGGCTGTTACCGATTGCAGTCCCGGCCCGATGGCCGCGGCGAATAGATTCACTTCTTTCGCAAAATCAGGCGATCCGTCAACTTGGACAGTGTTCTTCAGTCGCAAATAGAGGAGCAACGCCGCTCGCAATTTCAAGATGTCGCGCTGAAACGGATTTCGGGTCTCACTGTCCACTTGGGTGGCAAGTTTTGATTGATTTTCGATCTGAATTAGCGACGGCTTGAGATCATTGAACGAATAGAGCGTTTCTTTGCGGTCGCTGAATCCGGTCAGATCCAGTACATCCGGATTATTGATATAAAATACCTTCGCGGTATCGGCATGCTCCGGCATCATAAGCACTTCGAGCAACCAGGCGGTTGGCTGACGAACCTTGCCGTCACTGCCGGTGGAGGTACCGAAGTGGTTCATCGCCAGAAGCGATAATCGGCCCAGGGTGTCCATGGGCATCACCCGGCCTCCGACTAAGACCGGCAAGCGAGCAAAACCGTCGATGTCCAGCTCGGATGTTGGCCTGGGCGGTAGCATTTTTACTACCGCCCAGCCAATCAGAAAAAAACCGATCAACCAAGGAGCTAACTTTTTCATGCCGAAGCTATGACTCGCCGGTTACTGATGATTAGTGATTTCTGACCAGTCCTCTCGATCACTGGGAGACAGGGTCCGGTTTGGTGAATCCGTCGCTCAGGATCGCGAGAAAGTTGACGAGGTCCTGCTCCTGCTCAGGACTGAGCTGGAGATTGCCGACCTGGCCGTTCGACTCGGTCGCGGCGGTCGCCTGGGTAGGCGTCACTCCCACCACATTCTGCACGTTGTCGAGGACCTCGGGCGGCGCGAAGAGCGGGGTGAAACCGGCCGGGGGGCCTTTACGGAGGTCGAAAGCTACCTCCTGGCCGCTGGCGTTCACGGCGATGTTCCGCTTGTTGTAAAAATGGACGACCTCCTGGAGGCTTTTGAAGACGCCATTATGCATATAAGCCTTCACGAAATTTGGGAACGGCCGCTTGTCCTCATTGCGGTTACTCGGTGTCTTGAACAGTCCACGGAACTGGACGATGTCGCCCGGAACTTTGTTGAAGAACCTGGTCCCATCGGGCGCCGGATTGGGGTTGGCACCCAAGCCGAAATCGATGAAATTAGTCCCCTGTGGGTTAAACCCGTGAGGGTTGGTCACCGGGTCGGTCTCTTGGTAGAAGGGGTTCCCGAGATTTTTCGGGACGCCGATATTCGCATAGCAGTACATGGTGAACGTGTCTTTCCCCTGCGTTATCGCTTGTACGCCCGGTATTGCCGCGGAAGAGTGGCACGCCGAACATTGGGCCTGGCCAAAGTACAATTGCCTCCCGCGTTCCTCGGATGGGGTAAGTGTGTACTGGTTTTTTGCTGGTGTCCCAAATTTGGAGGCATCGTACTTCGAACTGAACTCGTTCACCTCTCCCGAGGACTCGTACGCGGCGGTTGCCAAAGCGAAAAGTTCGTAGATCTGCTGTGGCGGAAAGTTCGCGAAGGCGTCCTTACCAAACACCTGCAGAAAGAGATTAGTATAGGGCCGGTTCTTGAGCTTCTCAGCGAGAAGCGGTGAAAACCCTCCCTGAAGGGGCGGAAAAGGTCCCACCGGGGTGTTGTTCATCTCGTTCGGATTGAGCGGTGGCTGCTTCGCCTGGCCGGAAAGGTCGGGGACGCGGCCGTCCCAGAAATCGCCGCCTATCCAAACCTCTGCAGCGGCGTCAAAGAAGGGGCCAACAGGACTGAACGCAGCGTAGGCATACATTTGGGGCTTGCGAGCGCCGAACCGGCCGGGCACGACTCCGGGCTGCTGACCCCCAAAGAGGTTGACTGTGGAATCGGGCCCCGTAAAGCCTGTCTGAAGGACATGGCAGGTGGCGCAGGCGTAGCCTGAGGGATTCGACAGCGTGTGGTCGTAGAGCATGAACTTGCCTAGCTTCTCTACCGGAGTCAGTTTGATCAGATCCGGAGGTATGGGTGGTGGGGGCAGCGGCCCGGCAATCGCGTTTTGAGTCGGGCCCGCGAGTTGGGCTAAAGCGGTTGAACAGACGATCGATGTTCCTAGGATCGCTCCGCAAATAATGGATAGCTTGTTTGATTTGACTTCACGCATAGAATTTATTCCTCTCTCCGCAAATCGCGATTCCGTACGGCAGATCGCCGTTCGCCGGAAAGCACGTCATACGTCTCGTCCTCCCGCGTGCGCGGGTGGCGTTGAACCAACGGTTGCTGCATTATATTTATTTCGTTCATCGAATATTCTTTTCGAAACTTCGTTTTCAGGAATGGGAAACCGATCTCGATTCATGCGAGATCTTTAGTGTGTGAGTGAGCGATAACTAACATTCAAGCCTTGCTTAAAGCTTGTAGCTTTGTGCGGTTCTTTGGTAGAAATCTGCTTTCCTCAGAAACCAAACAAGAAAGGCATTGTCGTTTTCGATCGCTTCCAGCCAGCGGCGAGCGCGATTAAGGGGCAAACGTCCACTGGTCCTAATTCAGCAGCGAATGCGTCTTCGGAAAAGGTTATGCGAAGGCAAAGGACCTTCTCTCCGAACAAAGATATTGCTACGTAAAAGCCTCTTTCTTCGATCGAGTGTCCGAGTGCTCCGGGTCGTTTCGGCCGGCGGGAGCGGCACTGATGAAAAGATCATTGCCCGTTTGTTCTGAGCAGTTTTCTACCAAAGAACCGCACAAAGGTCCAAGAGAATCTCAATACCTTCAATGAATGTCTCCCAGATTCATGAGGACCGATACAAATATTGCAGCGAGCGCGGAGCCAGAGGTTCAAACCGAGGACTTCGCCGAGCGGGAACGCGTGGCAGAAGGGGCGAGACGGTAAAAGAAAGAGTAATTGCAATGAGCGCGCGCAATACCGTTTTCGGCAATGCTTCAGCGGAAGCGGTTAGCTCTGACCGGATTCTGCAAATCGCTTTTGCAGCCTGGAGACAAGGGAACTTCGTTGAAGCCGTAGATCAGTTTAGCGACCAGTTCACATTCACCGACCATGCGCTCGGACTCGAATTTAAAGACAAGAGACGTTTAGCCGAATTCTTGGCCAAAATAAGTGAATGGTTCCCGGATTCCGAAAGAAAGGTCAACGCCGTCTTCAGTAGCGAAGACCGCGTCATTAGTGAATGGACGCTTACGGCCACGCAGACTGAACCTTTTTTTGGCGAACCTCTTTTCGGCGGTCGCCTGCGAACGATGCCGATTTGCGTGCGAGGCATATCTGTCGTGCAGATAAAGAATGGGAAAATAAGCCAGTGGGCAGACTACTACGACCAACTGAA
>DATNNZ010000556.1:0-91804 GCA_035601575.1 Chthoniobacterales bacterium
ACGCGACGCTGCGTGATCCGCGCATTCCCGATAACAATCGATATTTTCTATCCGCTGGTCTACAATACAAACCATTGCCGTATCTTGCCTTCGATGTCGGTTACGCCCATCTCTTTATCCCGGATCCGCAGGTCAATTTCAGCGATGGCCAGGGTCATATCCTGCGCGGCAAGTACGACACCAGTATCGATATCCTCAGCGCATCGGTGACCCTGTTATGGGGTGGTCCCAGAGAGGCTGCAGCACCAGAGACACCGGGGAAACAGCCGATAAGTTATAGGAAATAGCTCGGTAGCAAAGCCCCCGGCTCCGCAACAAGCTTCCTCCTTCGGCGGAACGCTGTGATGGCGGCGGGATATATCTTCTGGGACCTATATGACCTTTATGACCTATATCAGGGGATCACCGGTCGCTGCGGTCCCATCCTGAATCCCTACCGACGCCGTTTCGAAAACACCAATTGCGCGGTGATATTAGTGATCGTCACCAGCACTACCAACACCAGCGAAGCTGTCCAGGCGAGCTTAATCTGATAGTCGTACGGAAGCGTAGAAAAATTATAGATCAGAACCGCAAGAGAAGCGGTTTCATCGTTGAGTGACTGAATCCAATACTGGCTAAAACGGGCAGTGAATAGGACGGGAGCAGTTTCTCCGGCCGCGCGTGCAACTGCTAGCATGAGACCGGTCATGATGGCGGGAAGCGCCTCCGGGAGAATTACCCGAAAAATGGTCTGGAACCTGGTCGCTCCCATTCCGTACGAAGCTTCTCGAAGCGAGTTCGGAACTCCCAGAATAGCTTGTTCGGTGGTAAGCAGAATGGTCGGCAGCGCAAGAACAGCCAGGGCGACTCCGCCGGCAATAGCCGAGAAATGACCCGTGGAAAGCACAACCACCGCAAAGGCAAAAACACCGCAAATGATCGAAGGGACTCCGGTCAGGAGTTTAGCAATGAACCGAACACCTCCGGCCAAGGAGGAACGTCGATTATACTCGCAAATGTAAATGGCGGATAAGATCCCGAGTGGCGCCGCGAGGAGAATCCCAATGCCCACCATAACGACCGTCCCTTGAACCGCGTTTCCGAATCCGCCCCCTTCCAAGCCGGGAGCTGGAGGCAGTTGGGTAAACACGTTTGGAGTCAATAGCGCCGATCCATTGACCACGACCAGGTAGACTATCGAGAACAGAGGGATCAGCGTTAAAAACGAACAGCCGACGCAAAGCACGGTCCAAAACGTATTCCGAGCCAGGCGAAAGCGATCCCAACCAGAACCCGCCTTTATCGACAAGTTTGGTGCTGAATCGATTGCAGCGCTCATGATGCTCAATGTATCCCGCTGATGGTTTTTTGGGTATGACGGAGCACCAGCTCGCCGGCGACATTAACCAGCAGGGTCAGCAGCACAAGCGTGAGCGCAGCGTACATCAACGCGCTGACTTGCATTCCTGAGGCCTCGCCAAATTGATTGGCGAGGAGGCCGGCCAAAGTTCCGGCGGGTGAGAGCAAGGACCAGGTTAAACGAGGGCTATTACCGATCAGCATCGCTACCGCCATCGTTTCACCCATCGCCCGACCGAAGGCTAAAATGGTTGCAGCCACGATACCCGGCGCGGCCGTCGGCAATAAGACTTTAAAGATCGTTTCCCAGCGCGTCGCGCCGACCGCATAAGATCCTTCCCGCAAGGTCTTCGGCACTGCGACCAGCGCCGTGCGCGAAATCGCCGTGATCGTCGGAAGCACCATGAGCGCGAGAACGAGAGAGGCTGTCAACATGCTGTTTCCGGTAGCGGGTGGCGCAAAAAACGGGAGAAACCCAAGATGCTGGCTTAAAAATCCTCCCAAGGACTGAACGATCGGAATGATCACCGCGATACCCCAGAGGCCGTAAACGACGCTCGGTATCGCAGCTAGCAGCTCGACCACAAATCGGACTACTTGGCGAATTGCAGTAGGCAGGAAATCTTCACTCAAAAAGACGGCGATGGCAACGCCGAGTGGTAGCGCCAAAAGTAAAGCAAACCCAGAACTTCCCGCCGTCCCATTCAAGAACGGAAAAACTCCGTAAATATTCCGGTTGGGGTTCCAGACCGAATTCGTAAAAAAACCGAATCCCGTTGCGGCTACTGCCGGGAGCGCAGCCTGCAGGATGCTGCAGACGATCCAAACGAGGGTGATGACCGTAGCCGCGGACGCCACCCAGGTCAGGACCAGAAATAAATCAAACCGCAACCGCCGTTTTCGAAAGTCATTCCCGGTCGGGGTCTCTGCGGCGGTCTCAGACATGAGAGGCAACCTTCCTATAATTGAGACGCTATTCAACCGACTTTAACGCCGCCTCGGATTTTGCAGCAACTTCTTTCGGAAGAGGAATATAACCAAGTTCGTCAGCGAACTTTTGACCGTCGGACAATCCATAGGTTACGAACTTCTTCAAAACGTCCAGGATCTCTTTATTATCATACTTTTTGTACAACAATAACCACGTGAAGGTCGAAATCGGATAGGCGTCCTTGGCATCTGGATCGCTTGGCCACGCGCGCAAAATCTCTGATGGAAATTGCGTGCTGTTCAACGTTGCCGCGCCGGATTCGGCAGTCGCCGCGACGAAGGCTCCGGACTTATTCTGAAGCTGTGCGAACGTCAATTTGTTGTTCTTTGCGTAACCATATTCAACATACCCAATCGCGCCGGGGGTCTGTTTGATCAGGGCGGTAACCCCGTCATTTCCCTTGCCGGCAACGCCGGTTGGCCACGTCACTGTCGTGCCCTCTCCGACCTGGGTCTTGAAGTCCGGGCTGATCGCACTGAGGTGTTTGGTGAATACGAATGTGGTGCCGCTACCGTCAGAACGCTCGCAGACTGTGATCGCGGTGTCTGGCAACTTAACTCCCTCATTGGCCTTGGCAATGGTCGGATCATTCCATTTGGTGATCTTGCCGACAAATATCCCACTATATGCCTCGCGGGAAAGCTTGAGGCTTTCCACGCCTGGCACGTTGTAAGCTAAGACGATGCTGCCCGCAGTGGCAGGAATCAAAACAACTCCTTGTTTAACCTTGGCGATCTGCTCATCAGTCATGGCGGCGTCACTGCCAGCGAAGTTGACAATCCCCTGGGTAAAGTTGGTGATACCGGTGCCGCTACCCACTGCCTGATAGTTGATCTGGACGTTCGGGTTTGCTTTCGTGAACTCTGCTATCCAGCGCTGATACAACGGAGCGGGAAAAGTGGCGCCTGCGCCGTTCAACTTCGTTTGTGCTGAGACAGAGTATGCCGCAGCAGAAACCGCCACGAGTGTGAGGGCGACCCTCAATGAGTTGATTTTCATAAGAGATAGGAGACTCCTCTAAGTCCCAAAGGATTGCAGTTCGAGCAAATGTCAGATTGTTACAATCACGTAACAGCCTTTTACCGGCCGACTTGCGCCATGACGGGGTTTTGCATGCACTTTTGTTTTCGGTAAGCCGCGTGCCCTTGTTTCCGGCTGAGCTAACCATAACTGTCTCACATCAATCGGCGACAGCCCGGGTCCCGAATCCGCTGTCGAGGCAAACGAACCGAGCGCTATTCGATCAATCCTAGCGCTGCTACGGATTTTCCGACGACAGCTTTCGGGAGAGGAATATAGCCAAGCTCGTTAGCGAACTTCTGACCGTCGGACAGGCTATAGGTCACGAACTTCTTCAAAGCTTCCCGAACTTCTTTGCTGTCATATTTCTTGTACAACAAGACCCAGCTAAATGTGGCAATAGGATAAGCGTCTTTGCCATCCGGATCGCATGGCCAAGCGCGCAAATTGTCGTCGGAAAATTGCGTCGTATTAAGCGTCGTCGCACCGGACTCAGGCGTTGCCGTAACGAAAGCTCCGGACTTATTCTGGAGCTGGGCAAAGCTCAATTGACGATCCTTAGCGTATCCGTACTCGATATAGCCGATGGCGCCGGGCGTTTGCTTGACTAGCCCGGCAACGCCGCTGTTACCGCTGGCAGTAACAGCGGTTGGCCAAGTGACTATCGTTCCTTCTCCAACTTGGGTTTTGAAGTCCGGGCTGATTGTACTGAGATGTTTGGCAAAAACGAAGGTCGTTCCGCTACCATCGGAACGCCCACAAACGGTCATCGCGGTGGCCGGGAGTTTTACCCCTTCGTTCGTTTTCGCGATTGCCGGATCATTCCATTTCGTGATTTTGCCGAGGAAGATCCCGCTATACGCCTCGCGCGAAAGCTTCAGGGATTCTACCCCAGGCAGGTTGTAAGCCAGCACGATGCTGCCCCGCCGTAAATGGAATCAATACCACTCCTTGTTTCACTTTCGCGATCTGCTCGTCTGTCATCGCGGCGTCACTGGCCGCGAAATCGACAATTCCGTCCGTAAAATTAGTGATGCCAGTACCACTACCCACTGCGAAATAGATAATCTGGATGTTCGGGTTTACTTTGCTGAACTCCTCACTCCAGCGCTGCATTATAGGAGCGGCAAAGGTGGAACCAGCCGCATTCAACTTCGTAAACTGCGCGTTAGCCGAAAAAACCGCAGCAAAGACGGCCGCGAGCGAAAAAGCGACCCTGAATGAGCTAATTTTCATGAGAGTAAGCGGTTCACTCTTAGTTCCAAAAGATTCGATTTGGAGCAAATCTCGGATTGTTACAATCGTGCTACAGCACTTTATTTCGCATAATTGCGTCTTTCCTCGATTCGGTACCGAATTAGCCTTAATATCGCTTCGGGCTAACTGTTCATGCCGTACCCTGGCTGGCTCATAAACGGATGACTCGGGTCGTCATTACGGCCGCCATGTTCACGTTCTTTTGCCGAACGTTGGCTCTATCATCCCAGCCGCTGGACCTGAACCCCAACCCGAACCTTACTCCGCAGCAGGTAGTGGAATTTCAGTTAGACGCCCTGAGGCACAACGACGAGCCAACGCCCGACGCGGGAATTGAGCGGTCTTTTCGTTTCGCGTCTCCTTCCAATCGCTTAGTGACCGGTCCACTCACGCACTTTTCGGAAATTGTGCACAGCGCCGCTTATTCGCCGCTGCTAAAATCGCAGGCCAGCGAAGTACGGGGAGTGGTAGTACATGCGGACCAGGCGAGAGTCTATGTAACCGTGACCACCGCCAACGGAGCAAAACTGAACTTTCTGTTCATGCTTTCTCGCCAAGGCGAGGGAGATTATCACGATTGCTGGATGACCGATTCGGTGATGAAGCTTCCGTCTGAGGAGAACGCAAACCAGATCGCGGTATAGATCAATATAGTAATGGAGTGATGCGCCCTCAGACTTTTCTGCGCTGCCCCCGCGTTCCACGGCGTTTTCTTGCGGCTTTCTCGTCCCACTTTTCGCGTGAGTCGTCCCATTTCTGGAACTGCCAGACGCCGCTGCAGGGTCACCCTCACTATACAGACTCAATCTTGCGAATTTTTTTCCCCTCGAGAATCGGATCTTTCACCGCCTGAGAAAGGGGTTAGGCACTAAGTTGGCATCGCGCATGCATAAGGAAAAGTCACAAGTGAAAGTAACCAAAACGACTTACCTGTAAACAACCTAACCACCAACTAATCAGGCACTTATGGAAAATATAGTACTTTTACCTTATGCGGGCCAGCTAACAAGGCGTGTTCGACGTGAAGCCGAGATGATTGCCCGGCTCCAGAAGGGGCTCGGCTTCGTCCAAGACAGAATCGATGCTCGAGTTGACCGCTCGAAGTACGTAATTGGGATCAACCGGCAAGCCGAACGGATCTACGGATTGGGTAACCTGGTCGCTGTCGTTGTCATGGCGACTGCCTTGGTCACCGCTTTCGCTATGTGCTTAACCTCGTTTGTCGGCTAATGAATACGCGACGCAAAATTGATCGAGCAATTACAATGGGGGGTTGCTCGATCGATGCCGGACCTCATCCTCGTCGATTTCTCCGAACTAGCTTAGCCATCGCTGGCGATTTCGGAAAAATTGGCGGCCTGATCGGTTAATTCATCTAAGCATTCAATTGCAACGAGCTTTCGTGCTTGGCTTCCGAGCGCCGAATCGTTAGCGTCTTCAGAGTGTCTCGTCGACGACCAACTCTTCCGGCAAAGGACATTACCTTGGATAAACTGCAGAACGCTGCTGGTCGTATTCTGGTCCGCAGCGGACTGAAAGGTGCCACTACCCGAAGAATTGCAGCCGAAGCTGGATTGAGCGAGATGACGCTGTTTCGGCGCTTTGGAACCAAGGAGAGGCTGCTGTCAGCGGTTATGGACCGCTTGCTTTTGGAAGAAACCGCGCGGGTGCCAATTGCTCAGAGTGCGCCGCGGGATTTGCGTACCCAGCTGCTAGAATGTGCTAAAGCGCAGGTGACCTTCATCAATCGAAATTTGCCATTGATTCGCATATTTGTCGGAGATCCCGAGCACTTTGGCGAGGAAGAGAGAAATGTCTTGCGCGAGGTCTTTGCGCCGATGCGCCGCGAGATACGGCAAATTCTGGCGCATGCGTCTTTAAGTGCGACGGAAATCGACCTGGTTGTCCATCAGTTGGCGGCAATCATTTTTGTTCACGTCCTTCGGGTCAGTCGGGCGGAGCGATCCCCTTATTCTGCCAGTCAATATCTTGCCACCGCCGTGGATATGGTCCTGGCTTATGTGGGCCATAGAAAAGCTATCAGGCCTGTTTCGAAGAGACCAACCGATTCGCAGCGGAAAACTGGGGTTACTCGTAAGATTCGTTCGAAACGGCATACGAGACCGCGATCGAACCAATGAGTGGACGGCTTGCCGATTCCTCTTCGCGCTTCCAACTTCTAGCTTTCTAAATTCCGGCTTTTGCCTCCGGCCACACCAGCTCACCGGCCACCCATGCTTTGGTTGCTTCCAATCGGGCGCCTCGATAAATCAGTAGTGACACCAATTCGGATGGTTGGTGGGGCAATTTTGAGCGGTATGGGAGTAAGTCCCTCGTGTCCCAGAGAGCGCAATCGGCCATGAAGCCTTTTCGAAGTTGGCCGATCTCCGATTGCTTTCCGAGGACCGCCGCACTGCTAACTGTTGCGAGGTGAAATAACTCCGCCGGCGAAAAAGTCTTTGCGTTCCTGACATAACACGAGCGGACATTCTGGCCGTAGCTAGCCGCTTTCATCACTTCCCAGGGGTTGAGCTCCGGACCAGCCGCTACATCACTGGCTAGACCGACGGTGATCTCATTTTCTCGCATTCGATCGTACGCCATTACCCCACTTCGAAGAGCGCCAAGAAACAGAGTGTCACGGACGTGGTGAATTGGTTCATCGCTTTCGCCCGCGTGAATCGAAAGGCTGATAGCCGGATATTTCCCCATCATTTTGCGATAAACGGAAAGGAAGCGCCCAGGATATCCTTTCTCGTTATCTTCTCGCCCCGCCATGTTGATACCAACCCAGAGATCACGATGGCGGTCGACAAAGGCATAGGCATCCTCGACGCCTTGTTCGGCGGTAGGCGTGAAACGAAGCACTACCGCTTGAAAACGCACCGTCACGCCGGTAGCAATCGCGTCCGGTTGACGTAAACGTTCCCGGTGTTTCGGCTTTTTTTAAGCAAGCCACCGGCATCCAGCAAAACCAAAGCAGTTGTTGATCAGTCGATTTCTTGGTTCGAGCCGAAAGCTTTGGCTTTCCAGGATTCTAATTTGTCACGAAAACTGCTGCATTACTGTCATGCTCGAACGCATTTTCTCCCTATCAGAACATCGGTCTACTGTGGCCCGTGAGATCGTTGCCGGTCTTACTACCTTCGCCGCCATGGCCTATATCCTGGCGGTAAATCCAGCGATTCTCTCGCAGGCAGGAATTGACAAAGGAGCGTTAGTAACCGCGACCGCAGTGGCCTCTGCGGTTATGACCATCATTATGGCGCTGGCTACCAACTACCCAATTGCGCTCGCGCCCGGTATGGGAGTTAACGCGTTCTTTACCTATACAATATGTTTGGGTAAAGGGGTACCTTGGCAGGCGGCGCTCGGATATGTTTTCTATAGTGGCCTCATTTTTCTCATCCTTTCTGTCACCGGCCTGCGCCAAAAGCTTATCACAGCAATTCCTTTGGAATTAAAGATCGCTATCACCGCTGGTATCGGGTTCTTTATCGCATTGATTGGCCTGAAAAACGGAGGAGAGATTGTGGCCAATCCGGCTACCTTCGTTGCCCTCGGGGATCTGACCAAGCCAGCACCGTGGTTAGTAGTCATTGGCATCATTCTCACCTCCATTTTGATCGCGCGAAAGATGCCGGGCGCTATTATTCTGGTCATTGTTCTCCTTACGGTGGTTGGCTTCTTTGTGCCCGCATCGGATGGTTCCGGTACATTAACAAAGCATCCTGATGCGATCTTTACTTGGCCATCGTCATTGAGCCCTACCTTGCTTAAGCTGGATCTGAGCTATTTTTGGCAACATCTCGTGATTTCGACTCCGCTGGTACTGGCGTTGTTGTTCGTTGACCTCTTCGACAACATGGGAACCTTGATCGGGGTCACAAAACGAGCAGGTTTGCTGGACGAAAAAGGCAACTTACCTAAACTGGGCCGGGCCTTACTTGCTGATGCCTGTGCGGCGATGTTTGGTTCGACCCTTGGTACCTCAACCGTGACCAGCTATATCGAAAGTGCCGCTGGCGTTGAGGCCGGCGGACGTACCGGACTTACCACCATTGTTACCGCGATCTGTTTCCTGTTGGCCCTGTTTCTAACGCCATTGATTTTGATTGTGCCCGCGGTTGCGACCGCTCCAGCGTTGGTAGTCGTTGGTGCTTTTATGATGCAAGGATTGGGAGAACTAGACCTTGCCGACTTTACCAAGGCCGCGCCCGCCTTCATGACCATCATTATGATGCCGTTTGCTTTCAGCATTAGCGAGGGCATCGCGTTTGGTCTGCTTACTTATGTCGCAATCAAAGTAGGAACCGGTCGCGGCAATGAGGTAGGTGTCGTGACCTACGTGTTAGCAGTGTTGTTTTTGCTCCATTTTTTGTTTGGGAGGTAGGGCGTATCGCTCCGCGACCACCGAATCGAGGGGCGAATCACAGCTTCGTCTGCAGTTTCGGCCTCAGTCAAAATCCGGATGAACCCGTAACGTATCACCGATGCGCCGGCGTTCCGGGAGGTGATGAATCCGTCGGACGGTTGCGAGATAGATGTCGATGCTCTGGGCATGTAGCCGTGGATAGAGATCGCTCAAAGTTTTCCAATCCCATGTTCCCAATCCTTCTGCCGGGTTGGAAATGGCGATCACACTTGCGTAGTTCATGTTGAGTTGACGGGCGTACGCCATTTCCGTCGGTACGTTCATCGTTACCAGATCGCCACCAAGCTGTTTAAACATTCTGATCTCAGCGGCAGTTTCAAATCGCCCGCCCGCAGCCTGGATGATCACGCCCCCTTCATGGACTTTTCTTTTCCCGGCAACTCGGGCTGTCTCCTCGCACAGGATCTTTCTGAGGATCGGGTCATCAGCTGGCACCTGCCGGGACAGAATCCTGGCTGCTTCGGCATCAAGGACATCAGCGGCGATCGACCGCTTTCGATCGATGTTGAAATCAATAAAATCATCGGCAATAACCCAGTCGCCCAGTTTGTATGCGGGGTTGATGCTTCCAGCCGTAGCACCGCCAAGAACATCACTCACTCCAAGATGATGTAGAGTGCCCCAAACTCTGAGCAGAGACTCCTGCTCGGCGACTCCTGATGCTGCGGTGGAGGAGCCATGCAGCGTGACGTGATAAAAAGGTGCGCCTTCGAATTCTCCGTAGTAGACCGAGGGGGAAGAGCCGCATCGTGTCTCCAGTGTAAAAGCGGTCGAGACGTGAGACGAGGTGGCGAGCGCATGCGCGATGTTGGTACCGCCAACGATGCAAATGCTGGCTTTGGGCGGCTCGGTGGAGGCATAGCGCGAATAGTGAGTGACAGGAAGTGAATCCATGTGCGGGCAGAACGTAGGGGTTAGATTAGAATTTAGAATCCAAGGTTTACTACTTAGAATGTGGAGGCGGTCGCGCTTGGAGCTACCCAATATTCGATGCGCACAGATCCTGCTACCGTCATGCGATGACGCCGAACGCCAAACGCGCTACTCGGTAAGCACATGGTCTTCCGCCGTCCACTCGGGCGAACAACAGGCCAGCAACACTAAGGGAACGGTGCCATTGTTAGTGATCTTATGGCGCATTCCCGGAAGGATAATCACCGTGTCGCCTGGACTCACTTGCTCTTCCTCATCGTTGATTTTCATCAGGCCGGCACCGCTCAAGATATAGTAAAATTCCTCGGTCACCTTGTGATAGTGTTCGGTCACAGAGTCGCCGACCGCGATAGTGGCTTCGGCCAGGCTCTGTTTCTTGGCCGAGGAGTTTCTACTGGCGGCCAGCTCCCGAATGATCGCTTTGTCGGGTGCCACAAAGGCCGGTACTGAATCGCGCCGAACGATTTCCATTGTCTGCAAGACCGGAGTTAGCTTTTTCCATGCCACCACACAGCACCGCTTCGCGGTGATGACAAATAGCAGATTGCAAATAGCAGATTTTTGCGATCGCTAATTGTGATCGGAAGGAGCTGTTTCGATTGAGTGGCAATCACGGGAATGAACAGAATAAAAAGCCTAATCTGCTATTTGTCATTTGCTATTTGTCATCGCGAAGCGGTGTGGTATGTGATCTGCTCAATCCGCGCCCCATGTGGCCGCGAACTCTTTATTTCGCCCTTCTCTTTCTGGCGTTTCATGGCCTAAGCATTGCCGATGAACTAAATGCTTTTACTCCGCCAACCCTTGATCATCCACTAAAAGTCAAAGTGGTTGTCGTCGCGATGTTTGAGGTCGGAGCGGATACGGGTGATGTTCCAGGAGAGTTTCAATTTTGGGTGGAGCGCCACAAATTGGATCACGTTATATCATTGCGGTTTTACTCCGCTAGGCAAGACAAAGCCGTTCGAGCGGCCACGCAGAGAATCGATTGGCGAAGTCTACACATTGAATTCCGGTCTCGTGCGCTGGGCCTACGAGCTTACCAGGTCTATCCGATTGGCCGACAACGAAAAGGCGCAACGCGACCGAGCTCGGTACCACGGTTTTTCCAGAGCATTGGCTGGGCCGGAAGTATTGATGGGGGCGACACTCTCCAGCAGCACTTATTGGCATGGCAAGTTAGTAAACCAGTGGGCTCACGACTGGGTCAAATACTGGACCGATGGCAAGGGAGAGTACTACACGACGGCAATGGAGGACACCGGCACGATGCAGGCATTGACTAATTTGGCGAAAGCGGGCCGGGTCGATCTCAATCGTGTGTTGGTGCTTCGCACGGCGAGCAACTTTGATTCGCCACCGCCGGCAGTCTCGGCTGCTCAGGATCTCAAGGACCAGGAAACTGGCCATTATGCGGCTTATCTTCCGAGCTTGGAAACGGCTTTTGCCGTTGGCAACCGGGTTGCCTCTGAATTACTCGATCACTGGGAGACTTACTCGATTCAAATTCCCGGCCCAACTTCGGTTGCCTCACCAAGCCCGAAATCCAACTGACTGCTATGACTCGCTTTGATGTACCTCCTTTGGCCAATGTCACGCGCGAGTTGGCGGCGGTTGCTGCTGAACGGTTGTTGCCGGATCTGGTTATTACGGGGGGACGGCTTTTGTCGGTTTACACCGACCGTTTCCTGCCCAATCGCGAGTTGTGGATCAGCCAGGGGCGAATCGCAGCGGTAAAACCCGCGGGAACATGTCGAGATTCCAGTATAGCTCATTATGACGGGAAAGGAGGCATCCTTGCTCCGGGACTCGTTGACCCGCACGTTCACATCGAAAGCAGCATGATGACCGCCTGCGCTTATGCCGAAGCGGCCTTGCTTAACGGGACGACGACACTTTTTTGTGATAGCCACGAAATCGGCAATGTCTGTGATCAGGATGGGATCGAGTGGATGCTGGAAGATGCCCGTCAAGCTCCACTCAACATCTTTCTCACTCTGCCCAGCACGATTCCAGCGACCCATCCAGGGCTGGAGACTGCCGGCGGCGACTTAACTCCGGAAAAGATCGGCGCGATTTTTGATCGCTGGCCGGAAGCGGTAGGGCTGGGAGAGAAGATGGACTTTATCCAGGTGGTTGAGGGAGACTCCCGTGCACACGCAATTCTGGCAGAAGCGCTGCATCGAGGTCGCCCGGTATGCGGACATATCTACGGACGCGCTTTCGTTGCAGCCTACGCTGCATCGGGAGTAACCGATACGCACGAAGCCATTGACCCGGAAATCGCAGAAGATTTCTTGGAAGCAGGACTTTGGCTGTTCCTGCGGGGTGGGCCGCCGACCACTCCTTGGAATAGTCTGCCGCAAGCTATTAAGGTTGTGACGCGTGCAGGTGCGAGTCCGAAGCGGGTCTGTGTTTGTACCGACGATCGAGATGCTGATGATCTCTTTCTATTCGGTCTGGATTGGGTGGTACGCGAAGCAGTGGAATGCGGTATGTCAGCGGCAACCGCCTGGAGCTGCGGATCCTTGCATCCAGCCACTCGCTACGGGCTGGATAACGACTTGGGTGCCCTGGGGCCATCGCGGCGAGCAGACATTGTATTGCTGAATGATGATCTCCAGCCGCAGGCTACCTGGTTTGGTGGGAAGTTAGTCGTCGATGGCCGTAAGCCAACCGAGGCGTTGGAACGAGCTTTGGAGAAACGGTATCGGTACCCGGATCGCGCTTATCGTACCGTGTCAATTAAGGAATCAGTACAGCTTATTCCAACCCTTCCGAAGACGGAGGTGAGTGCAAACCTGATTACCTTGGAGGGGGCGAACATTCCGACCAAGCACGAAGTAGCCAAGATCAGGCCGGCCACAGATTGGGATACGTTGTTAGCCTTAGAAAATTGCTGCTTCCTCGCCGTAGTCGAGCGGCATGGGAAAAACGGTAACGTTGCCTTTGGGCTATTGAGAAACTTTGGCTTACACGACGCAGCAGTGGCAAGCTCCGTCGGGCACGACGCGCACAACATCGTTGTCGCTGGCACCAATGAAGCGGATATGAGGGCGGCGTTGAAATTCATGAAAGAATCGCAGGGAGGCATCTGCATCGTTCGAGATGGTAAAATTCTTGCCTCGGTCAGATTGCCTATTGCCGGCCTTCTCTCGGATGCACGAGCTCCGCAAGTAGCGGAGGAAACAACTGCACTCAAGAAGGTTTGGAACAAAGTTGGTTGTCGACTCCCTTATATGGGATTTAACCTACTGCCGCTATCGGTTATCCCGGAAATCCGGCTTACCGATAAGGGATTAGTTTTGTGCCCGGCAATGAAAATCGTACCGCTGTTTGAACCGGTATGAGCTTTCGGGTTGCGACAGACAGATCGCGACACCGCCTTCGCAGACTACGCCGAGACGGATCGCGGGCTCGATACCTCGGCAAATCCTGGGTCGTTTCCAGGCGTCGCAAGCGACGCACCCTCCGATCACAGGACCTGTCTTCACCGGGTGGACAGGCCGACCGATGAAGCCATGGCTCACGTACTGGGCGTTTTTGCTGGATCTATTTTTTATCGGCTCCTTTTGGACCCAGCGCGGCTCCTCTGCCGAGTTAGAACGCATCGCCATCGTCTCCGCATTCGATCCCGAATTGATGGCAGTAGAACAAGCAATCATCCCGAAGAAAGCCGAAAGTAAAATCAAGGAAGTAAATGGAACCCGTTTTCGCCTGGTCGATCGTTACGCCAAGCATCTCTACTTTTTTCTGTCGGGGGTGAGTATGGTCAATGCCGCATTGACGACCCAAATGGCAATCGACCATTTTCGACTTGACGCGATTATCTTTGCCGGGATCGCCGGTGCGGTGGATCCGGCGCTCCATCCAGGTGATATCGTAGTGCCCGCTTATTGGATCCACCAAATCGAATCCGACTGGTTGAATCCGGATTTGAACAAATCGGGGAGCTATGTTTTGCCAGAATTTTACCGACCAAAGTACGCGCACTTCGAAATGATTTTTCCGGCTGACGTGCGCGTGGTGAGAAAGGGTGATGCGAAGAGCCGCCAAGTGCACGCTTTTCCGGCTGATCGTTACCTATTGGGCTGCGCGGAAAGTGCCGCGAACCGCGTCCGATTGGTCGACGCAAAGGGAGAGCACCGGTCGGTCTACATCGGTGGCAACGCGATGAGCGGGCCGGTATTCCTGGATAATCGTGATTTTCGCGAGTTTGCTTTCCGTACTTGGAAGGTTCGTCTACACGAAATGGAAGGCACCGCGATAGCGCAAGTAGGATATGTCAATCGTGGACCATAACGGGCGCAGAAATGAGCTTGGGGTAATGGAATATTGGTAGCGGCGACTGTCCCTCTGTTCTCTGCTGTGGCGGGACGGAAAAGTTTGCCCGAAGCGATCGGTGTGGCCCAAAAACCGCAGTCGCCACCGTTGCCGCAGTGGAAGAAGTGGATAAGCCGAAACGGCAAGATATCCTCATTGGTAAGGCGAAAATGGATTTTCGACCTCAATCAGAGATTGCGTAGATTACGCTCCGAGTTACTCCTCTTTAATACGCTATTATTATGGCTGATTTTTCGCGTTCAAAACCCGTCGGCATGGCCGAAAAACTTATTCAGCATTTCAAGATGGAAAAAATTCCAGCCGAAGGTCCTTGGTTCACTGTCACGTATCGCAGCGAGGATGTGTTGGATGCTAAGAGTTTGCCGGACCGCTACATAGGCAGTCGTGTCGCCGGTACGGCCATCTATGCGGTCCAGACCAAAGAGGATTTTTCTGCCATCCACAAATTAATGACCGATGAAATTTGGCATTATTATGGAGGAGATCCCCTGGAGATGCTGTTGCTCTGCCCTGATGGCCGCGGTGAAATAGTCGTCATCGGCCCTGACGTATTCAAAGGACAACATCCGCAATTCGTGGTTCCCCGCGACGTCTGGCAAGGATCCATGCCGATCGGCCCCGAATCGGAATCCTATTCATTTTTCGGCAACACGCTGGCGCCAGGGTTTGAGTTTGACGATTTTGCAATGGGGTACCGAGCTGAATTGCAAGAGAAGTATCCTCAGTTTGCAGATCATATCGCACGTCTGACCCGCGCGGAGTTTGCCATACGGGATTGACAGTTTAAGGTCGCCAGCGGCGACTGTGCCGCTAAGTCACTCCACAGAAAAACCGCGAACCTATGAATATTCTTGTTCCTGAAGTGGCCGTAGTCGCAGGTGTTGGTCCAGGACTTGGAGCATCTTTGGCACGTAAATTTGCTAGAGAAGGCTGCCGGGTTGCTCTGTTAGCCAGGTCATCCGATTTTCTTGAATCGTTAACCAGCGAGCTTGGCGGAAAAGGCGCTGTCGCTTTTCCCACTGATGTCGGTGAGGCTGATCAGGTGGGCCTGGCATTCCAGCGAATCCGCCAACAACTCGGCCCAGTCGATCTTTTAGTCAACAATGCCAGTGCCGGTGGCCCTTTCGGACAGCCCTTCGTTGAGGTCGCTTCGGAAAGCTTTATCCGCGGTTGGCAAGTCGGTGTTCTCGGCTCCTTCCTCTGCTCGCAAGCAGTCGTTCCCGACATGCTCAAGCAGGGCGCTGGCTGTATCCTTTTCACCGGCGCGACCTCATCGGTTCGCGGAGCGGCTATCACTTTCAGCAGTGCAAAATTTGGGCTGCGAGGTCTCGCTCAATCGATGGCCAGGGAGCTATGGCCGAAGGGCATTCATGTCGCTCATATCATCGTCGATGGCGTGATTCAAAAGAGTGAGTTTAGCACGGAAACCGAAGACCAAGCTGCGGAGCCGCTCATGAATCCGGCGGCGATTGCAGAAACCTATTGGGGATTGGTCAAACAGGACCGCTCCGCTTGGACTCTCGAGCTCGATCTTCGCCCTCATCGCGAGAAGTTCTTGGAGTAAGCGTGGTGCGTCAGCTAAAGAACAACGCATGAGCACGATTGAATCCTTTTAAAGAAACCTATGAGTGTACATGTCTATGGAGTGAATCACGTCGCCATCCAGGTAAACGACATTGAAAAGGCAAAGGCGTTTTACCAGGACGTTTTCAATCTCGAATTGCAAAGTGGCGGGGAGGGTGATGCGTTTTTCAAAGTGGGAGAACACCAATTCCTCGCGATGTTTGAAGTGGAAAAGCTCTCGCCTCCGGACGGACGCCACTTTGGATTGATGGTCCGCGATGAAGCCCAGCTAGCGGAAGTTCGGGAGAAAGTCACAAAAAAGTACGGTTTAAAGCTCATTCCAGGGTTTCGGTGCGTTTTCCGTGATCCGTTCGGAAACCGAATCGATGTGGTCGATCTCCATGATGAATCTCTGGTCTGGCTATTGCCTTACCAGGAAGTGCAAAAGGCGGGAATCCGTTTCTCGTAAGGGTTATTTCCACGTTGTAATTCTTGGGCCTCCGGCAGAGACTTTTTGCATGGTTGCCCATCCCCAGGTTGTCGCGCCGATCAACGAACAGATCGGCAATGAATTCAGTGCGATGTTGCAGTATTACGCCATCGCGGCCCATTTTGGGGCGGAAGCCTTACCCGAACTATCCGCCCATTTCCAAAAGCAGGCGGAGGAGGAAAAAGAGCACGCGCTGCGTTTCATCCAATTTCTCCTCGATGCCGGTGCCCGAGTGAACATTCCGGCGGTACCGGCTCCGCAGGCCTACTTCAAAGCCGCCGAAGAAGCGGTGAAATTATCGCTTGAACAGGAAGAGCGGGTCACCGCACAAATCAACGCCCTGGTGTCCTTGGCCAAGGCTGAATCTGATTATACCACCGACAATTTTCTCCAATGGTTTGTGAAAGAGCAGTTGGAGGAAGTTGCGTCGATGGACCAGTTGTTGCGAGTTGTTCAGCGAGCCGGCGAAGCCAATCTTCTGCGTGTCGAGGAATATCTGGCACGTGAGAAAGGCCACGGAGTCCCTTTGCCACCGCAAGAATGAGCGGCGTGGCTTCATTTTATCCAAGCGCGGAGTAGGCGACACAGTTCGCCGCTGGACAATTTGCTAGAAGCTGATCTGGTGTTGGCCGATGGCAGCTTCGTGACCGCGAGTGCCAGAGAAAATGCGGATCTTCTCTGGGCCATACGAGGTGGCGGCGGAAACTTCGGTATTGTTACTTCGTTCCTCTTTCGTGGACACCCGATTGATCAAGTTTACGCCGGTCCGATGCTTTGGGAGATGGAGCATGCGCGCGAGCTGTTGGAATGGTACCGCGAGGTTGCGCCCTCGTTCCCGCGTTTACTGCCAATCGGGAACGAGAACGGCCGCACCTTGAATGCGACCTGCTCTCAGACGTCCCAGCGCATGGTTGGCCTGCGACATAGGAAAAGTCTCAGTCTCGGTTCGCACCGGCACCTTCGGAGCTAGGGCCAGGAATGCCGTTGCGTCGGCTCGAGTTAGATTCGCGACGGAGTGAATGCTCCGTTCTTCCCAAAGGAGAGAGTAAGGAAACGATGGAATATCGCTCATGTGGATTCCGCCGCTAACAACCCGGCCTCCCTTCCGCAAGGCGCGCAACGCAACGGGAACCAGGCCGCCCACCGGAGCAAAAATGATTGCTGCATCCAACTGCTGAGGAGGGAGCTCGTCCGAACCGCCGGCCCAAACCGCGCCAAATGACCGAGCAAACTCCTGATCTTCGGCTTTTCCTGGCCTGGTAAAAGCGTAAACCTCGCGTCCCTCGTATTTGGCTACTTGCGCGATGATGTGGGCCGCCGCACCGAATCCATAGATACCCAACCGCTTACCCTCGCTTGCTGGCCCGGCTATCGCTAGCGATCGATAGCCAATGAGTCCGGCGCAAAGAAGCGGCGCGGCTTCGACCGGGCCGTAAAGGTCAGGCAAAGGAAAACAAAAAGCCGCGTTAGCCAGCGAGAATTCCGCGTAACCTCCGTCAACTGTGTAGCCGGTAAATTTTGCGTTCTCGCAAAGATTCTCGCGGTTTAATTGGCAGTAACGACACGAGCCACAGGTCCAGGCGAGCCAGGGGATACCTACTCTAGTTCCCGAGCGAAGAAATTCTGTCTGCGGACCGCACTCGACAATCTCACCGACAATTTCATGGCCTGGGATAAGCGGTAGTTTCGGCTGCGGTAGTTCTCCGTCGACGACGTGGAGGTCGGTTCGACAAACGGCGCAGGCGAGAACCCGGACTTTCACTTGTCCGATGCCAGGCGAAGGCGTTGATACTTCGTGGTGCTGCAGAGCAGTTCCCGGCTTTTCGAGAATCATTGCATGCATAAACGGTTATAGATTTCGGGCTACAGCTTACAGGTTGCAGGTTGGGCTCGCAATTGAGCTGCCCATGCTTCAACCTGCATAACTGAAACGCTTCTTCTGAATTCCGGGTTCTGAATTCCTAATTCTGGCTGTTTATGATGTGGTCTTCCTATGACAGTTCCGGCAACTGAGCTTCTCACCTGGAGTGAATTGGAGCCAAAGTATACCGCTCTGAATCGGCGCGATCTTGATCCGGATAATTCGTATCAATTTCTTCTGGACTGGAGCGGCCTGGAAAAGGAGGTCGAAGAGCTACAGACCTTCTTGAGTTTGTCGGTCGACGTCAATACGGCCGACGAAGAAGCCAACGATAAGCTGGTGCATTTCAATCAAGTGACTCGGCCCAAGATCACAATCGCCAATGCTCGATTGAGAGAAAAGATCTTGGCGGTTATCCCGCCGGATGTTCCGGCCGAAGCCATTCTTGTGCTGAAGCGGATGCGTACCGACTCTGCGGCTTACCGGCCGGAAAACGTTCCTTTAGAGGCGGAGCAGGCACACCTTGTTACTCGCTATTCACGGCTGACTGGCAGTCAGTTGGTGAACTATGACGGCGAAAAACTCACCATTCCTGCGATCCAGGAGAAGTTACGCGACGCAAACCGAGGAATTCGCGAGAGAGCGTGGAGGGCTTGGCAACGTGCTAACCTCCAATTGAGCCCTCAATTGGATGAGCTGTTTCTAAAGTTATTTACCGTCCGCACAACCATGGCGAGCAACGCCGGATTCGGAAATTACCGGGAGCTCATCTGGCGCACCTATCACCGATACGACTACACGCCTGAGCAATGCTACGAGTTCCATGAGAGTATTGAAAAGGAAGTCGTTCCGTTTGCTTCGGAGCTTTTGGAAATCCAACGGAAAGGACTAGGGGTAGCCGTGCTTAAGCCCTGGGATTTCTATTGGCGCGCGCCAGTTGATCCGTACAAGCGAAAACCTCTCCGGCCCTTCCATTCGGTGACTGATCTCGAAAACGGGATGCAAAAGATTTTCTCCAGCATTGATTTAGAACTGGGTCAACAATTCGCTCGCTTTTGCCAAGGATTCGTCGACCTGGGCTCACGCCCCAACAAGATGTCGCACGCTTATTGCGCCTCGTTTCCAAGGCGTGGCATGCCGTTCGTGCTGCAAAACGTTGTCGGATCTGAGAATGACGTGCGAATCACGCTGCATGAATTTGGTCACGCTTTTCATGGCTACGCCAGCATGCAAGCACAGCCGCTGGTCTGGAACCATTTTTCGGCGACCGAGTTTGTTGAGATACCTTCGCAAGCGATGGAAGTCCTGGCCCTGCCCTTTCTACATCGTGACCACGGAGGATTTTATGACGATGAGGAACTGGCGCGAGTCTACTGGACCCAGATATCTCAGATCGTCCATTTGTTGAGTTGGATCGGATTTATGGACGCAATGCAACATTGGTTGTACGCCGAATTGTCCGCGGCACCTTCGATCGTTCGTATCGACGCGAAAGCTCGTGAGTTGATCGCCCGTTTCATGCCACAAACCGATTGGTCGGGACTGGAGAGAGAGCTGGAAAAAGTTTGGCATTACCACCACATATTTACTTCGCCTTTTTACTATATTGAGTACGGTTTGAGCTGGCTGGGAGCGCTGCAGGTCTGGCAAAACAGCTTAAAAAATCCGGAGGCTACAATGGCGAAGTACAAGGCAGCTCTTGCCTTAGGCAATAGCCGGAGTGTACCGGAGCTATTCGAATTTGTTGGCGCCCGTTTTGCTTTTGATGTCGGAACGATTCGTGACTTAATGCAGTTCCTTCGCCGGGAGCTGGGGAGAGTGATGTAATGGATAACACGGATGACCATTAGAAGCAGAAGCAGTGGGGAGAGCGGGATCCGTACTTTGCTGTGCTCGCGAAACAAGTTTCGTAAAGAGAATATCGAGGAGAATCGTAAGGAATTCTTCGAGAGTGGTGCGGAAGTTGTCTCTGGCGTAATCGACATGGCGGTTCGCCATTTCGGTCAATTTAACCTTGTTCCGCGCTCGATTTCGGGTCAGGGGTAGGGCGGCTAACAATCCCTTTGGCTCAACGCTTCAAAACTGTCGTCGGCGTCGAAATATCTGCAGCTATGATATCGGAGGCACAACGCAATTGTCAGAGCTTCGCCGTGTGGAACGTGGAGTTCGTGAAGTCCGACGACCACCTGGTTGGCCGGAAATATGTCTGAGATTCTGCGCGCCGAGAGGTAGGCCTTACGATTCGGTGGAGTTTGCGGTTAGTGATCGTCGCGCTTCCCTCCATTGCTCGCTGGGAAAACCAGGCTTTTCCGGAGGCACCCGTCGGCTATAGTCGGCATCGTAGCAGATTCTTGTTTATGACCGCCTCTACCTGCATCCTTGTGGCCGATGACCAACCAGCAGTCCGGGAGGCGCTTCGGATCCTTCTGACCAATGCGGGATACCGAGTTGAGCTGGCGACATCGCCTCGTGAGGTATTGCGGTTAATCAAAGAACAGGAATTTGCGATAGCTTTGCTCGATCTCAACTACGCACGCGATACAACCAGTGGTGAAGAGGGGTTGGAGTTGGTCCAGCAACTGCAGAAAATCGAAGGGGCACCACCCGTGTTGGTAATGACGGCCTGGGCTACGGTTGATCTTGCGGTGGCGGCGATGCGCAGCGGTGCCCGCGATTTTATCCAAAAACCTTGGGATAATGCCCGTGTTCTTTCGATCATTCAAACGCAGCTCCAAGTGGAGGCTGAGACTCGGCGAGCCAACCGATTAGAAGCGGAGAATCGGCTCCTGCGAAAGGAGGTCGCCGGTTCGTTTGGTTCGGATCTTCTCGGCGAGTCAGACGCGCTGATTGCGCACTCAGCCGCGATGCGAGCCGTTCTCGAGATGATTCGAAGGGTCGCTCCAGCGAAAGCGAATGTGCTCATTACCGGCGAAAACGGAACTGGCAAAGGTGTGATTGCCCGAGCTCTGCACGGAGCGAGCGATCGCGCCGACCAACCTTTCATAACAATTAACATGGGCGGCTTGAGCGAAAGTCTGTTTGAGAGTGAATTGTTTGGTCATGTGAAAGGTGCTTTCACCGATGCTAAATCCGATCGACCCGGTCGGTTCGAGCTGGCGGATGGAGGCACGCTTTTCCTGGACGAAATCGGGAATGTTCCGATCGCTCAACAAGCCAAACTATTGCGGACACTCGAAACGGGAGAGTTTGAGCGCCTGGGCTCGTCTCGACCGCGGCGAGCTGATGTGCGGTTGATTTCGGCGACGAACGCCGATCTAGTAGCTGACGTTGAATCCGGTCGGTTCCGGCGCGACCTCTATTTTCGCCTGAACACCGTCGAAATAAGTTTACCGGCTCTGCGCGACCGAGTGGAAGACATACCCGTCTTAGCTCGCTATTTTCTTCGCTTCCACTCAGAGAGGTATCGAAAAAACCTGAGCGATTTTAGTTCGGAAGCCGATCAATTGCTGTTGCGGCACCCTTGGCCCGGCAACGTCAGGGAACTGGATCATACCGTTGAACGAGCGGTGTTGATGGCCGACTCCGATCGAATCGAGGCCAACGATCTCGGACTTGTTCCTATGGGCGTAGCGAACAGCTCAGCGACAACTGGACTTGAACAGTTGACCATGGAGGAGATCGAAAAGCTCCTAATAAAGAAAGCTCTGGATCGGTACAGCGGAAACGTTCGGCGCGCAGCCGAGGCGCTTGGTTTGAGTAGGAGCACCTTCTATCGCCGACTACAAGAGTTCGGCCTCTGATGAGTTTGAAAGATTGGGCGATGGCCAGTCGGAATAAAGGCGTTTCGTTAAACGGCGTATCTCTTGCCGTCACGGTTCAGCTTCTGGTTGTCTTCGGCGGACTCCCGGCCATTGCCATCGCGATCGTATTGCTATGGCGAAGTGGCTGGTCCCCGGTTGCGAGCGGAACCTGCGCTCTGATGATAATCGGCATTTGGGTCGGCTGCGTCATGGCCGCGCGTGAACAGATTCTCTTTCCGCTGCGGACGCTTTCGAACCTGTTGGCGGCGCTACGGGAAGGTGATTACTCCCTGCGAGCGGCTTCAGCGCGACGGGCCGATGCCCTCGGTGGGGTGATGCGTGAGCTTAACGGGCTGAGCCAGGCCTTGCAGACTGACCGCCAGGAAGCCACCGAAACGAATGCCTTGCTTTTGGCCGTGATCTCGAACATCGATCTGGCGGTTTTCACATTTGATGAAGAAGACCGGCTTCGCCTGGTTAACGATGCCGGGATCAGACTCTTGAATCGGCGGAGCAAAGAAATTCTTGGTTCTACGGCTTCGGATCTTGGCTTATCGGAGTGTCTCCAAGGAAACCGGAGTGGGCTGCTGCAGAGATCGTTTCCGGGCAGTTTCGGAACGCGTTGGGAGATCCGCCGTTCCGCTTTCCGGCAGCAAGGACGTCCCCATCAACTGCTGGTATTGTCCGACTTAAGTCAGACCTTACGGGAAGAAGAGAGAAGAGCTTGGCAACGACTGATTCGAGTGCTTGGCCACGAGCTAAACAACTCGCTTGGCCCCATTCAGTCGATTTCGGACAGCCTGAGTATGGTTGCCCGGCGCAACCCGCCCGAACGTACAAAAGAGTGGGAGTCTGATCTGATCGCTGGACTGGATGTCATTCGGGACCGCACTTCGGCGCTCGGCCGGTTTATGGAGGCGTACTCGCAATTGGCTCGGCTACCGGCTCCCCGCCGACAAGCCTGCGAGATTGGCGAGTTGGTGCGACGCGCTGCTAAGTTGGAGTATCGCATGACGATAGTGGTTGAACCGGGTTTCGAAAGATTGGTTAATTTAGATCCGGATCAAATCGAGCAAGCATTAATTAACCTGATCAAAAACGCAGTTGATGCAGTAACCGAAACGCACGGTGAAGTGCACATTCGCTGGACGCTCGATCGACGCAATTTGGAAATCGAGGTACTGGATGAAGGTGCCGGTCTGCCCAATACCACCAACCTTTTTGTTCCCTTCTTTACCACCAAGCCCGGAGGTAGCGGAATCGGATTGGTGCTCAGTCGCCAGATCGCAGAAGCCCACGAGGGAACACTGACTGTCGAAAACCGTCGGAACCAACCCGGCTGCCGTGCGCTGCTTCGGATTGTGGCGTGAGTAGCCTGATGCTCCGGCCTCAGGGGATCTGTGCTGTTGCCTTGGTAGATGCCAAATCGATAAGCATTTGTAGAGCCCAGAGTCCCTGAGGCTGGAGCATCAGACTACTACCGGTGGCAATGCGTAACGATCAAGGCGACAATGAAAACAACGATCGGGAGAACTGCCGAAATCACCACTAGGCGCATCCCTTGCCATCGCGTTTTCCAGACCTTTGGCGACTGCAAATGTTGGTGCCTTCCGGTAACTTTCACCGATTCCAGATCATCCAGTTCCGCCTTCATTGCGGCAGCCGCGGGATAGCGCCGGGCCGGTTCGCGCTCCATAGCGTGGAGGATGATTTCCTCGAGCTCAAGGCTAATCTCCGGATTAACCTTCCGTGGAGCGACTGGGTCGCCAGTTATGCGGGAATTCATAACGATGAACGGGTTTGGCCCTTCAAATGGTACCCGACCGGTTGTCATTTCGTACAGAATCGCACCGAGGCTGTAGATATCGGTTCTCTCGTCGCCTCGTCTTCCCTTCACTTGCTCGGGCGCCATGTAGTCCGGCGTTCCCATGGCAGGACTGAATCCAGCAAAAGTGATGCGGCGCATCTCGGTGGCTTTGGCGATTCCAAAATCCATGATCCGAATCGATCCGTCATCACAGATCATGATATTCTGCGGCTTGAGATCGCGGTGCACGATTTTCTGTTCGTGCATATGAGCCAGGGCGTCGCAGAGCGCGCTCGCGACCTGAACGGCGTCCGGGATCGGGATCGGCCGCACCTCGTTCATTACACTGCTGAGCGTGCGGCCCTCCAAATATTCCATCACGATGTATGGACGGCTCTGATTAGTGACTTTAATGAAGCGCAGAATATTGGGGTGATTCAAGCGCAGCCCGATCTCCGCTTCTCGTTGAAACCGGGCAAACGATCCCGAATCGGCTTCAAACTGCATATGCGGCACTTTGATTGCCACGGTTTGATCAGTGACAAGGTCTTTGGCTTTGTAGATCGACGCCATCCCACTCCGGCTTATCACCTCTTCGATTCGGAAGCGGTCATCCAGCACCTCACCTACTTGAACTTCGTGGGGCATGTGATTCTCAGGTTCGTGCAGAGAGGTCTTCAGGAATGAAATCGAGGTCTTATACAGGGGTTCACTTAGCCGGTCAATCTGTACCACTTGAGCGGTCAAATTATCATCCGTTCCGCGGCGCTCAGAGAGGGTAACGAGATAGGGACAAATTTCATCCATGTTAAGTCGGTCGACTCCTTCGGAAAGCTCTCCATCGTTCACGAAACAGTAGAGACCATCGGTGCACTGGAGAATTCGGTCGTGGGAAGCCAGTTTTAGTCGTTGGTAATCCATCCGCACGATCGGTTCCGGCCCGACAGTTCGCGTCAACATTGATCGCAAGCGGCTTGCACGGGCTTCGTGTTCAGTGATCAGCCGGAGCTTTAATTGCAGGCCGGTGTAAGAGTGATCATCCGTCAGTCGGCGAATCTCTTCGTTTCGCACGAGATAGACCCGCGAATCTCCCACGTGACCGATGGAGAGTTCCTTGTCGCGAAACAGGCATACGGTCAAAGTCGTGCCCATGCGCCCTCGGCTCGGATCTTTCATACCCGCTTCATAGATCGCGAGATTGGCCCGATCAAAAATCTCTTTCAGCAATTGCTTGGTCGGGGTTCGCGGATCAGTATCTTGAAAGATAGCCAGCGCAATATCTACCGCCATTTTGCTGGCGACCTCGCCATCTCCCATTCCTCCAACTCCGTCAGCGATGACCGCGATAGCTCCTTGGCGCCGGCGCACCTCTTCATCGCTGGATTCCCAGTAGGCAAGCGCATCCTCGTTTTTCTGGCGCTTCGGTCCCGGAGAGGATTGCGCGGAATGGCTAAGTAACATGACAAGAAAAGATACTATGCCGAAGGCGAAAAGAACGAAAAGCGCTCCGGGATACTCTGTCGAGCGTCAAATAAAGAGCCGATGAACGTGTATTCTGGGTCTCCCTGGCAAAACAAGAAGCTGCTGCCACCGGTGATCCAGCCGATGGCAGCAGTATGCGTATGTTGCCTTAATGACGCAGGAGAAAATTGTTTTCGGGGCAAAGGGGAACCCAGGTTTTCAAGGCTTGCGTAATAAGAGTCGCAAGGCCAGATAGCATCTGGTGTGCCATCAGCGTATTTCAGTGAATCAGAGCGTCTCACTTCTTAATTAGGTCGCAGGTTACTGACAAAATTGGGTCACTAAGCGCGAAAAAAACCACTGCACCCAGCGCACCTTCGGAAGAAAATGGAGCATTGGTTTTAGGTACTGCCCGCTTTCCCGTTGCAACGCCGGTCCGGCGCGACCTGCTTGGTTGCCGCCTAACGGAATAGTAATGTGCGCTGGACGGCACACCGAAGTCGCTTAAGGTCTTCCGCACTTCAATCTGCCATGTCTTTCGATCTAAAAAGCCTGGTTGCCGCCCGGATGGGTGAAAATTACGAACTCCATGCTCGTTACCTGAATCCGACGTTGGTAGAAGTTCAGCGCATTACTGGGTTCGACCGGGTTTATACCCGGGCCGAAGGAGCTTACCTCTATGACGCGGAGGGGAATGCATACCTGGATTTCTTGAGCGGTTACAGTGTCTTCAACATGGGGCGCAATCACCCGGTGGTGAAGCAAGCGATCCGTGATGTCCTCGATCTCGATTTGCCTAATCTTGTGCAAATGGATTGCTCGCTGCTGAGTGGATTATTAGCGGAAGCATTGCTAAAAAAGACGCCCTCGCATTTAGAAGCGATCTTTTTCTGCAATTCGGGGACTGAGGCAATCGAGGGCGCGTTGAAATTTGCGCGAGCGGCGACTGGTCGCGCTGGAATTGTGAGTCTGCATTCAGGGTATCATGGCCTGAGCTACGGTTCGCTGTCAGTGACTGGTATACCGAATTTTCAAGAAGGTTTCGGACCTTTAATGGCTGAGACGGCCCGCGTGAAGTTGGGCGATTTGGGTGCCTTGGAACGGTTGTTGCAAAAGCGAAATGTCGCGGCGTTCCTAGTTGAGCCGGTACAAGGGAAGGGGGTGAAGTTTCCCAAGAATGATTTTTTCATTCAGGCCCAGAGCCTCTGCCGCAAGTATGGAACCCTTTTTGTGTGCGACGAAGTTCAAACTGGACTGGGACGGACCGGAAAATGGTGGGGGTTTGAGCATTGGAATTTGGAACCGGATATTGTAACCGTGGCCAAAAGCCTTAGCGGCGGGTTTGTACCGTGTGGTGCGATCGTTACCCGCCGCGCGATCTATCAAAAGGTGTTTAATCGTCTCGATCGTTGTGTCGTCCACTCGAGCACCTTTGGCCGCAACAATCTCGCGATGGCGTGTGGGTTGGCGAGCTTGGCGATTCTCGATGATGAAAAACTGGTGGAGCAGTCAGCTCGCATCGGCAACCTTCTGGTGGAGCGCCTCGACGCTTTACGTCCCAAACACACCTTTCTTAAAGAGATCCGAGGGAAAGGGTTGATGATCGCGATTGAATTTCACGAGCCGCCGGAACTAGGTTTGAAAACGGCTTGGCGCCTCTTGCATAAGATCGATAAGGCGCTATTTCCACAGTTAGTCATCGTTCCGCTCCTCAGTAAACACCGAGTGTTAACCCAGGTTGCCGGCCATAATATGGACGTTATCAAAATCCTGCCGCCACTCATGATTGGCGAGCGGGAGGTCGATTATTTCGTGAAGGCGTTTGACGAAACCTTGACCGCTTGCCGCCGGTTTCCCGGCCCGATGTTGGAACTCGCCATGAACACGGCGAGAAAAAACAAAAATGGAAGAAGGCCGGCGCCCTCCGGCTACCGCCGACCGGTGATAGCAAATAGCAGATAGCAGATTTCAGATTTGCGAGTTGGCGACGGGCTATCGGCTGTTCCATGCGAGCTGCCCGGCAATCTCTTCGATGGCTCGGAGAATCTGTCGTGGGGAATAGGAAGCCGCCGCTTTCACGCGAAGCAGAGGAAACTCTACAGTCCCAAATAGCTCGTCCAAGAACTGGTCGCGTTCTCTGCGGTCAGAACGACTATGAGAAGAATCATCCAATTCGATCGCGAGAATCGGTTCCAGCCGGCTTGGCTCTACCAGCAGAAAATCGACGTGTTTCGCTGCAATTTTCCGAAAGAGCCGATGGCGCTCTTTTGAGTCACTGCTCCCCACCTGGAAAAGATCCGCTAAACGGACCTTGCAAAGGATTTGCAGTCGTCCAGCAATTGCGACGTCGAGACTTCGATAGAAAAGTTGTTCGGCCGGCGTAAGCAGGCTCTCCACCACCGAAACATACACCTTCGGTTCCCCGGATCGCCAGAAAGTCCAGAGACCGAGGCCGATCAAACAGCAAAGGAAACATCCACCTATCCACAGAATCGTCGGAGAGAGGAATTCCGAAATCATTTTACGGCTCGCCAGTGTAGCAAAGAAGATTCTCTTTTTCGAATTCGAACTGGGAATAGAGGCGGTAGGATTGCCCTCCCAGATGACGTGAAGGTTTTGTGTCCGTTGATTTTTCTCTTTTGTGTTTTCAGCGCGAGTAGCCTGGCCGCAACCCGCCTGCAAAGCGGAGCGCAACAGGTGTCGTTACTTGAGCTTTTCACTTCGGAAGGGTGTAGCAGTTGCCCGCCGGCCGAGACGTGGATGGGGCAGCGTTACCACGGATTGGCCGAGTGGCGCCAGGTTGTTCCGGTAGCTTTCCACGTTGATTACTGGGATCAGCTCGGATGGAAGGATCGTTTTGCAAAACCGGAATTTACCTCCCGGCAGCAACTTTATTCCGCAAGTTGGCAGCGCGGTTCCGTTTATACGCCTTGCTTTGTCTTGAACGGAGAAGAGTGGCAGGGATGGTTTCGCGGCCAATTGCCGCCGATCGAGCAACCAGCGATCGTCGGAAACTTGGAAGCAGCGATCAAAGACAATATGGTCGATGTCCGTTTTGCACCCGCAACCGAGTCAAAGGAATACGTCGTTTTTGTCGCCCCGCTGGCGATGCAAGCGAGCTCTGATGTCCGAGCGGGTGAAAATCGGGGGCGCCGTTTGAATCATGATTTTGTAGCACTCTCCCTTAACTCGGTGAAGATGGAATCTCGCGATTCCGCGGGCCGAGCCGTTCTGCAGCTCTCGTTGAATGGTGCTCAGGCGATAGCTGTTTGGGTCACCCATGAACATTCGTTAGTACCGATTCAAGCCGTCGGCGGACGGTTGGAATAACGTCGAATCGGATCGAAAGCGTGCACTCAGCATTTACATCGTCTTTCTTATGTCTCCCAGCGGACCAACGTTGTTTGTTTCAGTAAACAGTAAAACGAAGGACGGGCACCGGTTAGTCGGGCAAGAAAAAGCCACGCAAAACACCGGGGGCAGCCGTTTGATCCCGGCGTTCTCGGCGATGACGGCGTTACCGGCGTTGCCGCCGTTACCATCCCGGAACGGTCCCGGCATAGATAGCATGGACCGAGCCGAAGAGCGCGACTGAATATCGAGGAGGCGTGTCTGTAATCAACACACCTCCTTCATTTACCACTTTCCGGGTGCGCGAATCGAAGATCAGAAGGTATTCTACGGGGACCGAGCGAGCATCGTCCAGGTCATTAGTGAAAGCCATTGAGCGAGCCGTGCCGCGGAAAAATCGGCCGACTAGCCAGGGGGTATCTCCAGCTGTTAGCGCGCGAACCTGGATTGCAACAAATGGTGTTTGATCAAGAAGCGTTCGGCGACGCGAGTCCAGACGGCGTAGAAACTTGTCTAATCGTTTTTGACCGAGCTCGATCTCACCCTTGTATGGTTCCGCTGTCATCACCGCGTAGTCACGCTCAGACCGCCGAGGCTGATCGGCCAACCCGTTAGTGGTTACCAAAAACAGAGCACAGAACAAAATCGTCTTCATCGTCCGGTTCCGATATAGAGCGCGGTGTAGCCTCCAAAAATTCCCATTTTACCTTTGGCGGGCGTATCCAGCGCAATATATCCCTCCTGACTTAATGGTTGCCCCGTTTTCGGATCGAAGATCATAATGAATTTCGCGTTTGCGGCTAACGCCTCGTGCGGATCGGAACCGGTGATAGAGGTCTCCCCGCGGACACGGCCGGTAACAATGCGGTTCGCCAGCCCCGGAACTTCGCCGACGGAAACGGTTGTGGCCTCGACCGCAATGTATTCCACATTCGCCAGCCGCTCTTTTTCAGCCGGCTTGAGGTGAGCCAAATAACGGTCCACCCGTCTTTGCGCGGCGGCTTGCTCAGCCGGATAAGCTTCTCCGACGGCCAGAGAGTAATCGGTGTACTGAGCTAACTTAGAAGAGGCGCAGGCTCCGCAGAACAGCAGAGCGAGACCGCAAATGGACAGACGGAGGGACTGAATCATATGTCCGACGAATACTTCAACGGGTCGCACGTCTGAATCAATCCGATTCGAAAAGAAAAAAGGCCGGCGGTAACGCCGGCCTTTCTGACAACACCTTTGGAAATCCGTTAAAGCTTCGCTGCAACGATTTGCTCGAGTTTAACGATGTCGGCCGAGAATTTGCGAATACCTTCAGCCGTCTTCTCAACTGCCATCGGATCTTCGTTGAAGGCGAAACGAAAGCTTTTCTCATCGAAACTTACTCTTTCGGCATTCGATTGTTTCGCCTTCTCGACGGATAGCTTTTGGGTTACTGGTTCGGTCGATTTGCTCAGCTCTTCCAGCAGCTTCGGACTGATCGTCAGCAGGTCGCAGCCAGCCAACTCCAAAATTTCCCCCACGTTTCGGAAGCTTGCCCCCATCACTTCAGTCCAGTAGTCAAACTTCTTGTAATAATTGTAGATGGTCGTCACCGACTGAACCCCCGGATCTTCAGCGCCGTGGTACTCCTTACCGGTGTTGGCTTTGTACCAATCATAGATTCGCCCTACGAACGGTGAGATGAGCCGAACTTTGGCCTCTGCACAGGCAATGGCTTGAGGAAACGAGAACAATAGCGTGAGATTGCAATTGATCGACTCCCTCTGCAATTCTTCCGCTGCCTTGATTCCCTCCCAGGTCGAAGCAATTTTGATCAGCACACGTTCCCGGGAAATTCCTTTTTTCTCGTAAAGGCTAATGAGCTGGTGAGCTTTATCGATTGATCCTTGTTTGTTGAAAGAGAGGCGCGCATCGGTCTCGGTCGACACCCGCCCAGGCACGATCTTGAGGATTTCGACGCCAAACGCCACCAGAAGGTTGTCCATGACCGATTCGATTTTCGCCGGTCCGCTGAGCGGAGATTTCTTCAAGTCGGTGACTACTTCGTCGAGTAGGTGGGCGTACTCCGGTTTGGATACGGCGGCCAAAATTAAGCTCGGATTGGTCGTGGAATCTTGCGGCTTAAATTCCCGAATCGATTCAAAGTCGCCGGTATCCGCGACGACCTTCGTAAACTTCTTGAGTTGTTCGAGCTGAGAGAGTCTTTCCAAAGTTGCTGTGCTCATACCAAACACAACCCAACTCCGGTTGACCTCTGAGAGCAACTAGTTTTTGTCGGTTCGGCCAGGAGGATTTGGTCCAGGCTCCCAACCCGTTAAATAGCACCGTCGAGCGGTAGGGCGAGACAGTCCCGCGGACGCGGGACTGTGAGCCTTTGTACCGATGTCGCTCGGGCTGTGTTTCGCACTACCGGCCTGGCGCCGGGCTATCTTCAACCTCACCCAGAGTTGCTTGCAGAATTGAAAGCTGTCTTTGCGCATCCTCCTGGCTCAAGCCGTAGCCTGTTTTGACGGATTTCAGCTTAGATGGTGTAGCCAAAATGGCGCCGAATTCAGCAAGTATTGCCGCCCCGAGTGGCGAGGCTTCTATTTGTTCATTGATCGAAGTTTTGGAAAAAATGGCCCGAACCAGGGCAGCGGGCGATGGCTGCCGCTCAGCGGACTGAAATTGGCCCGTTTGCTGGAAGTATATTTGCCGCACCTGTAACTGGTCCAGACCGATGCATGACAGGACGGCTGTCACCAACCACTCCAAGGCGTCAGATTCGGGAAACTCAATTTGGTCGATAGCGGTTTTGACCAACTCGCCTTCGGCATCGGCGATCCGGTTCAATATGCCGAGACTGTGTGATTTGACGAAATCCGAGACCCTTGCGCCTTCGATCTGCGTTCGCAGCTTAGTGTAACGGACTAGGCGAGCTGGGCTGTGATTGTGATGATGCCCTGACGAATGGCCATCCTCCACGTGCAAAGCCCCCCCATGAACCCCAAAATGGACTGCGCGGATCCCTTGGATCTCGTCACGATCGAAATGGAGATGATGATCGCCGAGCTCGACCCCACTAAGCTCCCATTCAAACGTTGATGGGCTTACACCCAGATCGGCCAGAGCACCGACCAATACTTCGCCAGTAAATTCCGAACGACAATCAAGCCAGAGAATCTGCATTCGGTTCTATTACGGCGGAAACCTTCCTGATCAAATCCTGGCAGCCGATCGGATTGGATCGCCCAGCTGAACGGTACCTTTGCCAAGTGCTCATGTTCGAATCCGTCGGGCTGCCAGGCGGGTAGTTGCTCAAAAATCCGGCTTGAAGCGTCGGACTCCCAACGACGATATGTTTCTTATGATCGTTTCAACCGCCGCTCAATATCGACTGGCCTATCGCCAGTACGCGATCGGGGCCTACAACATTAATAATCTAGAACAGATTCTAGGTCTTTTTCGTGGGTGTATTGAATCGCAAGCACCTTTTATCATCCAAATTTCTAAAGGCGCCCGAAGCTATGCAGACAAACGCATGCTCGAGGCGATCATTCGAACAGCCGAACAAATTCATCCAGACGCGGTCTTTGCAGTCCATTTGGACCACGGGGATGAAGCGACCTGCTACGAATGCATTGATTCCGGATTTTACAGCTCGGTAATGATCGATGCGAGTCACGAGGCGTTTGCAGAAAATGTAGCAATTACCAAGCGAGTCGTGGAAAAAGCGCACGCCAAAGGGATTAGTGTGGAAGCGGAGCTCGGGCGGCTTGGCGGGGTCGAAGAAGATGTTAAGGTAGATGAAGGCAGCGCTTTCCTGACTAATCCCGCGGAGGCGGTTGAGTTCGTTAACCAGACTCATTGTGATGCCTTAGCCTGTGCGATTGGAACCAACCATGGAGCTTACAAGTTCAAAGGCAATCAAGGGCTGCACTTCGAAGTAATTGAGGCGATTGAGCGGAAATTGCCTGGAACGCCGCTGGTGATGCACGGAAGCTCTAGCGTGCCGACGGAAGAGGTGCAAAGGATCAATGCGGCTGGCGGCAAGTTGGACCCGACCGCACGCGGTGTGAATGAAAATGAGTATTTACCCGCGGCAAAATTGGGCGTCGCTAAGATCAATATTGATACCGACGGCCGGTTGGTTTGGACGCGCGTTCATCGGGAGTTCTTTCGCGATCATCCTGCAGAATTCGATTTTCGCCCTCCGGGCAAGACGTTTGTGCAGGAATACGCGAAATTCATCGCGCACAAGAATGAAAAATTAGGTTCAGCCGGCCGACTACCGGAAATCAGAAAAGCTTTGGTAAAATAAGTAACTTTTTGGGAATCCGGCGTATCCTCAAGCTAAGTCTCCGAAACCAGGATGATCGGGTCGTCGCTCCGGGTCAGAAAGTGCCGATCAAGAAAAGCGCGAGTGAAAGTTTTCGGTAATCTTGCATCCCGTGTTCGTGCAGTTTGCAAAGCAGGGAGCGCTCTTAGGTTGATCCAATCTGGCACGCCTGACGTCATTTTCGGAGGGAACGAACGCCTTCCCCGAACTTGCGGCTTACAGGCTGCTTGCAAAAGTGCAAGGAGCGGTTGCCGCGCTTTATTGATTTCATGCGGGTCTTAATCATCGACGACGAAAAATCGATTCGGAGCTCAACTTCTGCGGCATTAAGGGCTGAAGGGCACCATGCTGACGTTGCCGACGGTTCTACTGTTGCCCTGGCTAAGCTTCAGGAGGAGGCGTATGACTTGGCGTTCCTCGACCTTCGGTTGGGAGATGAAGATGGATTAAATGTTCTCCAGGAGCTCAAGCGGTCGCAACCCAACTTCGTAGTCGTAGTTTTTACGGCCTACGCTTCCGTTGCTTCCGCTGTGGCTGCGATGCAAAAGGGGGCGTTCGACTACCTGGAAAAACCATTTACGCCAGAGCAATTGCGGCAAGTCCTCGGCCGGGTCGAAAAACAACGCAAGCTGGAAACGAAAATCGTCGAGCTACAGCAGGAGATAAATCAACAAAATCCGGCGATCGATTTTTCCTCGGAGGATCCGCCGATGAAGAGCGCAATTGACATCCTTTTTCGTGCTGCTCCGACTCAGGCCGCAATGTTGTTGTTGGGTGAGAGTGGTACTGGCAAAAGCGTTTTTGCGCGGGCCGTTCACGATCGTAGCGAATACCGGGAAGGTCCTTTTATAACGGTGAGTTGTCCCAGCTTGTCGAAGGAATTGCTCGAGAGCGAGCTATTCGGTCATGTGAAAGGTTCATTCACTGGCGCAGTTCGCGACACGTGGGGAAAGGTTGCCGCCGCCGAGGCCGGAACTCTCTTTCTAGACGAGATAGGAGAGTTGCCTTTGGATATTCAGCCGAAGCTACTTCGCCTATTGCAAGAGCGGCAGTACGAAAGGCTGGGCGAGCATAAGCCTCGGCTGACCAACGTGCGAATTGTCGCCGCGACCAACAAGGATCTGAGAGTGTCTGTTCGGGAGGGGAAATTTCGTGAGGACTTATTTTACCGACTCGATGTCATTTCGGTGCAAATCCCACCGCTGCGAGACCGAGAGTGCGACCTGGAGCGGTTTGCCAATTCGTTTCTCAACTTCTTTTCCAAGCAACTTGGCCGCGGTTCCATACGGTTCGACGAAGAGGCACTACGCAAACTGAAAGCCTACCGCTGGCCCGGCAATCTGCGAGAGCTGAGAAACACGTCGGAACGGGCGGTCATTCTTTCGAATGGTGATACGATTACCCAAGAGTTCCTGCCCGATAATCCGCCGCCGGAGCCCGATACCCTCGTCGCGGTCGGGAGCGACATCAGTCTGGAGGTATTGGAAGAAGCGCACATTCGCACCATCCTACAACGGGCGACGAGCCTAGATGCTGCTGCCAAGACCTTGGGCATCGATCCGGCCACTCTCTACCGCAAACGGAAGCGGTTAAATTTGCAGTAAGCGCCGGGAAGCGTGTGTAACCTGTTCGAACGTCTGACAGAAGATCGCAGAGACAGAATTTTGAACAGGAGATCGCAGAGGTAACAGAGATAAAGAATTGGGAAGACGCACCGCAGCCGGAACGTTCAGCTAGAGGTCGGTTGAAGCCAAGCCGTCGAAAACGTCCAAGTCAAAAACCTTGGCTGAGAGGATGGCGTTCTTTGAAGCAAAAACCCGAAATGCCTTTTGTCCGACCTGTTCGAACGTCTGACAGAAGATCGCAGAGACAGAATTTTGAACAGGAGATCGCAGAGGTAACAGAGATAAAGAATTGGGAAGACGCACCGTAGCCGGAACGTTAAGCTAGAGGCCGGTCTTCTGTCAGACGTTTGCAGTACTATGTCGGACCGTTTTCGATCCGGACCGGTGCCAGGAGCAAGAATCGAAAGACGGACGAGCGGGTTTGGCCGAAATGCGCGATATTGATCGAAGTACTTCCAATCGTCCACGCTTATGCTTCGATGGCGCTTGACTCTTGGCCTGCTGGCCACACTCATCATCCTGCTTTTGGTTGGGATTTATGGAGTGTGGCTGTTTAATGATCTCGGGCGAGCGGTCGACGATGTGCTTCGCAACAACTACGACAGCATCACCGCTTGCCATTATATGCGGGTTGCTACTGCTCGGGTTAATACCTTTTACCCGCGAATCGATCGACCCGCCCCGCCCTACGATCAGCCTGGACTGATCGACGACGTCGAAAAAGAGTTTGCGCGACGATTTCCGATCCTCGAGCGCAACGCTCGAGATCCAGAACAGAAGGACCTGGTGGCAAACCTTAAACAAGCGACGACGGACTATGTGCAGCTCTATCGCCAGATGTTCGCGCAATTCAAGGCCAACGATCCTGCGATCAAGGATTCGAGAGCGAAAATTCCAAAACTCACCCTGCAGATCACGGAGCTGACTGAGAAAATACTCCGGCAAAACGAAAAGCAGATGTTTATCGCCAACCAAACGGCACGGCGAAAAGCCAAAGACTCCATTCGATTGTTGCTTACCGCGATGGTCAGTTCGGTCGTCGTGTTCGTTTTTACGTACGCCCGACTGGGCAAATCATTGATTGCGCCCCTGCAAACGCTGACCCATTCGATTCGAGAATTGCGATCGCGCGACTTTGACCATGTTCTACCCGAGAAGGGAACCGACGAGTTAGGAGAATTGACCAGAGAATTCAATCAAATGGCGCTGGAGCTGCGTAATTTCTACCGGGAAACTGACCGGAAATTGATCGAGCTGAACCAGGTGATTCGGGCGATGCTGACCACCCTACCCTATCCTTTGTTCATCCTCGACCAGCGCGATCTAATCACCAGAATGAACCCTGCGGCGGAGAAATTGATGGTTCATTTTAAGAGCGGCGGCGAATTACCAGAAACGCTCAGACGACACGTTAAGGAGGCGTCGATAACCGGCCCCGATTATCGATTGGACGATCTAAAGCAGGCGCTCCGGTTTCGCATTGATGAGCAGGAAATTTATTTTTTGCCACGCATCTTTTCCTTGGTCATGGGCGACGGCTCGATTTTCGGACGTGCCCTGATGTTGATCGATGTGACAAGATTTCGGTGGCTCGATGAAATGAAGTCCGATACGCTCGCGACCCTCAGTCATGAGATCAAAACGCCACTGACTGGCATTCGATTAGTGCTGCATTTGCTACTCGACAAGAGGACGGGCTCTCTTTCTGAGTCGCAGGAAGAATTGGTGACAACTGCGCGGGATGATTGCGAGCGTCTGTTACGCACTTTGAAAAGCATTTTGGATCTGGCCCACATGGAAGGCGGTAAAGCTCAGTTGAATTTCCAACCGATTCCTCCAGCAAAAATCGTCGAGGAAATTCGTACGAATTTCCGGGACCTATGTACCGCCGCTAAATTGGAGCTGAGAGTGGAGGTGGCGCCGAATCTTCCGGAGGTGGCAGCAGACCCAGACCGAGTAGGTTTGATCCTTTCCAATTTTCTTTCCAACGCATTGAAATATAGCTTTCCTGAGAGTGAAGTAATCATTCGAGCGCGGCGTTGGAATTGGGAGCTTGTTCGATTCAGCGTGATCAATCGTGGTCCCGGCCTCACCGAAATCGAACAGTCTAAGGTTTTCGACAAGTTCTACCGATCAGAAAAGTTGGAGGGAGATGGCGCTGGGCTTGGACTTTCGATCGCTCGACAGATCGTTCAAGCGCATGAGGGGCGCATTGGAGTATACAGCAAAGTGGATGAAACCACTGAATTCTATTGCGATTTGCCGGTGACGGCGGTGCCAAATCGCATCGCAGCGGTCTGAAATGCATTCGGGGGCGGTGTCCTGCGCGGTGCGCAAAACAGGATACTTATTCACGGCGTTATCAGATACTAGGTTCTCATACGGAACGACTTACATTTGGACAACGCTATCCGCTTGAACTAGGAAACCAGCCTTCGAAACCCAGTCGATCTAGGTCTTATATAAAATCTAGTTGCTCAAAAAGCGCCATCCCGGTATTTAACAGGAGGGCCGGAGCGCACAGAACGCTCCAGTGGAATTCGGTGTTCCGTGGTCCCAAGATGGAATATCCATGAGCCGGCCACTGAGATTGTTACTTGTCTCGGATTTAGAAACAGATCTCGTCCTTTGTCGAGATTTGCTCGATGAGTTAGGAATTCGGGTTAGTCTGGCCCGGGCAGAATCGGTTGCCAGTGCGATCCGGGAGATTTCGCGGACACGCTGGGATACGGTCCTCGTATCCGCGAGCATTGAAGATTTGCTCAGCAATGAATTCTTGCCCACTCTGAAGGCGACGGATGCCGATACTCCCGTTATCGTGCTGTGCGACGATTTCGATGAGGAACGGTTCGTTCGAATTCTGCAGGCCGGCGCGACGGATGCGGTGTCCCGAAAAAATCGGGAGCGGATTAAACGGGTTCTTAGCGGCTTTCTCTCCGATTCACCGGGTCCCGCCTCGCTATCGAATGAGGAGCATCTGATTCGCCAAAAGGAAGAGCTTCTCTGGCTCCTCTTTGAGTCTTCCGCCGACCCACTAGCCTTGATTCGAGTCGATGGGGATGGTGACTATAGTTTTGCCCTCGCGAATCGGGCCTTAGTACGAGTCGCCGAAGGTTGGGGTTTCAGTCCGTCGATCGACCAGGTAATCGGTCGAAATACCAGAGAGCTCGCCTTAAACGATTGGAAACTCCCTTGGGATTTGTACTGGAAGCTGCATTCGCAGATCTCTAATGCCTGCGCGTTCCGCAAATCGATGACGCATGAGCAAGAATGGGATTTCCCGGCCGGTATTCGTTCTTCGATGCTGACGTTTTACCCGATTTTTAATGCAGAAGATCCGTGCAACTTTGTTCTGGTCCGTCTGAAGGAAATTGTGGCAGAGACTTCCGAGCCGACGGAGAGCGAAAGTACGGCCCGAGTGCAAGCGCAAAAAATGGAATCATTGGGTGCCCTGGCAGGAGGGATCGCGCACGACTTCAATAACATTCTCACTTGTATTCTCGGCTACACGGAAGTGGCGATCAGGAAGGCCGAAGTTGGCCATCCGGCGTACGAAGATCTCAATCAAATTCTTGCGGCCGGTTTCCAGGCGCGCGAACTGGTCAATCAAATCCTGACCTTCAGCCGCAAACAACCAGCCCAAAAACGCAAGGTCGATTTGAACGCGTTGGTAGAAGACGGACTGCGTCTATTGCGCAGCGGTGCTCCACCCAACGTTTCGATTGAAACCCTCTTACCAAGCGAGGAATTGGAGCTCTTCGTCGATCCGAATCAACTCCTGCAAGTGATCCTTAACCTCTGCACTAACGCGTTTCACGCAATGCCAGAGCACAGCGGCAAACTTACGATTACGGCCAAGCCGATTCCAGCGAACAGCCGCCATCGTTTGGCTCGGGAGATGCAACCGGGGCAGGCTTACGTCGAGCTTATTGTGACGGATACGGGCTTAGGGATGAGCGCAGAAACGATGCGACGTATATTCGAGCCACTCTTCACGACCAAGAGTTCCACCCAGGGTACCGGTCTTGGATTGTCGATTGTACATGGAATCGTACGCAGCCACGGTGGATTCATCCATGTCGAGAGCAAGCTTGGCAAAGGCTCGCAATTTCATGTGTTTTTGCCGAAAGGATTGCCCGCTACTGCTACTGAAGTTGCCACGGAGGTCCACTCGCTGCCCCATTCGGAACCGGATAAGCCGCCGTCTAGCCGAGCTAAACATGTTCTGATTGTTGACGACGACCGAGACGTCGGACGATTGGCGGCACGAATTCTGGAAACGTTTCAGTACGAAGTAACTGCTCTGACCGACCCGACCGAGGCTGTCAATCTGGTGCGCAAACGGCCGTCAAAGTTCGATCTGGTACTGACTGATCTACTGATGCCGGAACTTTCGGGACCGGAATTAGCTCGGGCGTTGAAGAAAATCAGACCCGACCTTCCGTTGGTCTTGATCTCAGGACTCGTTTCTTCCGTTACGGAAGAGAGCGCCCGCCGCCAGGGCTTTGTTGGTTTGATTCGGAAGCCTTTTGAAATCGATCAAATGGCAAAAAGCGTCGCGGGGATCCTAGATAATCCATCGGTGGTTAGCACTCGCGCTGCCTAGGGCAGGAATAACGCCGAGAACGCCGTCATCACCGAGAACGCCGGGAACTGAATCTGAGCGCGCTGGCGAGATGCAAATATTCGTGCACGTTTTCGATCCGTTGCCGGCGTTATTGATCTTCGGGTGTTTCCGAAAGAATCGTTCCGGGATGCGGCAGGACGTAACCGCGTTTCCGCGCACTTTTGCGGAACGAATCGAGGAAAGACTTCTCGATGTGAGTGAAGGCGGCAAGCAGACCCTCCTCCTCAAACTTTCTGCCGATCGTGGCCTCGACCTGGCTCGGCTCTCCGAATGAGGAAAGGAACTGATTAGATACGAACAGTTCAAAGAGTTGTTGGCGATCTGCTTCGCTCATTTTTTTCGTGGTATAACGCAGGAGCCAACGCCTGGCATACAATGCCAAGACGGCATCTCCAACCCAGGCTTCGCCGCGCACGGTATTATCGATGCTCATGTTAGACCATTGAGTGCTTGATCCCTAGTCCGACAGCCGCCAGGGAGCGTCGCCAGAGCAATATATTCTGACCCTTTAGGCCCGAGAATGCTTTGCATCAGAGTGATCGAATTGATTTGCCAATCCCAGCTCGGCATGCCTGTCTGCTGAGCCAGTTCAAACAGATGTTCACCAAACCGAGGCGGTAATCGTCGGAAAGCCAATCGAGCGATGGTCACGTGCGGATATGATCGATTCCTTTCTTTCCACACGAAGTCACCTTGGAACGCCTTAGCCAAGCGGTCTTGCCAATTTCGCAGCGACGAATCCAGAGCGAATCCAATCCAAAGCACTCTCGGCCGATGGAATGCAGGAAAACATCCGAATCCTTTGGCGGTGAGACAGGGAAACTCCGGACGGTCCCCCACGAACTTGGTCAAGCGAGCTCGAATCGAATTCATCTTTGCCGCCGATGTGTCTCCGAAAAAAAGAACAGTAAGATGAAATTGAAATGATTTGATCCAGCGAATTGGCAATTCGGTATCGTATGCGCGCTGGAGCAGCGTCCGCAGATCGCTTTGTGCATTGCTTAAAAGCTTGACTACGTCGGGAGAGGGATTGAACGAAACAAATAATCGAAATCGGGACTCCTCCGATGACCGGTTTGCTTCGTCCTGGCGGAGAACATCAGCATTCAGTTTTTCCTGACAGTCGACCGGGTGAGATTCTTCATTCAAGGTCCGTTGCTCATTTCGCTACGGTTTGTCTTTGCTGAAGTTTCCGCTCCTGGATAAGGGGCGTTGCTGACTTGCTTTTCCAAAGTCTGACGTTAATAAATGACTCGTTTCCATGAAAGTAATCGCATGCTGGTGCTTCTTTTTTGTTGTATTGACAGGCCTGCATGAGTCCGCGCTTGCGGATATAAATACTGCTTCCTCGGAGGCAGCTCAAAAGTATTCGGCCGGGCATGGCGGTCTTTCGCTCCTGGTTTGGCAGGACGACCATATCGTTTATGAGGCTTATTCAAACGGCTTTGGTCCCCATCGAGTAACCTCGATCTTTAGCGGCACGAAGGGCTTCTGGTGCGCCGCAGCGGTTGCTGCCGAACAGGACGGAATCTTGGACTTGGATGAACCCGTGAAAAATACTATCACGGAATGGCAGAGCCAGCCGGACAAAGCAAATATACGAATTCGAGATCTGCTGCATTTTACGGCTGGAATCGAGCCGGTCTTTGCTTTGCACGGCAAAACCATTTCCGATCGAAATGGATACAGCATCCGGCGGCGGGCGGTCCGAAGTCCGGGGGAGTCGTTTATGTACGGGCCAAGTCAGCTCCAGATCTTTTCAGAGGTACTCCGACGGAAACTTCTGCCCCGGCATTTGACTCCGCGAGCTTACATTACCCGGCGTATTTTGCGTCCCTTAGGAATCGGCGAAGTCGATTTTCGCGAAGACGGTGCGGGAAATCCGCTGCTCGCCTCCGGCTTCAAGCTGACGGCGCGCCAATGGTTGGCCCTCGGAATTCTCGTCCTAAATAAAGGAAAGTATGGTCATCGGCAGATCGTCTCGAGTGAACTGATCACTGAATGTTTCCGCGGAACGCGAGCCAATCCGATGTTTGGTATGGGTTTTTGGCTCAACCGAACCGCTAACGATCCTTTAGCCCGCGAGGTCGATGTAGAGAAGATGTTGAACGTTCCGTGGGAGCGACAGGATTGGCAGCATGATTGCCTCTGCAAGGACGCTCCCCGCGACCTGATTGCCGCTATCGGCTCGCATTATGAGCGAATGTTCATCATTCCATCGATGAACCTGATCGTCGTTCGTCAAGGGCGAGAGGCCAGTTTCTCTGATGCCAGGTTTTTACGGCTGATCCTTGGCGAGGACCAATCGCACAAAGTATTGGCTCATTCTTCTTCCGCCGAAAGTTCTTCCTGACTAGTGTACCGTCTCACATATAATGCTGACGCCGCGGGCCTGCTATTTTCGCACCGCGAGAATCAATGTCGAATTGTGACGGTTCCACTGATATCCAAAGCTGAAGGTCAATGTCTTCGGCGAGCTAGCTTGATAGTATTGACGTAAATCTGATTGGTAAAAATTCTTAAAAAGTTGAATCGGGCCCGTGTAGGCTCCAAAAAAACGAAGAGTCCATTTGTCGGGCGTAAAGTAACGGATCGGAATACCCGAATCATCTTCGAGAACTAACTCGCTGTTGCTCAGGATTGAGGAACGAATCGCATTGAAGCGACCTTCGTGCATCAGGTAAGAGGCCGCTTTCAGAAAACTATTGGTTGGCGCAAACTGCTCGACGAAGCGTAGTACGCCGGCGTTTTTCTTCACGCCATCGTCAGAAAGATCGGCCGTGAAGAAGTAGAGCACTTTTTCCGCTCCAGTGGCGGGATCCGAAAAATTAATCTTTACGCCGCGGCTAGCGCCTTGGTTTCCATTTACGACCGTTCCGTTGCTAGTTAAAGAAACGTATTCGACCGCTGAAATATCTTTTCCGGTGCGAGCGAGGAAAACAAAAATGATCGGTAAAACGCCCCGGAGTTGGCCGCGCTCAAAATCTTGCCGCATATCCTTAGTCTTGAAAAAACTAAATTGGAGAATCGTATTAAGAGAAATCTGGATGTTCTGCAGCGTCGAAACCAAACTGGCCTCTGGCACCGCCAAAAGATCGGGCATCGGCTCGACCGATTCCAATCCGCCTAAGATATAGGTGGTACAATCTGGGAAGAAGGTGTCAGCATACAAGAAATCGGGGCCGCTGAAGTAGTACAGACAGGTTTTTGGTCCACCCGCCGGGATCATATCCGCGCGCCAAATGCGGATATTGCTAAGCTGTCGTTGTTCCAGTTGAGCGAAGGCCGTGTTCAGTGCTGCCGCATGAGCTTGCCACCGGGGATCTCGCGTCAATGTGCTCAAGCTGGAGTTGTCCGGGACTGGCAATCCCGCCAAATAACGAGCCGCGTCAGTCGCGCTCGATGACCGGGCGACGGTGGTCGGTTGTGTCCCGATTTGAGGATTGGTCGTCCGCTGTGGAATTTCCTGGACGCCGGGAGTTGGCTCAGCGCTCTGGGCCAACAGCGAAGAGCTAATTAGCAGCTGGAGTAAGCTTATCTGGAGCGGAATCCACCAATGTTTAAACATAAGTCTATCAAAGGGACGAAGGAAGAACAGCTATTCTCTCGATGCTCAATGCTCCGAACCGAGAGCACCTTTATCGGCGGGCTCTGGTCGAGGAGAGTCGGTATTGCGCGAGAAGAAATAGACGATCAAACCAGCAAATACAGTAAGCAAACCTAGGATGGACTCGGTCGGTTTATCCCGAAGGACGAATATCATCATGAAGAAGGTCATCAAGAGGAATACCAAAGGGGTAATCGGATATAACCAGACGCGGTAAGGTCTAGTCAGATTCGGCTCGCGAAAGCGCAATACAATTAAACCGAGGACAGTTAAGAAAGAGCAGAGTAAGAGGCTGAATTCAATATATACCAGAATCGCCCCGAAGGTCGAGGTCACGATCAGTGCCGAAACGATCAAGGCCTGCAGAAGCAGCGCAACATATGGGATACCCTGACGGCTTGTGCGTCCGAAGAACCGCAAGTTCCTTAGGTCGTCTGCCATTGCTTTGGTGATGCGAGAGCCAATCCAGGCCATCGCGCTGATCGAAGCGATTAGACCAAGGCTGATCAACGCACTGGCGACTTTTCCGCCGATTGCACCAAAAATGGCCCGACCCGCGATTTCTCCTACTTGGAGTTGGCCGGCGATCGCCGTCTTGGGAGTGGTAAGCAGAAAAACAAAGTTTATAAGTACGTAAAGGACCGCAACAAAGACCGTTCCGATCAAAAGGGACAAGGGGACGTTTTTTGCTGGATTCCGGACCTCCTCCGTAATGTACGAAGCCGCATTCCAACCCGAGTACGTGTACATGACGTAGAACATGCTGACCGCAAACGGACCAGAAAAGAAGGTGGCTAAATCGCTACCAGTGGGAATCAGCTGCAGAGGCTGCTTTTCGGGCAGTAGCAACCCGGCCAGAATGAACGCGAAAATCAATACCAGCTTGACGACTGTTGAAATATTCTGAAACGCAGCGCCGGTCTGAACACCTGCTAGATGGATAATGGTGATCAACCAAACAATGCCGAGCGAGAGCAGGAGGGGTGAAGCTAACGGCGCGAGCGCTACGAGGTAGTTCCCGAACGCCATTGCCGCTAGAGCGATCGGCGCAGCAAAACCGACTGTCGCAGAAACCCAGCCCGCCATAAATCCGATGGCCGGATGAAAAATGCGCGAGAGAAAGCGATACTCTCCGCCTGAACGAGGTATTGCCGCAGCTAATTCTGCATAACATAGCGCTCCGCAAAGAGCAGCCACTCCACCGAAGATCCAGAGCGCGATCAATGCCACATCGGAGTGGATGGAAGCAACTTGAAAACCGAGACTAGTGAAAACGCCAGTGCCGATCATGTTGGCAACCACTATGTTGGTGGCTGTGAATCCCGAAATTTTCTTTTCAGTCATCCAATTGGCGGCATTGCGTTGCCCTTGTTAGTCGAAGCATGCCCGGCAAGCAAAACAAAAACGAATCATTGCGACAACCCGCCACCCTTTCCGCGCCGCAGGAAAACCGTTACAATCAATTTCCTGAAGTCTGCAACGAATCTGGTCGAGATCGCTAAGATCGCCCTTCCATCCACCTCTCGTGCTCTCTCACTACAGGAAAAGATCGGCGAGCAGTTTTTGCCGCGGATCGACCGCATAGCCGGAGAAATCGGTCACCCCTGCCTCGCGCAGAATGTCTTCGTCAATGCAAAATCGGCCGGTGAATGTACTGGCGTCCTTCGTTAGTATGGCATGAGCAGCGTCTGCGACAATTTCCGGTTTGCGGCACTGGAGCGGGTCAATGCCGGGAAGCAAGTTCAGAGCCGCAGTTTGGATTACCGTCTTCGGCCAAAGACAGTTAAATGCTACGCATTCCGTTTTCCATTCGGCGGCCAGCCCGAAGGTAAGCATGGCCATCGCGAACTTGGAAACTGTGTAAGCAGTGTGCTGCGCAAACCATCGTGGATCAATCGAGACGGGCGGAGCGAGCGTTAATACGTGAGGGTTTTCTCGACCAATCAAATGAGGGAGGCACAGCTTCGCGCAGAGGAAGGTGCCCCGGGCGTTGATTTCATACATCAGATCGAATCGCTTGATTTCAGTGGCATCCGCTCGGGTCACCTGAATGGCGCTGGCATTGTTGACCAGGATATCGATTCCGCCAAACTTGCCCACACATTGGGTAACGGCGTTCGCGACCTGCTCTTCTGACCGGATGTCTACCTGCAGAGCTAAGGCTTTTCCGCCAGCTTTTTCAATCTGTTCGGCCGCGGTATAAATGGTACCCGGCAGACGCGAGTGCGGTTTCGCGGTTTTCGCGACTACTGCAACATTGGCGGCATCTTTCGCAGCGCGCAACGCGATCGCCAATCCGATACCGCGACTGGCGCCAGTCACAAACAAAGTGCGACCTTTTAAACTGCGCTGTTCCACGCGGGCTATCTTACCGCGTTTGCTCGATTACGCGATCAATCTCATTGCCATCCAGGCATCGTGACCGTCCTTGCGATCCGACTAAAGCGAAGCCGCTTCCGATGCGCAATCAAGTTACTATCATTTTTAGTAACATGAATCCATCGTCGCACTTCGAGAAAAATGATTGCTTGGGGTAGGGCAAAGGATGAAACTCGCTTCCGTGTCATTTGCATTGAATAGGGGCACCGGCTTTCGGTATGCCTGTCCGCAGGAGTCGTGATGGACAATCGAACCTTTTTGAAACGGGCAAGCTACCTTCTCATTGGCGCGATCAGCGTTGGCTGGGCGGCCTGTAATCAACCGAGTGCCCAACAGGCAGCTCCACCCCCTCCTCCGGTGACTGTATCCAAACCGATAACAAAAGAAATCGTTGAATGGGACGAATACACTGGGCGGACCGATGCCGTTCAGAGCGTCAATATCACTGCTCGCGTCAGCGGCTACCTTTACAACATCACTTTTAAGGCAGGAGAAGTACTCAACCAGAATGATCTTCTCTTCGTCATTGACCCCAGGCCGTACCAAGCTGCTTACGATCAAGCCAACGGACAATTGCGCCAGGCAGAGGCGCAACAGAAACTGAACAATTTGAATCTACAACGTGCGGATGAGCTCCGCGCGAAGAACGTGATCGCCAAGCAAGACTACGATAACGCGGTGTCACAGAAAAACGTGTCCGACGCTCAGGTTATCGCAGCCCAGGCCGCGGTGGAATCGGCCCAATTGAACTTGGATTTTACGGATATCAAAGCCCCCGTTTCCGGCCGCATTGGCCGTGAACAAGTGACAGTTGGTAATCTGGTACAAGCAGACTCGACCTTGCTCACCACGCTGGTGAGCGTGAACCCGATCTACGCCTATTTTAACGTCGATGAACGTTCGGTGCTGAAATATCGGAAGCTAGTTAGAGAAGGTAAGCTGCCAGATGCCAGCAGCGGGTCGGTCCCCGTCTATCTCCAGCTGGAAAATGAAAAAGATTTTCCCCACCAGGGAACAATCGATTTTATCAACAACCAATTCGATCCATCGACCGGAACTCTGCAGGTCCGAGGTATATTTCCCAATGCGAATGGTTTTTTGGTTCCGGGATCTTTCGTCAGGGTCCGCGTGGCCGCGACTCCGAAATACCAGGGTATTCTCGTGACCGACCGAGCGATTGGCAGCGATCAGGGGCAGAAATTTGCGTTGATTGTTCGGGAGGATAACACCGTTGAGCTTCGCCCTTTGGAACTTGGTCCAGTGGTGGATGGTTTACGAGTTGTCAGAAAAGGACTCACTGGCGACGAAAATGTCATTATCAACGGGCTGGTCAACGCGCGGCCAGGCTCAAAGGTTAAACCCCAGCCAGGAGATATGAATCAGTTCACGGCCAGCCAACTTGAATTGCAGAAAAATGTGACCGTGGAACCGGCCGGTGCCAGCAAAGAGAAGCCGTCCGGAAACCAGCCGCAACCGGTCCAGTCGCCAAATCAGGGCAACAAAACCGGCGACACAAAGCAGGGCGGTCACTAACGCGGGAGAGCAGTTATGAAATTCTCCCATTTCTTCATTGAGCGCCCGATTTTCGCGATGGTCATCTCCATCGTAATCGTCATCGCCGGTATGCTGGCATATCTCGGATTGCCGACGGCGCAATACCCGGAGATCGCCCCTCCGACGATTCAAGTTACGGCGAGCTATCCTGGCGCCGATCCCAAAGTGGTCGCCGAGACGGTAGCCACACCGATCGAAGAGCAGGTCAACGGTGTTGAGAACATGCTTTATATGTCCTCGCAATCGACGGCCGACGGCGCGATGACTCTGACCGTCACCTTCGCGCTTGGGACGAATTTAGATATCGCCCAGGTCTTGGTACAGAATCGTGTCGCCATCGCGAACCCTCAGCTTCCGCAAACCGTCCGAGCCTTGGGTGTAACGGTGCAGAAACAGTCTCCCGACCTGATGATGGTTGTCCATCTGCTCTCGCCCAAGGGTACCTATGATCAGGCTTATATCAGCAATTACGCCTTTCTTCAGGTTCGCGACGTGCTTTCCCGTCTGCTGGGGGTTGGCAATGTCACTGTCTTCGGTGCACGCGAGTACAGCATGCGTATCTGGCTCGACCCGGACAGGATGTACTCACGAGGTTTGACCACGGATGATATTGTCAGCGCTATCCAGGCGCAGAATATCCAAGTGGCTGCAGGGCGCCTGGGAGCTGAACCAGCCCCGCCGGGTACCGAACTTGCACTGACCTTGAATACCCAGGGTCGTCTCATCACGCCGGACCAATTTGGTCAGATCATTGTGAAGCGCGGCGACAATGGGCAGATTGTTTATCTTGCCGACGTCGGACGCGTCGATCTCGGAGCCAAGGATTACAATGTTAATTCCTATCTGGACGGTCAACCGGCGGTGGCGTTGGCCATTTTTCAACTTCCGGGCTCTAACGCAGTAAAGACTGCACACGCAGTGCGGGACACGATGAAGAATCTTTCCCAAGCATTTCCCCAGGACTTGGAGTACACCATCGTCTACGATCCGACGCAGTTCATCGAGCAATCGGTCGAAGCTGTCATCCACACGCTTTTTGAAGCGGTGATTCTGGTTTTGATTGTTGTACTGGTTTTTCTGCAGACTTGGCGCGCGACCATCATTCCTCTACTCGCAGTGCCAGTTTCCCTGATTGGTACTTTCGCGGTGTTGGCTGCGTTCGGTTTCTCGCTCAATAATTTGTCGCTGTTTGGACTGGTGCTCGCGATCGGGATCGTCGTCGATGATGCGATCGTGGTCGTAGAGGCAGTCGAGCATAACATCGAACTGGGTATGCCGCCCAAGGAGGCGACGGAGAAGGCGATGGACCAGGTTGGAGGTGCGGTCGTCGCGATCGCCATCGTTCTCAGCGCAGTGTTTATTCCGACTGCGTTTATTACTGGCATTACCGGGCAGTTTTATCGTCAGTTCGCCTTAACGATCGCTGTATCAACGTTGATCTCGGCCTTTAACTCTCTCACGTTAAGTCCGGCCCTGGCCGGGTTGCTGTTGAAACCGCGGGACGCAAAGAAAGACTTTTTGACCCGGGCCTTCGATCTCGTCCTGGGCTGGTTTTTCCGTCTCTTTAACAAGACGTTCAACGCTGGCGTGAACGGCTACACCCGGGTTGTGCAACGGCTATTACGGGTCTCCGCGATCGTGTTGCTCGTCTACGCTGGTCTGTTGGTTTTGACCGGGTGGGAGTTCGACAAGGTGCCTGGGGGATTCATTCCGACCCAAGACCAGGGTTATCTGATTGCATTCGCGCAGCTGCCTGACGGAGCTTCGCTCCAAAGATCGGATGAAGTGCGCAAAGAGATGTCTGAGATCGCTCGCAAAATTCCAGGGGTTGCCCATACCGTGGAGTTCACCGGATACTCCGGGCTCGATGGTACGAATCGCAATAACACGGTGACAACGTTCTTGACGCTCGCCCCCTTCGAAGAGCGGGTCAAAGATCCGAAATTGAGCGGGACCGGCATTACGGCGGCGCTCCGGCCGAAGTTTGCTCAAATCCAGGATGCAAGGGTCCTCGTTTTTCCGCCGCCACCGGTGCGCGGAATCGGGAATGCGGGTGGATTCAAAATGCAGGTTCAGGATCGGCGCGGAGCTGGGCTGCCAGCTTTACAAGCGGCAACCGACCTTTTGATTACGAAGGCAAGTTCCGGGCACGGCCTCGTCGGATTGTTCACGAGTTTTCGGTCCCAGGTTCCTCAGCTTTACCTCGATATCGACCGGCGAAAAGCCGAGACCCTGGACGTTCCGTTGAACTCGGTATTCGACACTTTGCAGGCTTATCTCGGCTCAACTTATGTTAATGATTTCAATTTTCTGAACCGGACCGATCAGGTCAACATCCAGGCGGACGCAGGGTTTCGGGTGGAACCCGAATCCATTGGGCAGCTCTACACCCGAAATAACAAGAACCAGATGGTTCCTCTTGGCACGTTGCTCGACATCCAAGAAATCAACGGGCCGGACAAGGTGATGCATTATAACATTTATCCGTCAGCAGAAATCAATGGAAATACATTGCCAGGGGTAAGCTCGGGACAGGCTATTCAGGTGATGGAACAGTTGGCGAAGGAGAATCTCCCAAGCCAATTTGGCTTTGAATGGACGGAACTGACGTTGCAACAGATTCTGGCCGGCAACTCTTCGGTCTATATTTTTCCGCTCTGCGTGCTCTTCGTTTTTCTAGTATTGGCTGCTCAATACGAGAGTTGGTCGCTGCCTTTAGCGATCATCCTTATTGTGCCCATGTGTCTGTTTGCAGCGATTTCCGGCGTTTCCCTGAGATCGATGGACAACAATATTTTCACCCAAATTGGCTTTGTCGTGCTGGTTGGTTTGGCTTGTAAGAACGCAATCCTGATCGTCGAATTCGCCAAGCAACAGATGGATGCCGGCCACGATCGGATGGAGTCCGCGGTGGAAGCAGCCAAGCTGCGTCTTCGCCCGATCTTAATGACCTCCTTTGCCTTTACTCTCGGCGTGCTGCCGCTGGTGGTAGCCGTCGGTCCCGGCGCCGAAATGCGTCAGGCGATCGGTACAGCTGTTTTCAGTGGGATGATCGGCGTCACCTTGTTTGGGATCTTCCTGACCCCGGTTTTCTTTTCCGTGATCATGAAACTGTTCGGCCGTAAGCCTGCCGAAAAAAAGGTGCCGGTTGAGCAGGTTCCGGTTAGTCAAAACTAGATGACACTGTATTTTCGGGATAAATGGACCTATCTAAGTCAGCATGAGTGAGACCGGCATTCGGAGCGATGCGGATTGCGCTCACCGATTTATCTCAGCCGACCAGGCAGAACCGGGCCCGGAGCCTGCCCTGGTTCTTCTCCACGATTCTGGCGCGAACGAGGAGCAACTGCTTTCGGTAGCGGAAGTCTGGGCGCGAGATCATCGAACCAATGTGCTCAGCCTCCGGGGATGGTTTCCATACAATGAAGGGTATTCCTTCTTGGGGAGTCCAAACGATTTAATTTGCAAAGAGACCTGTTTCATCGAACGGGCCGACCGGATCTCAAAGTTTCTCGAGTGGGCGGTCGGTGAGTACGATCTTAATCCAGGACGAACTGTTGTTTTTGGAATGGGCGACGGAGCTACTCTGGCAGCTTCCCTCCTTTTTGTTCATTCAGAACTGTTGGGCGGTGCAGTCTTGATTCGACCGAAATCGCCGTTTCGACCGAAGCCGCTGCCCGCGCTTCCATGTTATCCAATCCTCCTCGTTACCGGTCAGCGCGAACCTGCTGATTTCCAAGCTGAAGCGAAGGAACTGAGTGACCTGTTGTTCCAGTGCGGCTGTAGCGTTCGACGAGTCCGCGTGCCTCTGGATCATCGCTTTGAGGCCAAACTGATCCGCGCCGGCAGCGCGTGGCATCGCAAAGTCTCTTCCGTCGACATTTCTATCGAGTGCGCCATCTGACCGTTTCGATAGAAATTTGCTTTGTGGTTTTTTCCTGATAAGGAAAATCCCGAGCGGGTTTTATCATCCAGCCGACAGAAGTTTTTATCATGAAAGTAGCCGTTCTTTTTGGTGGCAACAGTTCGGAACGTGATGTGTCGATCGCCAGTGGCGCTCAAGTAACCAAAGCATTGCGTGAGGCGGGGCATCGAGTGATTGCGGTTGATACGTTTCGCGGTGTTTTGTCCGACGTAGAGCAGCAGAGTTTGCTGTCTCGCGGCGTTGCTCCCGCTCCGCCTTCCGAGCACGAGCTTCAAGTGGTCCGCGCGAAAACCGGGGGGATTGTCCAAGCCTCCTACTTTGGTGATGCGGATGTTGTGTTTCTCGCGTTGCACGGGGGGACGGGTGAAGATGGAACCATTCAAGCCGTTTTTTCGGCTGCCGGGATCCAATACACGGGCAGCGAGCATGTGGGAAGCGCTGCCGCAATGGACAAGGATCTGGCCAAGCGGTTATTCGTAGCGCGCGATGTCCCAACTCCTAAGTGGCTGATGGCGCCAACGGATCCGGAATACGCCTGCGCGCAACTTGGGCTTCCCTTAGTAGTGAAGCCGAATAAGCAGGGATCCACTATCGGATTATCGGTGGTTAAAAAGCGGGAGGATTTACCGGCTGCGGTCGCGGAAGCTTACCGGCATGATGACGAGGTGATGCTTGAGCAGTTTGTTCCTGGCCGCGAATTCACGGTCGGAATCCTCGGTGAGCGCGCGTTGGCTGTGGGTGAAATTGTTCCGAAGTTGTCAGATATTTTCGATTACGAAAGCAAGTACCAGCCAGATGGAGCTGAAGAGATTTTTCCGGCCGACATTTCCTCCGAAGCGACCACAGCGATGCAAAACCTGGGTCTTCGTGCTCATCGAGCATTGAAGCTTCGCGACTATAGCCGAGTCGATTTCCGGATGGATCCGAATGGAAATATTTGGTGCCTGGAGGTGAACACTCTCCCCGGCATGACTGCCCAAAGCCTGCTTCCAAAATCGGCAGCGGCAGTTGGTATTTCGTTTCCTGCTCTCTGTGACGAGATCTGTCGACTGGCGTTGGCGCGCAAAAGCCGCTCAGAAGAATCCCCATGACCTGGTGGGGATACGCATTACTCTCTGCTGCCTGTTGGGGTATCCAATACGTCTTGATGGAGACTCTTTTCCGAAGAGTAGATTTTGCCGCTGCATTTTCGTTCCTCAGCTTAGCCAATGGTATCTTGGTGGCTGCTATTCTCTGGATTCTTTACCCTCGCCAAAACTGGTGGAGGCTGGGCGAGAGCTGGTCGGTGATCTGGCTAGTCGTCTTGTATCTAGTTTTCGGTACCGGCGCTTACCTTTTCAATGCGTTAGCCATCAACCAGAAGAACGCCACCTTGGCTTCCCTTCTCGAGATCAGCTACCCGCTTTTCATCATCCTCTTCACCGCGATCTTCTTTCGCCAAATCCATCTGGATTTAATTGGAATGACCGGAGCGGCGCTGATTTTCATCGGCTGCGTTTTGGTTGTCTTTAGTCGAGCGAGCTGAAGGAACGCCGGCGTTCGTCAGTCCTCATTCCTCCTCCGTGACCGGTTTGGGCCGCAACTTTTCCATCAGGTGCGTCTTTAGTTCATGCAGCCCGAGCTCTAAGCCAACCGGGTAGATGTGCGGGTTGAGCAGACGTGTAATGCCGGGATAAAACCGTTTCAATTCTGCTTGGGTCGACGCCCGCGTTTCCTGAATTGGGGGCGACTGGTAAACTAGCTTGCCTTCACGGAAGATTGGAATCAGGAGATCGCGGTATTTGGTTTTGGCCGAAATCCCTTTCCGCATGGTTACGTCCGCGGGATTTACAATCGTTGGCGGACTTTTGATTCCACCGATTTCGTTATATAGCATATCGGCTATATACTCATCCTCACGTTCAAAACGGCGGACTTGGAGAAAGCCCGGGTTAGAAGCTTTTACCGCTTGCTCAGATAATTTGATCTTATACTCCCAATTATCGCCGCGCGGTCGCACTGCCCCCAGTTTGAATACCCCGCCTAAGGCTGGCTGGTCGAAGGCTGTCACCAGCTTGGTGCCGACTCCCCACGCATCGATGAGCGCTCCTTGGGATTGCAAACTGCTAATGATATGTTCGTCTAAATCGTTGCTGGCCAGAATTTGGGTTTTTTCGAATCCTGCTTCGTCCAACAGGCGGCGAGCTTGGATGCTCAGATAAGCCAGATCTCCGGAATCGAGCCGAATGCCCATGAGATCATGGCCTTGCTGGCGCAAGGCCCGGCCAATCTCGATGGCATTTCGCACGCCAGTTAACGTGTCATAGGTGTCGACTAGGAAAATGGTATTGCCAGGGAGTGTGGCGGCGAAAGCTGCGAAGGCCTCCGGTTCGCTCGGAAACGACATCACCCAGCTATGCGCATGTGTGCCTCGGACTGGTATGCCGAAAACCTTGCCTGCCAAAACATTGGAGGTGGCTGCGCAACCTCCAATGTAGGCGGCACGCGTTGCCGCCAGCGCGCCATCAGGACCGTGGGCCCGTCGCAATCCAAACTCAAGAACCGGTGCTCCCTTCGCGGCGAGACAAATGCGCGCGGCCTTGGTAGCGATCAATGTTTGGAAATTGATGATGTTGAGCAGCGCGGTCTCAAAGAGCTGGCACTGGAGCAGAGGCCCACTAATCCGCAGCAGCGGTTCGTGCGGAAATACGGCGCTGCCTTCTGGAATCGCTTCAATATTGCCGGAGAAGCTAAGAGTGCGGAGATAGTCCAAGAAAGCGGTCTCGAAGAGTTTCTTCCCGTCGCCTCCTTCCAGGGTTCCGAGGTACGCCAGATCGTCGGACCCAAAGCGAAAATGAATAATGTAATTTATCGCATCCGCCAAGCCACAAGCGATCGTGTATCCGCTTTGGAAAGGATGCTCACGAAAAGTAAGATGAAAAACCGCTTCCTGATCCAGCCGGTTCTGTTTCCAGTAACCGTAAGCCATCGTTAGCTGGTACAGATCGGTCAACAGTGCGGGCGAAGCCCGATCCTGAGCATCCATCCCCGGAATGAATAGCCAATATTTGCAATTGGCTACCGCTATTCGCTTCTCGGCTATCGGCTATTGGCCATTGGCTATCTTTTTTACCCCTGCCCAACTGATGAATGCTTCTGGGCCGCCTTCCAAGTATCCAACCTGGCGGCGTATTTCCTTCCCGGACGGATCAAGCAACACGTAGGTGGGGAAGCCTTCAATACTATACTTTTTTGCCAATTCCTGATTCTGGGACTTTTCTGCAGGCGATTGACTGGCCCTTCGCGGAAAATCAAGCTTGACCAAGATAAGCTTTGCGGAAGCAAAGGTCGAAAACGCTGGCTTCGCGAAGACCTCTTTATCCATCTGGATGCAATAAGGGCACCAATCCGAGCCGGTAAAGTCCAGGAGAATGTATTTATTCTGTTGAGTAGCTGTGCTCTTGGCGGCGGCATAGTCCGTTTGCCAAACCAGCGATTCGCCAAAAACCGAAGCAACTTGGGAAAACGCAAGCAGCGCGATACCGAGGATCAGCGGTCGGATAAAGGCCCGATTCGAAATGACGTTCATCATGGGTAAATACTAGGTTTACTTTTGGAAAAAATCTACTGGGTCCAGCGTTGAGCTGAAAGGCCCGAACTGGCGAACCTCCCATAACCAGAGACAAACTCTGGCCACGTTATTCCAAGCCGTAGCGCTTTTTGACCCTTATCTAACAACGGAAGATGAGACGGTCGATGGTAGCGGGTCCAGTGTCCTGATCCGCCCCTCCTGGATAGGTCCATTACAGCTTTCATATCTGTCCTACCGAAGAAAATAATCGACCGCATCGGTATAGGTATTGAATGGATCTGGCATCGAGAGGTAGTCTTGGCTCTCCAGAGCGATCGAGTCCCAATTGATGATATAAGGAAGATTTTTCCTCTGAAAGAAAGCTACCGCTCGGCCTCGGCCGGCGGCTCGCGTGTGAGCTGGCGGCGCCAACTTGGCTTCCGAACGGCGAACCGATGCATTGAATTCCCCGATCGTTTTGGCCGGCTTCAATGCAAAAAAGAGTCCTCGCTGCGGGTGTATGTTGTGGTACTCGAGGTCGATGCTTTGCAGCCAAGGATCCTGCCAGGAAAGCCCTTGGTCTTCGACGAACATGTTCAAGAGCCACTTTTTAGAGATCCAGTCGACCCCACCGATCAATAACTCAGGTTTCTCCTTCAGTGCATCCAGCGTGAACTGCCACATCTCCAAAATCCAGTCGGTCTCTTCATCCGAACCGCTCAGATAGCGCTGAGCGTGGGCGAGGAATTGATACTGGATATCAAGCGCATCCTGGGTGGAACCGTCATCCATCTCCACCACCCAATCTCCATCCGGACAACGGGATATTTCTCGCGTAGCCAGAACAGCATCTCGCAACGCGATTTGTTTTGGCAGCAGGTTTTCCTCCAGCAATGTCAGAATGCAGACGGTTGTGCCAATCTTAAGCGCGTTGGCAAATGGACTCATGTTCGAGTCCCCGATCAAAAGATGTAGTCGGCGGTACTTACGATAATCAGCCAGCGGTTCATCTCGCGCATTGATGATTGCTCGGTTGAACTGCACCCACTGATAGATGTCGTTGACGATATGATCTGCTCGCTGGCTAATCTGAAACGGAACGTTTCCCGGCCGATCGGGGATTTCAAAGTCGAAGGCGAGCGGATTAGCGTGCCCCACCCGGCCGGAGCCGGTGAAGATCTGCCGTGTCGCCAAAAAACCAAGCAACGACGCAAGAATTTCCGGCGTGAATTGGGCCTCCCGCCGCATTAAGTAATTTTCGTGGCAGCCAAAAGTGGCACCGGTGTGGTGATCGATGTTGTTCTTTAAGAACGAGACCTTATCCTCGATCCCGAGTTCCTTGATCGCCTGATAAAGTAGAAGATCCCCGGCAATGTCGTAGGCGACCAAGTCGCGAACAGTGAGGCACTCCGGCGAGGAGTACTCTAGATGGCCCATATCTAGATAAAGGCGGCCACCATTCAAAAGAAAACCGCCGTTACCCGGCGGTTCTTCGTAATCTCGATAGTGCAGATCGATAGCGCCAATCTGACACTTGCGGAAGAGATGATTTTTAATTTTTACCGGCCAAGCATCGGCTTGGCTCTGAGCTTGATCCTCAGAGATCAAACAACCGTATTCAGTCTCGAGGCCAGCTACCCTGTTCATGCTCCGGGAGCTTCGGGTGAAAACCCGAAGCTATCAACCGGAACTTCGTTAGGCCTCAGCCATTTTCGCCTTACTTTTTCTTCTCGTCCTTCTTATTGCCGCCGCCCCCTCCGCCTTTGTTTCCACCACCACTTGGGTGAGAGGCACTGGCCGGAGGATGAGAGGCGCTAGCCGGAGGGTGATACGCCGCGGCTGGAGGATGAGAGGCGCTAGCCGGAGCATGATAAGTGCTGGCCGGAGGATGATAAGTGCTGGCCGGAGGATGAGAAGTGCTGGCCGAAGGATGATATGCTTTCGTAGTTGGATGATAAGTGCTGGCTGAATGATGGGTCGTTTCCCCCGTAGCAGCCTTCTTTAGCGTCTTCGGCTGAGTATTGCCGCCGCCTGCACCTTGGGCACCCTTGGAGGTGGACTTGTTGGACGTGCTCTTAAACGATTTTAATTGGCTTGATCCGGCGCCTGTGTTGCCAGCCACTCCAGTATTGCCGCCACCGGTACCTTTTGCGCCCTTTGTATTGGTGGCATTAGCCGTGCCCTTGAACGCCTTTGCATTGTTGGATCCGGCTCCGTTGGCAACCGCAGGATTGCCGCCCGTACCCTTTGCGCCCTTGGTGTTCGACGGGTTGGCGGTCTCTTTAAACGCCTTCAGATTATTGGATCCAACTCCCTTGTTGTTGGCGCCGCCGGCATTAGCGTTGTTTGGGTTCGCTAAGACCCCGTTTCCGGCTCCTTTGTTGCTCGCGATGGCGTTATTACCAACGCTACCAACGCCTTTGTTGCCGCCAGGAATATTGGCGCCAGTGGCCTTGTTTCCAATAATCGTTGGCTTTACCACTGAGTTAATGCTCTTGGGCAGGTTGGCGGGCGCTGGATTTTGCTGAGCGAATTTATTCTTTAGATTCTTCGCCTGGGTCGCATCTACGTTATTCCAACCCTTGTTTACCTTCGCAGCGGTCAGCGTTTTCGCGACGTTGGGCGGTTTGGTTGCAACCGGCTTGAGGGTCTGCTTTGGCCCAACTACGTTCAGTTGGTTGCCGTTCTTGGCCGTTTTGAATGCCCGCGGGTCGTTTTGCGCCATGTAATTGATGTTGTATTTCGTAACTTGTCGGTTCGTTTTCAGCGCGACCTGTTGAGCTTGCGGACCGTAATTGTTAATGACGTTGTTGTTGTTATAGATGTTCGTCACATTCCGCGTGCTATTGATGATAGTCACGTTTTGGCTATAAGGAGCAAATGCTCCGACATAGCTTTGACTGTACCAGGAGTGCCAGGGAATGAAGCTATACCAGCTCGGCCCAACCCCCCAGTAAGAGTCACACCATCCGCCGATACTGATTCCGACCGAGACGCTCCCGCATTCAGGAGGAAGAGGAGCCCAACCGCAATAATTATCTGAATCGCGCCAGGAAACCCAGGCTGGCGCCCATTCATGACCTGGCACCCAGACCCATCCTTCGCCATCAACGAGTACCCAGCGGCCGTAGTGGTAGGTTGCCCAGCCATGGCGTTCGTTGGAATCCCAGTACCAGCCGCGGTCGGTATCTTCCCAATGGCCGTCTGAGTAGGGGCGCCAATCGGAATTGTTGGTTGCGTCCGCCGGCTGAAAGACATAGCCGTAGGTGTCGTCGTAATACCATTGGCCATCGTCCGCCAGTTGATCGTAGAAGACGTCATAGCTGTCTTGGTCAGTCTGAGCGTCTTCTTGGAAAACGTGATGATTTTGTGAAATATGGGCCCCAGGCCGGAAAGGAATCTTTCCTCCCGTCGGGGGCGAGACAGGGTGGAGATTGCCAAAGGCGAGAGAGGTAGCACCCGCCAGGCAAAGTAGTGTTAGAGTAGGCTTGGTCATAACAGGTCGTCCTTTTTTGGACTAAGAATAACCCCTCTTTATTCAACCCATTAGCTAGGAGCTGGTTCCCCCTAAACGGCTTTCCGTCGCTCTTGAAAAGTTGTTATGAACCGTCCAAGGCCAGTCGCGGTAAGAAGAAAATTCAGTTGCGCCAACCAGTGGTAGAGGATCTTTTCTTCGATGAGTGCTCCTGTTAGGGTCCGTTTTGCTCCGTCGCCAACCGGTTTTCTGCATGTGGGAGGAGCACGCACCGCTCTATTTAATTGGCTTTTCGCTCGGCATCATCGCGGTACCTTTGTGCTTCGCATTGAGGATACCGACAAGAGTCGCGAATATGACCAAGCGGTGCGGGTGATTTATGACGGCTTGCAGTGGCTTGGATTGGAGTGGGACGAAGGGGCCGGAAAGGGTGGCCGGTTCGGACCCTATTTCCAGAGCGAACGCAACGCGATCTATGAACAATACCTGAAGCGACTCCAGGACAAGGGCTACGTATACGAGGATGCTGGAGCCCTCAGGTTTCGATCGGCGCGACGCCCGGTCGTGGTTGATGATGAGGTGTGCGGCCGCATCGAATTCGATCGCACTATGGAACCGGATATGACCATTCGCCGCCCTGATGGCTCTTGGATTTTTCATTTCGTGAACGTTGTCGATGATATCGAAATGCAAATCTCGCACGTGATTCGTGGTGAAGATCACCTGACGAATACGGCTAAGCATGTTGAGCTCTACCAAGCGTTGGGTGTGCAGCCACCTCATTTCGCTCATATCCCACTCATTCTAAACCAAGATGGATCGAAAATGAGTAAGCGCGATGCGGGTGCGAGTGTGAGCGGCTATATGGAGCAAGGTTATGCACCCGAAGCAGTTCGTAACTATTTGTGTCTGCTCGGTTGGTCGCCGAAGGACAATCGCGAGAAGATCGATATCGATGAGGTCATTGATCTATTCGACCTCAAGAAGATCAATCGCCGGAACGCTGCTTTCGACCTGGATAAATGTTTCTGGCTCAATGGCCAGTACGTGTCGCAGATGCCGCTGAGCCGCTTTCGCGAGCTGAGCGAGCCGTTCATTCGGGCGGCTCACCTTGCTACTAATGATCAGGACTATCTCCTCCGTGTATTAGAGATCATCAAAGAGAAGGTAAAGCTCTTCAAAGATGTTCCAGATTGGATCGGCTATTTCTTTAACGAGGACTACGAGTATGATCCGGCAGCGGTCGCAAAGACCTTCCGACCAGGAGCGATGCAAAGGCTTGACCAACTGGCGCAACGTTACCGTGCACTGGAAGCCTGGAGCGTAGAGCGGCTCGAAACGGAACTGAAGGGGCTCGCGTCCGATCTAGGATGTAAAACCGGCGAGCTGATTCATCCAACCCGGCTCGCCATCAGCGGACGATCAGTCGGGCCAAGCCTGTATCATATGCTGGAAGTATTGGGCCGTGATCGAGTACTCACGCGATTGGAGAAGACTGTCGCACGTTTCTCCTAGTCCGCCGCGGCGGATTCTACTTGGAGCGGAGCTGAACGGTAGCTGTGCGATTGAAATGAAAGTCTCTTGTCCTTTAGACGGGCCGCTTGTCTCTCACCTCTCATTTAGTTTCACCCATGCCACTCAATTCCAAATCCGACGGGCTCCTTTGGACTATCGAGAACCTGCGCCATTCCGCCTCGGATCCTTTACCCGCGGACATTCGACTGGCGGTTCTCGGAGATCCCGTCAGTCATTCGCTTTCACCGGAAATGCAGAATGCTGGACTCGCTGTGCGGGCCATACCATTTCGATATGCCCGGCTTTGGGTAAAGATTAGCCAGCTTGCTGAGGTCTTTTCGCTGCTGCGCGAACGCGAGTTTCTCGGTTGGAACCTGACTGTTCCGCACAAGGTCACGGCTCTGGGATTTGTCGACGTGGTTGATCCGACTGCGGATCGAGTCGGCGCAATTAATACGGTAAGCAATCGATCCGGATCTTTGGTGGGGTTCAACACGGACGGAGTCGGACTAATTGCCGCACTTCGTGAATCCTTTTCCCTTGATTTTGAAAATAGTCGGATCGCTGTGCTAGGTGCGGGCGGTGGGGCTGGGATGACGGCAGCAATCTCTCTGAGGGATGAAAATCCGCGTCAACTGCTCCTCGCCAACCGAACATTGGCCAAGCTTGACCGATTGCGGGCCGCAATCGGCCAGGATGACACCGTTTCTTTTTGGTCTTGGGAAAAATTGGGCGAAGTATTCGCTCAGGCCGATTTGATCATCAATGCTTCTTCCGTTGGACTAGATGGACGTCCGCTCGATTGGGATTCGCATTGGTTAGAGCCCCGGCACCGCATATTCGATATGATGTATGGTTCGAAGCCGACGCCAGTAGTGAGCTGGGCAGTGGCCGCCGGAGCTTCCGCGATCGATGGCGCTTCAATGCTTTTGCACCAAGGCACTGCGGCTTTCCGGCATTGGTTTGGGCCCCCAGTGCCAGACGCGGCAATGCGCCAGGCGCTCTTTCGGAATCTAGAATCTGGAATTTAGAGGGACCCGCAACTTGTAAGCCGTAACCCGTAACTGTACTCGAGTCCTCAAGCCGAGTTGTAGACAGCCGATTACTCGATAAACTAGGGCATCAGTTTTTTGCATCTGTGATTGATACGCTGCTGAAGATCGCCAGAAACAGTCAATGTACCGACGTGACCGCCTGCCAAACGATTCTGGAAAGCGCGGCCGAAGCTCAACGTTCGTTGGTACGATCGGTCCTGGATTCCAAACTGGTCGATGAAACTCAGTTCTTGCATGGAATAAGCGATTGGCTCCAGATCCCTTGGTGGGACAAAGCGTTGACCTCCGTTCCGGGTCAGCTGCGCGAAAAGGTACCTGCCCGTTTAGCGCTCCGTTACCACGTCGTGCCGCTGCACCAGGAAAATAGCACAATCTGGCTCGGTCTCTATGATCCGTTCGATTTGTTAGCGCGACAAACACTCGCCGCTTCGCTGCGAGAGAAGGTCCGATATCAGATGTCGACCCGCACCCTGATCCTCCAAGCGTTGCGCCAGGGATATGGAATCGGAGCCGAGACTTTTGAAGCGATCTTGCAAGGCCGGACCGAGGAAGAGGCTAATCCCGAGCTTAAACAGGAGACCAACGTCCTTGATCTGGACGATTCGGAAGCTTCAGTCGTCAAATTCGTGAACCAGATCTTGCGTGAAGCGCTCGAGCAGCGCGCGACCGACATCCATGTCGAACCGCTGTCCAACGACTTGCGGATCCGCTACCGTATCGACGGGGTTTTGCATGAGGTCCCGGTGCCGGCGAATATCCGGTTGCTCCAAGCATCGGTCATTTCGCGGCTAAAAGTCATGGCGCATCTAGATATCGCCGAACGCCGTTTACCACAGGACGGACGTATCAATCTGGAGCTTTTAGGTCAACCGATCGATGTGCGGGTCGTTACGATCCCGTCGGTAGTGGGCGAAAGCGTTAGCCTGCGACTCTTGGGCCAGGAGCGATTTACGTTCGATCGTCTTGGTTTGGACAAACCTTCTCGGCAACGCATCGAGCATTTGCTTACACTTCCAAACGGAATCGTTTTGGTCACCGGCCCAACCGGCTGCGGCAAATCAACTTCTCTCTATACGTTTCTCTCCAGCTTAAATACTAATGAGCGCCGGATTGTTACGATTGAAGAGCCGGTCGAACATCAAATACCCGGAGTGATCCAGATTGCCGTCAAACCTGAGATAGATCTGACCTTCGCGAACGGGCTGCGCAGCATTCTACGGGGGGATCCAAACGTAATCATGGTTGGCGAGATGCGAGATCGGGAAACGGCGGAAATAGCGATCCGCGGCGCGCTCACTGGCCATTTGGTATTCAGCACACTACATACCAACGATGCGATTGGCGGAATCACTCGATTGTTTGATATGGGGGTGGAACCTTTCCTGGTCGCAAACTCGGTTCGCGCATTTATCGCCCAGCGTTTGGTTAGAGTCCTGTGCCCGCACTGTAAGAAGCGGGCAGAATATTCCGCTGGATATCTAAAGAGAATCGGATTCCCGCTCGAATCGGCTGGAAGCGTCCAGGCCGCGGTCGGCTGTGAAGCGTGCCGAGCCACCGGATACCAAGGACGAGCTGCCATCTATGAGATTTGTTTGGTCTCCGCTCGGTTGCAGGACCTCATCACCCAAAGCAAGGCCGCTTCGATCTTGCGAACCGTGGCGGTGGAAGAGGGTATGGTGCCCCTCCGGCAATATGGGTGGAGCAAAGTGATCGCCGGCTTCACCACCATTGAAGAGGTTGTGCGAGTTACAGCGCAGGATCTGGAGATGGCGGACGAGTAGACCGATGCCAAATTTTCTTTATGAGGCCGTGAGCCGAGCCGGAGAACGGGTGCGCGGAGAGTTGGTCGCGCAGAGCCGAGCCGAGGCCTTTCTTAAGCTCGATCGGGATCGGTTACAACCGATTAAGATCCTGGAGAAGGATGGCGCAACCAGCAGCGCTCGGCTGGTCGAGCACCCAACACCGCTGACAAAAGTTCGCCTCTCTCGCGGGCAGGTTATCCTTTTTACCGAAGAACTGAGCGATCTACTCGATGCGGGTCTACAGATTGAGCAGGCCCTGCGGGTCATGGAGGCCCGCAAGGAGTTGTCAAAGATCAAACAGATTGCTACCGTCCTTCGGCAGAGGGTGCGAGAGGGAAGCAGCCTTTCCAGCGCGTTAAACCTGGTTTCCTCCAGCTTCGGAGATCTTTACTGCAATTTGGTTTCGGCCGGCGAAATCAGTGGTTCGCTACCCCAGTTGTTGAAGCGGCAGGCGGCTTTTTTGGTGACCATCGATGATCTCCAAAAAAAAGTCGTAGCCGCACTCATTTATCCGGCGATGATTTTTTTCTTGGGTCTTGGGCTCATCTTTTTGTTCATGACTTACCTGGTGCCTCAGATGACGGTGCTGTTTGAAAAGACCGGCAAAAATGTTCCTTTTCTGACCAAGCTCCTCATCGATGTGAGCGCCTTCTTTTCGCACTATTGGTGGGCTATTCTCGCCGCCATGTTGTTGGCGAGTTTCGGTTTTCGGCAGTTTATCCGGCATCCTCGCGGCAAGAAATGGTGGCACCGGGTGCAGTTAAAAATTCCAGTGGTCGGGGCAGTGCTTAGGGGCCGATTTTATGCGCAATTTGCTCAGACCTTAGCAAATCTGCTTGCTAACGGCCTTCCATTGTTAAATGCGCTGCAGCTAATGCGAGGTGCCACCCTCAACGAGCATTGGCGCCGCGGGTTGAGCGAGGTGACCGATTATGTGGGCCAAGGGGGCGCTTTCTCCCGCGGACTTCAGCGACTCACGGATTTTCCTTCGCTCTTTATCGATATGGTAGCCGTCGGCGAGCAAACCGGAGATTTGGCGAAAGCCTTGGATAAGGTCGGTAAGAAATATGACAAAGAACTCAACCTCCAGATTCAAAGGCTCACCGCAATGGTCCAACCGGTTATCATTTTGGTCATGGCCGGAATGGTCGGCGTAATTGCTTATTCGATCATTAACGGCATTTTTGACGCCGTTTCTGGGTTGCAGACTCGATAGTGACCCGTGGGACCTGAAATTGAGTAGCCGGTCGAAAGGTGGCGGAGACTTTCCATTTCAAATTCGCAAGCTACCGTTCAGCTTTGCACACAATCCGACAGGTTGCTGATGGCTAACTTGCGACTATTGAGCTTGGATTTTGACGGGACGATGATTGCGCCGTGGGAAAGCGAACCCGCGACCGTCAGTCAGCCTCTAGTCGATCATCTGAACCTATTGCGCCGGCACGGTACGATCATAGCAATGAACACGGGCCGTACCTTGGAACTAGTCGACAAGGCACTTAAGTTTTTTCCATTTCGGCCGGATTACGCCCTCACCACTGAGCGAGAGATCTACCGGGCAAAAGAATCTGGCTGGGAGCCGATCGCGGAATGGAACGAGGACTGCCAACAATCGCACGATCAACTTTATCGAGACGCCTCAGACCTGCTCGCCGACATTGAAAGCTATTTGTCCAATCGCACCCGGGCTCGGCTGCACCGCGAATCCGGCCGGTTGGTCGGGGTGGTGGCCCAAGATCCTCCGGAGATGAATGGAATCATTAGTTACTTGGATTCCCAACGAAGGCACGTAGCTGAATTTTCTTACCAACGAAATGGCATTTACCTTCGTTTTTGCCATGCCCGCTTTGACAAGGGTTCGGTACTTCAAGGCTTGCAAGCCCAGCTGGGAATCGATCCCGGTGAGACCTTTGCCGCAGGTGACAATTACAACGATCTGCCTATGTTGCGTCGCGAAATTGCGAGACACCTCGCATGTCCGGTGAACAGTATTATCGAGGTGAAGACTGCCGTACGAGAAGGCGGAGGTTATGTTTCCGAACAGGTCGGTGGCGATGGGCTTGTCGAAGCCTTATCGCGCTTGTCATCTGCGAGAGACGCAAATAGTGGACAATAAGGGCGGTTGCACGATTTACATGTTCTCAAATGATGTCTCTGGCGGAGAGGGGGAGTGGCCCATTGCCCTGTTCGATCTCGACCGAGTCGCTATGGCGTTCAGGCTTGCGCCGAGTTTTTGGGGGATTGCACGATGGCCTGGTTGTTGCCGCGTTAGATGAGTGAGAAGATCCTGATTGTTGAAGACGAGGTGGATGTGGCCGAATTGCTGGCTCACCATCTCAAAAAAGCGGGCTTCGTTGTTGAGATGGCGACGAACGGCCGGGTGGCCTTGGCCTCCATTCGAGATCAACCGCCTACGTTGGTCGTCTTGGACCTCATGCTGCCCGAGATGTCCGGCCTCGATTTGTGCCGAGCGATTCGGTCCGATCCGCGCACAAAAGAAATGGCCGTCGTGATGCTCTCGGCCCGTACGGAGGAAATTGACCGAGTGCTGGGGTTTGAGTTAGGGGCTGACGATTACGTGGTAAAGCCTTTTAGCCCTCGCGAGTTTGTGCTGCGGATCCAGGCCATCTTGCGGCGACGGGCTGCTTCCCCTCATGATCACGATTGCCTCCAAGTGGGAGAGATTCTCCTTGATCGCTCTCGACACGAGGTTAAAGCCGCAAATCGGGTCATCGAATGCACCGCGACCGAGTTTAAGTTGTTGCGCTTGTTGATGGAGCGTGAAGGGCGGGTGCAGGGAAGAGACCGGCTATTGAGTGACGTTTGGGGCTACGACTCAATCATCGATACCAGAACGGTGGATACGCACATGCGTCGCCTGCGAGACAAGCTCGGCAGCTGCGGCCGTTATATCGAGACAGTGCGCGGATTCGGATATCGGTTGGCGGTCCCTCACTGACGGGATTTTGGGGACGGTGCTAGGGTCTAGAAATTGCACGACGATCATGAAAGGAACGTGATTGTCACGTAATCGTAACATATCCGACGTCGTGTCGTAACATTTAGTTGGTCACCTGAGCCCGCTGAGGCTAGTCGGTTTCTTTGGCTACAGGCGTTCATGGACGTTTCGGCCCGCCCCCAAGCGTTTCGGCCTTTGGCCACGAAAGCTCATTAGTGTCGGCAAAGACGTGCAGAGAGAATCGGTTGGTGCCGAAAAACCGTTGAAATGTTACGGCGTTGTCACTCGGCTGTAACATCAAATTGGTCCAGTCGGTCCCGGCCGTACCCAACCCCGTACGTTTTGGTGCTCAGTAGGGCATCATTGACTTGGAGAGCGCGAGAAGTCGCCGGAACTGAGTCCAAGGAGAGAAAACCAATGATCCGAAAAACCAAATATGCTTTGGCACTGGCCGGCCTCGTCGCCTTAACCACCGGTGCTGCATTTGCAGATGATCAGGCGCTCATCGATGCCTTGGTTCGTAAGGGCATCCTGACGCAAAAAGACGCTGATACGATCGAAAGCGAGGTGTCGAAAAACCCGGCAGTGCTACCGGCTCCGAGCAGTCCGCTCAAGCTGGCGCCCTGGATTAAGGAACTGAAACTGAGCGGCGACTTGCGGCTTCGTTATCAGTGGGATGAAGAACAGGCTCAGGAGCCTTCATCCGCTCCTGGCATTCCGACTCCGACACCGAGTCCTAGCCTTAAGAATCCGACTCCCACGCTGTCGGCCTCTCCCAACGGTAGGAATCATGTAGCGCAGCGCGACCGTTGGCGGTTTCGTTTGCGTTTGAATGCAGAGATGAAATTTGATGGTGGCTTCTTTGCCGGGGTCAGCCTAACGACCAACAATTTCGTTGATACGGCCAATCAAACCTACACGGGCGGTTTCCAAAACTACGGGATCTACATCAGCAAGGCTTTCTTGGGGTGGAATGGTTATCCTGGATTGGCCATTATTGCCGGTAAGCAGGACAACCCCTTCTACACCACAGATCTGTTTTACGATCCGAATATCTATCCGCAAGGGTTGGTAGAGCGCATTGATTTTGATAAGCTCTTTGGCTGGAACTCAGCTGGTGAACCGGTCGGCTACAGCAAGGAGGGCAAGGCGCCGCCTCCGGCGCCGGCGAGACATCCCTCCGTATTCGAGCTGTCGCTCATTGCCGGGCAATTCATCTTCTACGACAACAACGAATTCAACTTCGATAGCGACTTGAAGAACGATTCTTATCTGTTCGAAGAACAGTTGTTGGCTCGTTACAGGACGGATTGGTTCGCGATCACGTTTGGTCCTTCGCTCTTCATTGCCAATGCGGCCGGCTATGGTCACGACACGGTTGCGAACGGTCCCGCTGGGAACTTCTCTTCGGTTAATACCGGCGGATTTACCGCGCCAGCCAAGAGCGATTTCCTGCAGTTCCTGGATGGTACCGGCGAAGAGCGCGATCTGTTCGTCGTGCTAGCGCCCGGGGATATTACCGTAAACGTTGCCAATATCCCGGTGAAGCTGTACTGGGATTTCGCTTACAACTTCGATGGCGGCGCACGTTACAGCTTGCTTGGCACGGCCGGCCAGAGGATGACAACGGCGACCCTCTTCAACGGCACATCGCTTGCTAGTGGCAGCTTGGTCATCACCCAGCGAGATGGTACGAATCCGACCGGCTCGCCGCAAGCCGGTCTCTTTAGTCAAGTGGTCCTGAACAAGGATGGCTCGGTGAATCACTTCATCGACCCGGCACAGCCGTCGACCAAGGATAAGACGGCGTGGCTGGTCGGGATAAAGATTGGCGACAACAAGAAGGCCGGAGATATTTCGGTTTATGGCGACTTCCGCCAGATCGGTATCGCTTCAGTCGATCCGAACCTATCGAACTCCGATGTGATGAATGCGCGATTGAACACCCAAGGCTTCGGCTTCGGAATCAGTTACAACGTGACCGACTTCTTCCTCCTGGGCGTGAGCGGTCGGATCGACTGGAACCTGACGAACCTTTACGGTGGTCAGGCCACGCGTGGTTCCGGTATTGCCGACGATAATAGTTGGCATTACATCCGGGTGGACGCGCTGTTGAAGTTCTAGGGGCGCCGAATCCGACTTAAGTTCGACGGTTTCCGCCGACCCGGTGGCCAATGCCACCGGGTCGGCATTTTTCCAAACAACGATGATAAAACGGCCGGCAATGCCTTGGGGAAATCGGCCTGGAAAAGCCGGTGAAATGTTACTTTGCTGCCATCAGCTTGTCACACGGGTTGATCAAGCTCGCCCAACCGTGCTTAACCTCGCGCGTGTTGGTGCTTAATGGGGAGCACTATCGACTTAGAGAGGGCGAAATTCGCAGGATCTAAGTCCAAGGAGAGAAAATCAATGATCCGAAACACCAAATATGTTTTGGCGCTGGCCGGCCTTGTTGCCTTAACCACCAGCGCCGCGTTTGCAGATGACCAGGCGCTCATCGATGCTTTGGTTCGCAAAGGCATCCTGACGCAAAAAGACGCCGACACAATAGAAAGTGAGGTGTCGAAAAACCCGGCAGCGGTGACAACTCCAAGCAGTCCGCTCAAGCTGGCGCCCTGGATTAAGGAATTGAAACTGAGCGGTGACTTGCGTCTCCGATACCAATGGGATGAAGAGCAGGCTCAAGAGCCCTCGGCCGCTCCCGGTATTCCGACTCCGACCCCGAGTCCCAGCCTTAAGAATCCTACTCCTACGTTGACGGCCAGTCCGAACGGCAAGAACCATGTGGCAACGCGCTCGCGTTGGCGATTCCGGTTGCGTTTGAATGCCGAGATGAAATTTGATGGCGGCTTCTTTGCCGGGGTCAGCCTCTCGACCAACAACTTCTCCGATACGCAAAATCAGACTTATACGGGTGGTTTCCAGAACTACGGCATCTATATAAGCAAGGCATTCTTGGGCTGGAACGGCTATCCTGGATTGACGCTTATCGCTGGTAAACAGGACAACCCATTCTATGCCACCGATCTGTTCTGGGATCCGAACATGTATCCGCAAGGCTTGGTTGAGCGGATCGATTTTGATCAGCTCTTTGGCTGGAACTCGGCTGGGGAACCGGTCAGTTATAGCAAGGAGGGCAAGGCTCCGCCTCCGGTCAAGAAAAGCCATGGCAGTTTCGAGTTGGCGCTCATTGCCGGTCAGTTCATCTTCTACGACAACAACGAATTCAACTTCAACAGCAACCTGAAGAATGATTCTTACCTGTTCGAAGAACAGCTAGTGGCCCGTTACAGGACTGATTTGTTCTCGATTACGGTAGCTCCATCGCTCTTTATCGCCAATGCCGCCGGCTACGGTCACGATACGGTTGCGAACGGTCCGGCCGGCAACTTCTCGTCGGTTAATACCGGTGGTTTTACTGCGCCGGCCAAGACCGACTTCCTGCAGTTCCTGGATGGCACCGGCGAAGAACGAGATCTGTTCATCGTTCAAGCGCCTGGAGATATCACCTTGAAGGTGGCAAAAATCCCGGTGAAATTCTATTGGGACTTTGCCTACAACTTCGACGGAGGCCAACGTTTTAGCCTCCTAGGCACGGCCGGCCAAAGGATGACAACCGCTACTCTCTTCAACGGCACATCACTTGCCACCGGCAACACCTTGGTCATCACGCAACGAGATGGCACGAATCCAGTGCTTTCGCCGCAAGCTGGCTTATTTAGTCAAGTGGTCCTTAACAAGGACGGCTCCGTTAGAGAGTTTATCAATCCGGCGCAGCCGTCGAACAAGGATAAGATGGCATGGTTAGTTGGGTTGAAGATTGGTGACAACAAGAAAACCGGAGATCTTTCGGCTTACGTCGATTACCGCCAAGTCGGTATCGCCGCAGTTGACCCGAACCTCTCATTCGATGACGCGATGAATGCGCGTTTGAATTTCCAAGGCTTCGGCATGGGAATCAGTTACAACGTGACCGATTTCTTCATCTTGGGAGTGAGCGGGCGGATTGATTGGAACCTGACGAACCTCTACGGAGGTCAGGCCACTCGCGGCTCCGGTATTGCTGATGACAACAGTTGGCACTACATCCGAGTTGACGCGTTGCTGAAGTTCTAGGCCTTCAGAAGTTATTTAGCGACAGATATTTATCCGACCCGGCGGCAAACCCGCCGGGTCGGCTTTTTTGAGTTTTATCCAGGCGACCAACGATCAGGCGATCCGGACGGTGAATTGCCATTTGAGGATATTCTGCGACACTAAACCGTTTATTGCTGAGCCAACCCTGCCCGAAACCCGCTATGGAATCTGCCAAGACAGATGTAAGACCCGTTCGAAAGGCTGACGAAGCCGTTCGGTTGACGCCAGCCCCGAGCAATACCAAGCCTGATATCCCGGGCAAACCGGTAATCGAAGTGGACCACGTCGATTTTCATTATGGCGCTTCGAAGGCGTTGCACGGGATTAATTTTGCTATTCCTGAGAAAAAGGTCACGGCGTTCATCGGACCCTCCGGTTGCGGTAAATCGACCCTCTTGCGCTGTCTGAATCGAATGAACGACCTGGTTGATCATGCCAAGGTCACTGCGGGCGAGATCCGCATCGGCGGGGTGAATATAAATACGCCAGAAGTCGATGTGATCGAGTTGCGAAAAAGAGTCGGAATGGTTTTCCAGAAATCAAATCCCTTTCCTAAAACCATTTACGAAAATATCGCTTACGGTCTGCGTATTAGTGGTGTTCGGAACAAAAAGGTCATCGATGAGACCGTCGAGGAAAGCCTGCGCGGAGCAGCTCTCTGGGAAGAGGCCAGGAATCGGTTGCATGAGAGCGCGCTCGGGTTGTCCGGCGGTCAGCAACAAAGGCTTTGTATCGCGCGAGCTATCGCAGTGAAGCCAAGGGTCATTTTGATGGACGAGCCCTGTTCTGCGCTCGATCCCATTGCGACCGCGAAGGTCGAAGAGTTGATTTTCAGTCTGAAGGAACAATTCACAATCGTCATTGTCACCCACAACATGCAGCAGGCGACTCGCTGCTCCGATTTCACCGCCTTCTTCTATCTGGGTCGACTTATCGAGTATGATAAGACCGATAAGCTGTTCAGTAACCCCTCGCAGAAGCAGACAGAAGACTACATCTCAGGACGCTTCGGTTAACGGTGACCCGTTTTTGTGCGCGATGTGCTCTAAAAGGCAAAGCCGAAGCTGAGATGGAAGGCACCGAAATCTTCATTGGCGCGAGGAGATGGATTGACCCCATAGTCGATCCGCAACGGGCCGACCGGCAGATTGTAGCGTAATCCCGCGCCAATCCCGGTGCTGAACGAAGAGAATGGGGAAGTGCCTAGTCCTCCGGAATCAAAAAATACGGCTCCGACCAGATCGCCTACAATTGGGTGATCATATTCTAGGTTGAATACGGAGCGGGTCAGACCTCCAATCGGATTGTTGTTACGATCTCTCAGACCAAGATCTCGCTCGACGAAGCTACGCACGGTGTCGTCACCGCCATTGAAGAGACGTTCCTGAATCGGTACCCCAAAGGTTCCTCCGGAAGAAGGCGAAATGAACCCAAAGCGGACCCCGAAAGCAAGCAGGCCCTTGCCGATCGACTGATAGTAGGAAAATCGTTCGCTAAATTGAAGATAACTGCTGGCATTTTCGAACGGTTCCGACACGGAGCCAGTCAACGCGAGGATCCAACCGTGATGAGGATTTAAAGGACTATCACGATAATCGATCGTTTGAGTAACCCCAGCTGTCCCGATCTGATAGGTCGTGGGACCGACCAAACTGTTTGGATCGATTGTCACGTTGCTCAAGCTCACACTCTTGAATTCCGCAAACACCCCGGTCTCGAAATGAGTTCCGTACTTCCGTGTGAGAGAGACTTGACCGAAGGTATTTGCGTAAGAGTATCCTTGAACCATCTTATCCTCGATTCCGAGAACAACTCGGAATCGATTCTTGGTATTCAGGAACCAGGGATCTTCATAAGAGATTTTACCGTCCGGGCCTCGTGCTGTGTATTCGGCGGAAACCGAAAAAATCTGACCTTCACCCAGAATGTTTCGGTTCGTATAACCAGCGCCGAAAATGAGGCCATCAAAAGTGCGGTAGCCGCCAAAAACACTGAATTCCTTCGCCTTAGCCTCCCAGGGAGTGATAGAGAGCGTAATGGTGTCGTCCTTCTCGGCAATTTCCTGGATGCCCAGAGTATCGAATAATCCGGTTTGTACCATTGCAGTGTTCTGGGTCTGCAGAGACTTCGGGCTATAGATCTGTCCTTGCAGCTCGGCGAATCTGTTAGGTAAAAAGTCGGGTTTCAGTCGAGCCTTAGGTCTTTGCTCCACTACAATTTTCCCGAACCGGTAGATTGGACCCGGCGTGGAGTGGACCGAGATCGGCACTCTTCCGCCTTTTCCCACTCGAGCAAAGTCAGGCTCTACGGTGACCACGGCAGAGAAATGACCAGCAGTTTTATAGATGAACGTCAGGTCGCGCTGCAGATTGGTCAGCTCCGCTTCGGAATAAGGAGCTGGCCGATCAGTGAGCGACGAAATCTTCGCCTGAAATTGAACCATTGGAATCGCGGGATCATTTTTGAAGGTGATTGGCCCAAAGAAATATCTTGGACCTTCGACGATCGTGACCGTCGCGTTGACGACGTGCTGCGCCTCATCCGGATGGGTCTCCAGCTTTACGATCTGCACCTTGGGAAAGCCTTCGGAAATGTAATAGCCCTGGACCAGCGAAGTGCCGGTGACCAAGTCCGCTTCCACGTAGGGCAGGCTCTTTTGGAACTGCGATACCCGCGCTCTGGTGGTGCCGATCATATAGTCCTTCAGCACATCAGGAGGAAAGGTGTTGTCCCCCTTGAAATAGATGTCTCCCAAGTTGTAGTACGGCCCCTCGGTGATATACAGATCCAAACCTTGGCCGCCACTCGAGATTTTGTATTTCACGTCCACGACCGGATAGCCGTGTCGCCGGTAAAAGAGACCGACATAGTACGCGGTATCGTCGGCTAGAGGAAGGCTGAGTCCCTCGTTGCGGATTTGTTGCAGTGGATCGGCGACCGCGTCGCGCAGATCCTTCTCCGTGAAACTACGGTTCCCAAAGAAATGGACTCTCCCGGCAATTTCCGGCGGTGGCGTCGCCTGCATCTGCACCGTGGTCGCCGCTTGATCAGCAGGCTTCAGTGTACCGCCCGGAGGCGGCGCTTGTCCGCGCGCCACGGGTGCGATTATGGCCAAAACGAACGTCAGCGAACACCAGCGAACGACAACGAACGCCAGCGAAGGAAGGCCAATTCGGTAGCATTGGTGTTCATTGGTGCTCACTGGTGTTCATTGGTGTTCACTGTCTTCATCGGAACCGAATGAGATAGCGCAGCCGTCCACTCACGTCACCTGATTGGCCAAAATCTCCGATCAACTGCCAGTTGTTCGTTAGGCTGAATCGCGCGCTGATGTCCTGCGTACCGGGACGGTCACCGGGAATGATATCGACTTGGAGACGTTCCAAATAGGACTGTTGTTGAGCATTGGGGCGGACCTTGAAAACCTTGGTCAGGAGTTGTTGCGCAAGTATAAAGGAGGCACGCCCAGCCAGAAGCGTCGGGTCTTGTACAAACTCCGATGTCGTCGAGCCCGTCGCGAGCAGCGTGGCGATATCCCCTTGGGCCAACGGCGGGCTGCTATCGAATAAGATTTGAAAATTGGACACGTCTCCAAAAACTCGCATGTGGACTTCGTAATCGCGGATCAAAGAAACCCCGGTGATATTGAAAGAAGGATTCAAGGGGTTTCCGCCCGGAGAGAAATCGATGTAACCATTGTTGATATCCATGTGGCTGAACGGAAGAGAGGCCGTCAACTGATCCACGCGAACGAATCCGGTAACCGTTGGCTGAAGGCCGGTACCCCCAATCTGCAAATCGACGGTCATGTGGCCACGAGCGAGGTTACTTTGGATTAGGAATGGCTGGTCGGTTTGTACCTTTATGTTGAATTTCCAATCCCGCACCGGCGGAGTTGTTATGGAGACGCTGCTGGGCGGAGGAACCGAAGGTGGTTGAGGTGCTGGCCGGCCGGGTAGGTTAAGTGGCAAGATATCGATGTCTTGGAAAAATCGGCTATCGACTAGGCCGACTTTTCCAGCGATCTCCAATGTGGAGAGCGGTCCGCGAACAGTTAGATCGATGTTGGACCGGACGATGACGTTGTCGCTCCGAGTGAGCAGGAACTTCCGAGTGGTTAAAGCGAGATCGAATTGAGGATTCGTGCCCTGAGCCAGGTCAATCGAACCACTCAGAGAGAAGGGACCGCCACCAGCCAATCCGTTGAAGCGGTCAAACGTCACGCGGTGGTTATCTCGGAAATTGATGTTGACCGCGAAATCCGAGATTGGTGGAACGACGTCGGTAGAAGCACGAAACCGACTTACGTTTGCCGACACTGCGCCGCTAATCTGCGGTTTCTCAACCGTTCCGGCCACATTCGCATCGATCGCAACTCTTCCTTCGATGATCCGAATGAGGGGTGCCAGCTTTCGTACAAACTGGAGATTCGTCTCTGGCCAGCGTACGGAAAGAGCAATCGGAGTATCCGGAGGAAGTTTCCCGGCGTCTAGCACCTGGGCAACATCCAACGGCACCTTCCCTTGCACCTGCAGCGGCTGGATTTCCGGCTGTTGAAAACGCCCGTCCAATGTCAGGACCTTATTTGCTAGTTCTACGGAGAAATCTCCGTTTGCTGCTTCCAAACTGGAAACCGTCGGTGATCGTAGGTCGGTGAAGCCTGTTTTGATTTGGATCGATGGATCTTTCAGGGTTCCGCTCGCCTTTACGCTGAGGCCGGCATTCCCGGTAATTTGCGGATTGCGCGCCTGAAAGCCAGCCAAAGAGATTTTGTCCGCAACCAGATCGATTGAAAGAGGCCGATCTAACGCAATCGGGATCTTTTTCTGGTTGAAATCAAGGGGGACACTGGCCGAACCGGTCATCAGGTTTTGATCCTTGCGCAACTCCAGATGAGGAATCTCAAAAAGATCCGGGCTGAAACGCATCGTTGTATCCAAGTTAGCGAACGGCGAGAGTACTTGAAGACGCGTCACCTCCGCCTTCATTCCCTCGTAGAATCCTTCGAGGTCTGCTTTGATTCCTTTGGTCCCTTTCACCTCCAGGTCGGAGATGTGCAATTGCGCATTGCCGATAGAATTCTTTAGTTGGCCTTTGCCGGACCAAGTCAGATTCAGCTTGCCGCCGAGTCCGACGTCCTGACCAAATGATTTGAGCAGTGGGTCGAGAAAACGGAGATCTTTCAAATCGACGTTGGCATCGCCTTGGTAGTCGTACGGTTCAGCAAGCTGCCCTCGGCCGGTCAGATTTATCGAGTTGTTTCGGTCGGCGATGATTTTCATCGTCGGAAGGGCAAGCAAATTGTCCTTCACTGATCCGATCACTTCCGTGCTTTGCAGACTTAATCCACGATACTTGATTCGAGTGCCCGTGAGGTTGAACTGGGCATCCGTGATTCGATTGTCTTTGACCTCTCCATTTCCGGAAAGTCGAGCGCTCAGGCTGCCGGTGAGGTTCGACTCCGGTCCGATCGACTTCAAGAAAGAATCAAATACTCGGAGATCATCCAACTGTATCTGCCCAGAAGCGTCGTAGTGGAGAGGCGTACTGAGGTTCAAAACACCGCTGAGATCGAGGGAGTTGTGCGGATCGAAACTGATATGCACGGTTTCAATTGTCGCTTTCTCTTGCTCTGTTTTGGCTCTCAGATTGAGATTCTGCACCGGTAATCCGCGATAGTTGATATCATAACCGTTGGCCTGAATCTCGGCGTGCGGGAAGCTCTGCCGGACATCACCGTTTGCCTTTGCCGTCATTTCGAACGTGCCGCGCAAGCCCCCCGGCTGTCGAAGGCTGACGAGCAATGATTCCAACTTCGACAGATCGATCAGATGGACCGCGGCGGTTCCTTCGTACGGATAGGTCTCGCTGAGCTTTAGTTCTCCGGTCGCGTCCAAGTAGTTAGAGTCGTCGATGGCGGCGTGCAGCTCCCGAATCTTCACGCTTCCATCCGCTGCGTTTGCATTCAGGGCTAATCGCGGCAGAGAGAAGTCACCGTAGCGCAAGTTGTCGCCGTTAAACTGGACGTCGCCCACCGGTTGGCCCTTCTGCACCGTGATTTCGCCATCTCCGATCAACGAGCCCCGAATGGGGCTTGCCCGAATGAAATCTGCAATTGAATCGAAATGAAACCTAAGTCGGGCATCGACTTGCTTTAGGTCCACAGTGGCGCCTGGTATCGGCAGCGGCAATTCGGCGTGGAGGTGAGCGTCACTCTTTCCGGAATTTAACTCAACATCGGCATTCGATTTGCCTCCCTCCAGTCTCGCGACCGCTCCAAGTTTTTCGATGTCAGCAAGTTCAATTTTTGTGTCGTTTACCCCGGCATCGAGCACCGCAGCACAACCGGACCATAAGTCCTTAGGTAAAGGTAGCCGCGCAACCGCGCAGACGGTTGCCTCGACCCGGGGTACTTGAATGCTCGCCAGCTTCAGTCCGGCGTTAAAAAGATGGATCGTCGCGGAAGCATTGCCGCTCTCAATATTGGCATTGCCGGCGATCAAACTATTAGACTGCAGGTTGGGAACGAACCTTGCCGGTTCCAACAACGCTGCTGCGAAACCGATATGAGCAACGAATTCGTCAATAAAAGCGCTTGAATGTGTGGGCAGAAGAAAATTGCCACCGACAGAGACTCGATTCAATCCAGCGTTAAGCAGGCATCGATCAACAGTCCCATTTCCTTTGGTAAGGCTGATCCTTACATCGAGATCGTCAATTTGTTGTTCTTGGTATCGGATCCGCTCGCCGTTAATAACCGCTCGACCGCTCAATGAACTGGGATGATCCAGATCGCCATTGATCGACAAGTCCACGATAGGGATGGAGCCGGTGATCGGTACGTTAGCTATCTTTTGCAGTGGCTCTAGGTTTAGGTGAGCAATCTGGGCGGCTCCGATCAACAGATTCTGAGTCGCCTGCGAATCGAGCGAAGCATCGATTCGCAGTGGGGCATTGAACGTCTTTCCGATGACTGATCCTACGAATCTACCGGTGGAGAGATGGCTTGCATCGAGCGTGAGCTGATCAACGGCCAGGAACGGCGGAAGCGACAGTCCGGTCAGATGGAGCACATTTTCCTGGATTACCAGATCCGCCTTGAGGTCCTTCCAATCGGCTATCGGCGGGAGTGCAAGCTCGCCACAAGTCAGTGAACCCGGTCGATTAGAAGTCAAATTGATCCCAAAGTTTCGTACGACCCAATCCCCCTCTGTCCGTCTAATCTGGACGTTGACATTGCTGAGGTCGATCCTCTGAGGGATGATTGGTAAGACTCGCAGCGGACCGCCTTTAGCCTTAGACGGTTGGGGAGGGGCTGTCGGGGTCGGTCGAACGACCAGATTCACATCCTTCAGTTCAATCAGACGCACTACCTCATCCGGCTTTTGTTGCAGAAGGCTCAACAGGCTGTAGCGGGCCAAGAATCGACGGACATCCAATTTTTCTATCGGAAGCGTATGATTTGCCGGGAGCGGCTCGAGATGCAGATCCTGAATGAGCAGGCTGGAGAAAACGGAGCCGTGAATTTTAAAGCGAATCGTAAATTTTTGCGATCTGGCTACCTGTTGAACCACGAACTCGGTGAGGCCAAAGAGAATGGGTTGGTAAAAAACGACGAGCAACAGAACGGCGACCGTTAGCCCACCGAAAAGGTATCGCAGCCATCGGAGTCGTTTCCGTTTGGGGGACATCAGACTAAACAACTAACATTCTGAGGAAGCTCGCAGCCGGTCCAATCTCGCAGCGAGGCGCCCTGCCAATGAAGCAACGAAGCCCACTCTGGTCGCAAATGCTGCGAATGTGCAAGTCGGTTTTTGGTCCGGCGTGGACAAATCTGGTTCGAGCCATCAATCGCTACGGCGAGGTGAATGGAGAACAATGTGCCGCCTCCTTCGCCTACTATGCATTTTTCTCGTTGTTCCCATTGGTTCTGTTGTTTGTCGCCATCGGGACTTTGTTTGTCCCCGATCGCGAGCAGACGGCCCGCCGGTTGGTTCTACAAATCGAGAGCTACACTCCTCTGCTGCAAACTGATCGGGATCAATTGACCAGCACTTTCGAAGGAGTTCTTCGGCACGGGTGGGGAGCCGGGATATTAGGCGTCCTGGTTCTGGTTTGGAGTTCATTGCGATTCTTCCAGGCGCTCGTGATCGGCATCAACCGGGCGTGGGGCGGCAAAGATTACGATTGGTGGAGACTCCCGCTACGCAATCTTCTCATGATTGGCATCCTCCTGAGTGCTGGTCTGCTTGGCGTTGTCGTTCCCCTCGTTCTGATGAAGATCTTAGACTTGATTGCTTGGAACCAGGATTGGGTGACCGGAATTTTCACCAGTCTGCTCCCGACGTTGATTCTTTTTTATTGCTTGCTCATGTTCTACCGATTCGCCCCGCGGGGACGCTCGACGACGTTCAGGCACGTGTGGCCAGCCGCACTCTTTGCGACGCTGGCTCTGAAATTTTGCCAACATTTGTTCGGCATCTATTTGCCACAATTTATTAGCTTCAACGCAGTATATGGCGTTTTCGGATCTATTATGGCCCTTCTTTTCTGGATCTATTTGTCCGGCGTAATCGTGATATTTGGTGGCTGTATCAGCGCCACTGCGGTAGTTCCCAAAACAGATTCGGTAGCGCGGAAAAGGGCGACCGACGGGTGAGTACTTGCGTGCCCGCGCCAAGGGTCTCGGCGCGGGTGGTCAAGATAGGAGGTATTCAGTGAGGAAGGGCAGAAGAATCTCATTAAATCTATGCGCCTGCTCAACGATTCCGAGATGAGCGGCTCCTCTGAGAACTTCTAACTTTGAACCGTCGATGCGATCTCGAATGGACTCCGCAAGCGAAGACGGGAAGGCCAGATCCTTCTCTCCGGGAACCAGCAGAGTTGGAACCTTTATCTGCTTTAGCCGTTCAGTGACATTCAGTTCCTGAAGCGCTCGGCAACCGCCAATAAATCCGTCAGGGGAAGTAGTGCGAATCAAATCCGCAATCCAAGCTGTGGTCCGCGGAGCGGACTGTAAAAACTCCTGGCTAAACCAGCGCGCGAGGGTCGACTCGACCTGGCTTTCCATACCCTTCAGGCGCACGGCTTCGATCCGGAGATCGAGACTGGCTTTCATGGCTTCATTCGCTTCGCTCCCGGTGGAGCAAAGCACCAGCGCTGCCAACCGCTCCGGGGCAGTCAGAGCCAGGACCTGCCCGATCATTCCGCCCAGCGAAATTCCGACCAACGCGGCCCGCGCGATCGAGAGATGATCGAGGAGCTTGACCACGTCGTTCGCCAACTCTTCCAGTGAATAGCTGTCTCTAGACGCTTCGCTTTCGCCATGGCCGCGTACATCGTAGAGAATTACTCGGAAATGCTGGCTCAATAGCGGAAGCTGGTATCCCCAAAGCTCCGCTTTGGTCGCGAGGGAATGAGAGAGCACTACCGCCGGAGCAGCTTCCGCTCCTACTGAGGCGAAGCCGAGGCGGTATCCGTTGACCTGGGTAAAATGTTTTTTCACGATCATCTTAGGCTCAATCGAGCCATTGTTATTGCCGGTTATAGCTCTCGCCGGCCGATTCCATTGCCAAACGACGTCATCATTATATGCGAGACGGTATATTGGCCGACTAAAAGTAGAAGGGGATACCCAGCTGCTCAAAAGTCTTTTTGTTTTCTCCGAAATATTTATTTCCGAGATCATTGAATCCGCCGCCCTCTTTGAATTGTTTGAGGAAGGCGTTTACCTGGGTCCGCAATTCGTCATTACCCTTGCGTATCCCCATCGCCCACTCTTCGGTCTGAAACGGTTGCAAGATCGCCCGGGTGGAATCCTGGTATTTTCGCCAATTCTCAAAGATCGAGATCTGATCGTAGATCATACAATCCGCCTTGCCTTGCGCGACCTCAGTCGCACAGGTCGGGCTGTCGCTAAAGGTAAGGATTTTTGCGTTATGGAAGTGTTGGATCGCGTAAATATGACCGGTCGTCGCCTTTTTTACCGCAACCGTAGTGTTTGGTTTATCCACGTCCGCGATCGATTGAATCGAGCTGTTCTTGTTGGCCAGAATCGACAATCCCATCTTCAGATAAGGGTCGCTGAAATCGATCGACTTTGATCGCTCTGCCGTGACGGTCATCGAAGAGATTACCAGATCGATCTTTCCCGTTTTCAACGAAGGGATCAAACCATCGAAGGGAATATTCTCAAACCGGACTGGGCGCTGAAGATATTTTCCCATGGCTTTAGCCATTTCGACGCTGACTCCAGCCGGCTGCCCGCTCGTGTCTAACATTTCAAACGGGGGAAAACTCATTTCCATCCCGACCACGAGCTCCTTCTGTTGGGCGTTCGATACATCAACACCAAAGAGGGCGATTGCGAGACCCCAGACGAATAATTTCACGTAGGCTTCTTATTCTCCAGTGGGCAGAGTTTCAATAGTGGAATGGCAGGAAAAGAAATGACAAATGCCAAATGACAGATGACAAATGAACCAAGCAGACGAAAAGCTTTAAGCCCATGGCGCTCTGTCATTTGTCAAGTCTTTGAGGTATGCTCGAAATTGAAGACCTAACTATTAACTTCCGGACCGAAGAGGGCGAGGTTTGTGCGGTTGATTCGGTATCATTTTCCGTGGCGAACGGTGAGACTCTCGCCATTGTGGGAGAGAGCGGGAGCGGAAAAAGCGTAACCGCTCTTTCGCTCACTAGGTTGCTTCCGCAACCGCCGGCCCGCATCGTCCGGGGTGAAGTCTTGCTTGATCGGCAGCCGCTCCTGCGCCAATCGATCGGAGAACTCCGAAAGATTCGCGGAAAGCAGATCGCCTATGTCTTTCAAGAACCGGCCACGAGTCTGAACCCCGTTTTTTCAGTTTACGAACAGATGTCGGAGGTTATTCGACTCCATCGTCCGGAGATAAGAGACGTCCGGCAGGAAGTCGTTTTTTGGCTCGATCAGGTAGGAATCGTTGAGCCGGGTAAACGACTACACGACTATCCTTATCAGTTAAGCGGAGGTATGCAACAGCGCGTCATGATCGCAATGGCTCTCAGTGCTCGACCCCAAGTTCTGGTTGCGGACGAGCCGACCACAGCGCTGGACGTGACAATCCAGAAACAGATTCTGGATCTCTTGGGGGACCTCAAGCGAAAGTTCCAGATGTCAATCATCCTCATTACTCACAACTTTGGGATCGTTCAGGGACTGGCCGATAAGGTAGCGGTGATGTTTCGAGGTAAATTGGTGGAATTCGGAGATTCCGAGGCGGTGCTCGACGCACCCAAGCACCCTTATACTCGAGCCTTGATCGATTGCGTGCCAAGGTTGGGAGCCGATCTGCGCCGGCTGAAGACGATCGATTATTCTGCGTTTTGATCTCTGATCGCCTTCGCTTTCTGCTGATTTAACCAGTCGCGGTGGTAGGCGGCAACGTTCACATATTTATCGGCTAGCAAGCCGATCGACGTTTTTTCCAGATCGGTCAACGGGCGCAGCACTTTGGCCGGTGAACCGATCACCAGGGATCCAGGAAGGATTTTGGATCCTTTGGTAACGAGCGCCTGCGCTCCGATAATGCAATCCGGACCAATTTGTGCGCCATCGAGAATAATTGCACCCATTCCGATCAATACTCGATCGCCGATCGAGCAGGCGTGAACGATTGCCCGATGACCACAGGTCACCTCATTACCGATGATCAAGGGATATTGATCTGCCACATGCAGGATGGACCCGTCTTGAATGTTGGTCCGGTTCCCGATCTGGATGAAATGAATATCGGCTCGGACTGCGGCCTGATACCAGATACTCGAGTATTCGCCGACAACCACTGCTCCCATCAGGCTGGCGGTCGGGGCCACAAAAGCCGTTTCGGCGATGGAAGGCGGACGCTCCAAGTAGTCAGCCAGCCGGATCTGAACATCGTGCGGTTCCATTATCTATCTCTTTCCAGCCTAATCATTGTTATCGAAAAACGAAATTGGTTCAAATCTTGGGAAAAAACTGCGCTTCGAGGTTGACAAACCTCGGCAATTCCGCCGATAAGGGACGGACGAAGGCGTCCGCTCGCGAATCGGCTCCGGTAAAGGTTTCCGGGGCCGCGGCTTTCCGAGCTTCGCCATCTGCATTCCATGAATAAAGTAGAGTTAGTTGAATCCGTAAAGAAGCAGCTCGGATCCGAGATAAGTAAGGCAGAAGCCGAGAAAGCGGTGACGGCTGTGATCAACGCCATCAAGACCGGTGTCAAAAAAGACAAAATAGTTCAGCTGGTGGGATTCGGAACCTTTAAGGTGGTCGAAAGAAAAGCGCGTAAAGGGGTTAATCCAAAGACTCTGCAACAGATAAAAATTCCCAAATCGAAGACCGTGAAGTTTGTTGCGGGTAAAGATTTCAAAGCCAAGGTTTAATTTTACGAACCAAAAGAGCGGGCCATTTTCCCCCCGTAACCGAGAAAACCCGTTGGGTGCCGATACCGAACGGGTTTTCTCATCTTACGGGTTTTCTCATACTAGTTGAAATAATCAGCGAACGACTTGGTCTGTAAGTAGAAGAGCCATGAAAATTGCTAGCTCACTACTGTTCTGGCTGGTGTCCGCTAATCTGGCGATTTCGGCCGAACAGTATGCGCTGGACGCTGCGCATTCGAATTTAAGCTTTCAAGTCCGCCATTTTGCGTCCAGCGTCACCGGTAAATTCAGTGACTTTTCTGGGACGGTGATTTTTAATCGAGCGCAGCCGGAGCGGTCGAGCGTAGAGGCGACTATTCAAGTCCAGAGCGTCGACACCGGTATCAAGGATCGCGACCATCATCTGCTCTCAGCCGAATTTTTTGATGTGCAAAAGTTTCCGGCGATTACGTTTAAGAGTACATCTGTCGATCGAACGGGCGAACGCACCGCCGATGTACATGGCAATTTGACGATGCACGGGACCACGCGGCCCGTGCTGCTCCATGTTGAATTGTTACCGGAAAGCAATGGCGCATCCGACAGCCTGCATTGGAAGGTTACTAGCAGTCTGAAAAGGAAAAGCTTTGGATTGAGTTGGAACGCCTTAATCGAAGCTTCCCAAGCCGTCGGCGACGATATCAGTATCCGAATGAACATTGCTACGCCGGCCCGTTAGCAACGAACGGCAGCGAACGACAGTGAAAACCAACGAACGAGAATGAGCGCACGTTGGCGTTCGTTCTCGTTCGCTGTCGTTCGCTTTACAACCGCCCGTACGGCTGCATCGTCAAATACCATGTCCAATCTCATCCTGACCTCTAAGGAAGTCCAAGAGTTGGAAAAGCGTGCCTTTGCCGAAGGTGTCGGCCAGGAGGACTTGATGGATTTGGCCGGGCTCGGCATTGGGCGCAAAATTGCACAGCTACAGCCGGTGCCCGGAATCTGTGTGGTTTATCTTGGCAAAGGAAATAACGCGGGTGACGCCATCGTGGCCGCTTCAGTGTTGGAGCGCTCGGGCTGGTCGATAAGCGCTCGCTTGGTGAGTTCGCCGGAGGATCTCGATTCATTGCCAAAGAAGAAATGGAATGCTCTGGCTGCCAATTTCCGTCGGACAACCTCGGTCCCGACCGGATGGTCCGATGTTGGGCCAATCATTTTGTTGGATGGACTTCTGGGACTCGGTGCGCGACCAGGCTTAAACGATCGCTATCGTCAGTTTACGGCCGAGTTGAATGGTATCCGGAGTGATTGGAACGCACGGACCTATGCGGTTGATATTCCTACCGGTTTAAGTGACTTCGCCGTTGATCCGCACAGCGTGATTGCCGATGTAACCTTAACGGTTGGATTTCCCAAGAGCTGCCTCTTCTTGGATGAAGCGACCAACATAGTTGGAAACATTTCGGTGATCGATCTTCCGGCGCTGACCGAACGCGCGCCAGCCGTTCAGGGTCATAGCCAATTGACCGTTCCGGATGCTCTGTACGATCTGGTGAAGCGACGCCCGTTCGATTCTCACAAGGGCGATTTTGGCCGAGTCGGGATCATTGCCGGATCGCGCGGCTTGATTGGAGCGGGAGCGTTGGCTTCGAAGGCGGCACTAAAGGCCGGTGCCGGTTTGATTACTCTCTACGCGACCGACGACATTTACTCGATCGTTGCGACCAAGGCGGAAACCGAAGTGATGGTCAAGCCGGTCGCACATATTCGTGAGGCATTGTCTGATCGCCTCGATGCCATTGCGATTGGACCCGGCCTAGGTCGCGGGCGCGCGGAAGAGGTGATCCAGATCGTTCGCGAGTTTCCCAATCCGATGGTGGTGGATGCCGACGCACTGAACATTATCAGCGAGCATCCAGAGACGCTATCGCGTCTGGCCGGCCCTCGGTTACTTACGCCGCATCCGGGAGAAATGAGCCGTTTGTTTCCCACGAACAACATGTCGCGGGCTGAGATCGTCGAACGGTTTACAAATGAGTACCCGGTAACCCTCTTACTTAAAGGCGCCCGGACGCTGGTCGCTCAAACAGGTTATTCCCTGTCTTATAATTCTACCGGGACTCCCGGGATGGCGACAGGCGGTTCGGGAGATCTTCTCACCGGCGTGTGCGGAGCGCTATTGGGACGCGGTATTGCGCCGTACGATGCCGCCCGGCTTGGCGCCTGGCTATGTGGAAGGGCCGCAGAGCTTACCTTGCGCGATGAGTCGGAGGAATCGCTGATCCCAAGTGACACCCTGCGGCATTTGGGAAAGGCGTTTGAAGAAATACGACAGGCTAGGAGCCAGGAGCCAGGCGCTAGAAGCCGGTCGCGGGGTTGAATTCAGTAAGCTGCGGAACGGATCGGCACTGATCGGGTATCTCCTAGATTCTAAATTCTGGCTCCTGACTCCTACCCTCTGGCTTCATTCGAGGTACTTTGCCAATCGCTCGCGCAGCTCGGCCCGCGCTCGAAACAGAATGCTCTTCACAGCGGGAACGGTTGTGTCCATGACTTTCGCAATCTCTTCATAAGGTAGCTCTTCGTATCTCCGCAAAACGATCGCAAGTCGCTGCGCCTCTGGCAGCTTGCTGATGGCTTCTTGAATCGCCATCTGCAGCTCCTCTTCCAACAGCACTTGATCCGGCCCTCGCTCCTTTCGCTCAACCGGTTCCGCGAGGTCATCGGTCTGGTCGACAAAATGCCGTTTTCGCCGCATCTCGTTAAAGACCAGATTCCGAGTGATACGAAACAGCCAGGTCGTAAATTTGGCCGTTGGTTTGTACCGCGGGGCTGACCGCCAGACGCGAATAAAAACTTGTTGCGCCAGATCCTCCGCTTCCACATCGGATCCCAACATCTTGCTGATGGTGCCGACAATCCGAGACTGATGAGTTTCGACCAGCAACTTAAACGCTTCCATATCGCCTTCGCGAATCCGACGCATCCACTCAATTTCGGGTTGATCAGATTCCGATGAAGACATGCAGGAGACAGCAGGCTTGAAAGCGAGGCTCATCGTATTCAGATGAACCGGCGGAGCAAATAAGAGTTGCGGCGAACTGGCGCCACGGGGGGAGTTTGCTTGCCGGGCGAGGGGTTGTGTGTAAAAGTCAGTTTGTGAAAAATTTCACAAACTCTCGGCTGATCTCTCCAGCCTTCCAGGACCTTTACGAGAAGGTCCTCAATGGAGAACGTATCAACGAGCAGCAGGCCCTTACTCTGTTTCGGTCTAATGATCTTAATTCCCTCGGCCAAATCGCCAATATCGTCCGCGAGCGAAAAAACGGCAACCGGGCAAGCTATATCCTGAACCGTTACATCAACTACTCCAATATTTGCGTGCTTTCCTGCCAGTTTTGCGCCTTCGGCGCACGCAGACGCGATCCGCATGCGTTCGAGATGGCGATTCCGGAAATTGAGAGTGCGGCACGAAACGCTCTGGATCAGGGGATCACCGAGATCCATATGGTTGGAGGTCTCCATCCCAGTCTGCCGGCAGAGTGGTACATCAAGCTTCTGGAGACGCTTCGTTCCCTGGATGAACAGCTCCACCTCAAAGCGTTTACCGCAATCGAAATACGACATTTAGCTGAACGGATCTTTAAACTACCGATTCCCGATACCTTGGAAACGCTGCGTAGAGCCGGTCTCAACTCATTGACTGGCGGGGGAGCCGAAATATTCGATCCCGAGATCAGAGATAAAATCTGCCGAGGGAAAGAAACCGCCGAAGAATGGAAAGAAGTGCACCGGATCTGGCACGGAATGGGCGAACGCAGTACCTGTACGATGTTGTTTGGGCATATCGAATCTTTGGAGCAGCGCATCGATCACCTTCGCCAGCTTCGAGAATTGCAGGACGAGACCCATGGTTTCACCGGATTTGTACCCTTTGCTTTTGTTCCCCAAACCACCGAATTGGCCTATATCCGCCCCGCCTCGGCGCTCGACCAACTTAAGACTTTGGCAGTAAGCCGAATCTATCTCGACAATTTCGATCATATCACCGGTTACTGGATTGCGATGTCTCTTCCCTTAGCTCAAGTCTCCTTGAGCTACGGCGTCGACGATCTCCATGGCACCTTGATGGAGGAGAAAATCTTCCATATGGCCGGCGCCACCACTCCGCAGGAACAGACTGTCGCCTCACTGGAACGCACCATACGGGAAGCGCATCGTGAGCCGGTACAACGCGACAGCTACTATGTACCGATTCGGCCTAAAGAACGGGTCGCGGTGACGGTCTAATCCCTACCGAAAGATCAGGGCTGACCCTGATAGGCAAAATTTGCCTAGGCAATTTCTGTTTTGGAGGCTTTCCCTCGGAGATAGGCAAAATTTGCCGTTTCTCTGCATTCTGCAATCCAAGCAATTCATTCGAACGGTTATGATCTAAGTGCCTATTGCAGAATAGGTTATGCATACGATTTTTGGCGTTTGATTCGCGTGGCATAGGCCGTGCTTAAGCGTGGCGTAATACAAAATCCATGCCAATGACCGCCGAGCCAATAGCCGCCGAGATTGTCGAATTTGCCCCGAATCAGGATGTCGGCCCGCGCCCCTCATCGAAAAGCAACTTTGAATCCTTACTAGAAAATCACCTGTCGTTGGTGAAATCAATCGTTGATCGAATGAAACGCCAGCTCCCGGCGCGAATCGATACCGAAGATCTCTACAGCGTCGGCGTTACCGGCCTAGTCGCTGCCGCTCAGAATTTCCGAGAGACCAAGAATAAGAGTTTTATCCCGTACGCCTCGATGAGGATCCGAGGAGCTGTCCTGGATGAGTTACGTCGAATGGACTGGATGTCGCGATCAGGACGCTCCAAGGCCAAACAACTTGGCATTCTTATCTCTCGAATCGAGCAGGAGCGAGGATGTGCCGTCGGTCCGGAGCAGCTTTGTGAGGAATTGAGTATCAGCGAGAGTGAGTTGAACGCCCTGATGGACCAGGTGCGTCCGATCAAGATTATCTCCCTCGACGTTCCGGAAGAATGGGAAGAGAACGAGCATTCGTTACATGAAATTATACCGGACGAGGCCGGAATTTCTGCGTTCGAGAGCCTCGAACGCAAAGAGCTCACTGAGCTGATCGCCGAGCGTATCAAGCAACTCCCGGATGTGCCTAAGAGAGTTCTGGCCATGTATTACTACGAAGGCATGAAACTGGCCGACATCGCGGCCGCTTTCGGCCTGACTGAGTCGCGAATTTGCCAGATTCACACGCAAACAGTCGCCCAATTGCGTTCTTACGTCCTTAATCTCATCGCTTGAGCAACTCATTTTTTGATCGTTAATTCCATGGAAACGCAATTAGAATGGGACCAACTCGTCGACTCTTTAAGGGATGAGCTCCAAGAAAAGGGAGGACTGATTCGCTTGCTAAACCAACAGACTGAGCTTTTATACCAGCGCGATCCCCGGGGGAACGAACGTGTGGAGGACCAAATCCGTGGGCAACTACGGTTGGTCTCCCGATGTACCCAGTCCCGAGAGTTAATCCTGCGGGAGACCGCAACACGGTTGGATCTGCGTGAAGACGCCGATGCGCCCGAAATTGTGGGTGGATTTCCCGAATACGTGCAGCCGTTACTTGAGGCGCTTTTTACGGAAGTAGAGCGATTGAGCGGGCGCATGCAGGAGCGTCTCCGACAAAACCAGGAACTCAAGGTCCGCTTTCTATCAGAAGCGACCTCAATCGTATGAAACATATCGCAGATCGCCATCCGAGGATGGGCTCTGCCACAGACAATATCTGGTCCCCCAGATGCAAAAAACAGTAAGGAATAACAAAGGATGTTAATTCTATCGAGAAAGGTAAATGAGGGTATTGTGATCGGTGATACGATCCACATCAAAGTCACTCGGATCGACGGTGATGCGGTAAAGATAGGAATCGAAGCACCGAAAGAGATCCCGATTTTTCGGACCGAGATCTATCAACCGAATCAATTGTCTCGGACTAAAACCGAGACACCGGGCGTCAGTTCGATTGAGCGTAGTCGTATCGCTCCGAAGATCGCACCCGTTTGATTCGCCCGAAGAAATTGCGCTTGCCAGTCCGGCGGTGCGCGGCTTCATTCGCTTTTGCGCGCGCGCCGATGTGGCGGAATGGCAGACGCAACGGACTTAAAATCCGTTGGCCCGAAAGGGCCGTGCGGGTTCGAGTCCCGCCATCGGCAGCGGCTATTTAAGCCCCGGAAACTAGTTTTTAAGCCCCTCTCCGAGCGAGAGGGGCTTTTTTTCCTTTTCGCGCGTTGCTTGCCGATGAACGCCTGGCAAGTTTTCAATCGCCAGCAGGCAGCGACCAACCATGTCGGTCAGGTCATCTTAGGCACTCCCATCCAGCGCAACGATCGCCCTCGAAGTATGCACTTTTTGTATGGCTCCTCATCAGCACTACGTACGGATAATGGGGAACGGTGACTCGCCACAAACAGACAAGCTAAACCTTCGATAGAGAAGAAGTGCGGCACGGGAGAGAATAAACTAAACGGAAATTCTTGTCTGATCTCTGGAAGAAAAACTGAGCAAAATTGGTCGAGATTATGGCGATTATCAGGCCGTTGATCGCCTGCAAGGACCGCAGTAAATTCTCTCGGGGCTCAGCCGATTTAGCCATTCTGCGGGGCAAGTCACCACAAACCCTGCAATCAACAAAAACAAATTAACCCAATGGCCGCCTCGCTTGTAACGGGGCGGCTCTTTTTGGTTTTCGCGAATGCTCTTTAAAGAAAACATCGATAACTTTAGTGCGGACGGTGTTGGCAATATCATCTCGGTTAAAACCGCCGGCGCCATACATCCGGTGTTGAAGCATGTCATATCGCACTTTTTTTCATCGAAGGTCACCGGGCCTCATGCAATCTTGTCGTTCGACGCTCATTTGCACGACGGAACCTGGGTCGATTCCGGAATGGCACCCGTAAATATCACGGGCTCGGGTAGCGGCACGCTAAGCGGAATAACAAACTCCGGTATCATCTCGAGCATCCGGCCTCGGGTTCGCGGCATGAATGGCGGAAAGTGTCAGGTTCGGACCCGAGTGATCCATATCTGAGCCCTTGGCTTTTGCGCGAGCGTTTCAAGTATCGATCGGAATGCATCACGCGCATCCAGCCGGATTCTGAGGAATAGGGCACGGCCGCGGTGCGAATCGCCCGCCAAAGCCTACCCGACAAGCTTTCCGAGGAACCGGAGGCCTTTTCTTACCCGTTAAACTTATTTTGCAGGATCCCAGTTTGAACTGCGAAGCATCTGCACGCCGTTTAATCCGCCGGCGTCGTCAGTTGCAGGTTCCGGTGGCCAAACTGCTCGTTGCTTTGGCGTCGCAATATGACAAACCGGTTGTTATCACCGTACATCGCCCAGGGTCCAGGCGGAACTTCACGGAATTCGACAAACTTCCAATCACAGGCCTCGATATTCCCAAGACCGAGGTAATCCCGCACCGCAGGAGAGACATCAAGCCCTGCGTTTTGGTTCAGATTCGGTTTTGGCCGTTCGTTGCCAAACACATATTGCCAGTGATCGGTGTAGAAGGGTCCGCAATCTTCCCATTGTGCATAACAAACTCGATTACCGTGACGGATCGCAAGCCAGCGTCCTTTGAGAACGGATTGACCTTCGCGCACAAAGGCATCTTTAAACCACGGAATCACGTCTTTCGCCTCGGGCTTCGCGTGACCACCTTGCAGATCATTATAGGGCAGGGCGACATAGAACGGGTTCTGCCGCGGTAGAAAATTCAGTGGGATAAAATCCCTGCGCAGCTTTAGATCCGGGTTGTCGTAACCGCCGTAATTGGACGACCAGTTTGGATCCCAAGAGCTACGATCGTTTGGTACCGGATTATTGCTGCTCGGACGCTCGCCGATCCAAAAGATGGTGGTCAAGATGCTCAGTCGCCACGGGTACCGCCCTGGTCGGCCATTGAGTGCCCTCACTCGGCTGGACGAAACGGGACCGTCCGCAGACTGCGCATCACCGCCCGAGAGAGCCGTTTGCATTGGTGGCAGCTCTTGTTTTTGCTGAATCCTAAGAAGTCCGTTCTCGCGCAACTTTATGGCGTACTTGGCGAAGTCAGTACTGCTCTCGTACTGAGACTGCGCCGACGCCTCCCAGCCGCAGAGTGCAAATAGACAAATCAAGCAGCTAATCGTGAGTCTCGCGGTCACAAATGCTGGAAGAGTAGTCCTAAAGCTTATTTTGCAGAGCCACCACTGTGTTTCCGATAGATTCAAGTGTGGCCTTCAGTCGGGCGCGGTCACTTTCGGAGAGCGCATCCGGTGGAAGACCAACTTGGAGCGAGCGAGCAACGCTTTCGAATTTCTGGACGAACTCGCGGGCCTGGCGCTCTTTGATTTCTGGCGAGCCGCCGATCCGTGCCGCTGCCTCTTTGACATAGCGACTGTCGGCCTGTTGGCCTTGTTTTTCGGCGAGCCGCCGCGCCTGCTTCCAGACTCTCGCCCGCAGTTCGATCGGGAGCGCAGCCAACTCTCGACAGACTCGCTCGGTTGCGGGAAGCTCAAGCTGCGGTACTCCAGCCGTTATGAGACCGCAGAGCAGGTCATAAGCTTGGATGGTGCGGAATATATATTCCCGTGCCAGGCCGAGCTCCTTCGAGGAGAACTCCTGGAAAGTCGTGTAGCCGCCACAACGATAAAGCCGCTCGTCCCGGATGGTTTTGAGCGCTCCGCCCAAGCGATATAAGGCCCGCCCCGCGAGTTGTAGATCGCGCCCAATATCGGTCACCAACGCTTGATAGCGCCGGTAATCGGCCCTGGTCGGGGGCCGATCAAATTGCAGGCCGAGAGAAGGGTCGTTCATGCCTCAATGTTGCCCATGGGCAACGTAAATGCAAATGCATTTGATGCCGACCCGAGATCCTGGTCAAGATTCAAGTCCAGGCCAAATGAGCAAGCGGCATTTCTTTCCGCTTAGAAATTCGCGGTCTGCGGATCATCCCCAATCCGACCATCCTTGCGATCCAGCGCTGCGATCTTCGCCAGGTCGTCAGCGTCCAACGAGAAATCGAACACGTCGAAATTTTCGCGGATGCGCGACGGCGTCACCGATTTCGGGATAACAATATAACCCCGATCGAGGTGCCACCGGATGATAACTTGGGCCGGCGTTTTGCCGTGCTTCTGTGCAAGTGACTTGAGGCTGGCGTTCTCCAGCAAGGTGCCTTGACCAAGCGGACTCCACGATTCGGTGATGATTCCGTGTTCCGCATGGTATGCCGTTAGTTCCTTTTGTTGGAATCCTGGATGCAGCTCAATCTGATTGACCGATGGCACAACCCCAGTCGCATCCACAATTCGTTTGAGATGCGAGACGGTGAAATTGGATACCCCGATCGATTTAGTTTTTCCCTCTTCCTTTAGTTTTACCAGCGCTTTCCAGGCCTCGATATACGCGTTTTGGCGCGGCTTCGGCCAATGAATTAAGTAAAGGTCCAGGTAGTCCAGCTTAAGGCGTTTCAGGCTTTCATCGAATGCTCGATGGGCCGTGGTGTGCCGGTCGTTCCAGAGCTTCGTCGTAATAAATAATTCGGTCCGCTGTAACGAGTTGGCGGCGATGGCTCTTCCGACGCCGACTTCGTTGCCATAAATCGCAGCCGTGTCGATCGAACGATATCCAGTCGAGATGGCGGTTCCAACGACTTCCGCCGTGTCGGAATTTGGCACCTGCCAGACGCCGAAGCCAAGTTGGGGAATCACGTTGCCGTCATTCAGTGTAATGTTTGGTTGAGTAGACATAAAAGGTTGGTGAAGAGTCAATTTGAGCGAGTTTAGGCCTTGAGAAATTTCGGTGTGCAAAATCAGTGTCGCAGGACACACTTGCGATACTCCCTTACAATTCGCAATCGCGATCTGAAATTTGAAAATTGGCGTTGCAATGGAATGTTCACCGAGCCTTCCACATGGTCTTGGGCCCATTCCTGGGTCGATCGAACATCCAGGGTGACCGGACGCTGTGCACTTTCCATCGAGCCAAGGAAGTCCCGGGCTCCTACCTGTGTAATCTGCAGCGTCTCGTCCAGATCATCGACGGCAATAAATCCCTCCCCCTCATCAAATCCAATACGTGCCAGCTCGAGTCGGGCTCGCGCTGCCTCTGTCTCGTATTCAACTACCAGTAGAATCGGTAATTCGGGGTTCACAAAAAAGCCGCACCAAACTGAAAATGAGGGGCTGGCTATACCGATGTTCAAGCTGCCGGCGACATGGGCATCGCCGAAAAGTGCGG
>DATNNZ010000557.1:0-25643 GCA_035601575.1 Chthoniobacterales bacterium
ATCTGTCATTTGCTATCTGCTATTTGTCATTCGGCCTGAAGGGCCGGCGCCCTCCTATGCTCGGCTGACGCCGAGCTACGAAGGGCATACTTCGCCTTAGCGAGTGGTCCTTTGACGTACCAGGGCGAAGTATGGGCAGGAGTGGATTCGAACCACTGAAGGCATAAGCCAGCAGATTTACAGTCTGCCCCGTTTGGCCACTTCGGTACCTACCCGGAACGATTCGCAGTTCACAGTTGCCAGCCTTCGGCTTACCACCGGAAGTGTGAGCTGGCCAAGCCGTAATCACGCGAGCAGTTTATATAGGACTCTGGATCGAAGCGCGCAAGCGGATTTTGGAGTCACTCCGACGAGGCTACGGACTTTCTTTTGGAAGCGAAAAAATAGATCGATGGCGCCGAGATTTACTAATGAGGTCCGTTCGGATGGGGCTGAGGCTGGGGCTGCGGCTTAGAATGGTGATGATGGTGCGGTGGAGGTTGGTTGCCGCCGCCACCGGCACCGGGTGGCGGATCCGCGATTACAGCTACGGACCCAAAGCCGAAGAGGACCGTTAAGAGGAGGATCATCTTGCTCATAAAGGAATTTTTTGGTGGAAGGATCGCGGGGTTCGAACGCTCGAGAGTTTGCCGGGAACGTATTCGGAAGGCAATCAACTAATAACGCCGGGAACGCCGGTAGCGCCGTCATCGCCGGTAGCGTCGATAAAGTCGGGAATTGGATCTGGAGCCTTGGCGTAAACGTATTCGCGACTCCTTCCTGTCTCCATCAGCATGCATCCGCTGTTTGTCTTGATAGTCGGAAGATAAAGAGCGGGCGCTGATTCGCGGAGGCAGGGAAAGGAGGACACAAAACACTCGGCGCAGTCTCCAATCCACTGCCGGCGTTCCCGACGCTATCGGCGTTGCCGGCGTTGGTCTGATCAGTGGCCCTTCACCGGTTGACCGAGCTGAGATCGATCGATAATGTAGGCCCGCTTCACTTCAATCTTGTCGACCGGGTTGGCATTAGTATCTGCTACCGCGTGGCTGACCTCATCGAGTACTTCAAGTCCGGAAACGACGTGACCGAAGACCGTATCTTTTCCGTCTTGCGTCGGAATTGGCCGGAGACAGACATAGAATTGGCTGCCGTTAGAAAGCCGTTTTGGATTTACGTTATCCGGAAGGCGCCCCATCGCCACCGCGCCGCGCACGTGTTTTAGCTGAATCTCCGCCGGCAATGTGTAACCTGGGCCACCGGTACCGATCACGTTGCGATTTTTCTTCTTACTGAGCGGATCTCCGCCTTGGACGAGGTAGTCCGGGATAACTCGATGAATCGCGGTTTTGATATAGAATTTTCCGCGCACGAGTTTCTTGAAGTTGTTCACAGTATAGGGCGCAGCCTTCTCATCAAAATCGAGAGCGAAGCTACGCACCTGACGTTGTTTCCCTTTTCCCCATTGGAGCTCAAAAACCGCTACTTCATCGGCACGGACAGCGGAACCGGCCACCAAGGTTGTGACCAGAAGGACGATAAGACATTTCATGATTAAACGAACGGAAGGCTGCTGACTTCGACGCTACCAATCAAGCTCGAAGTCGCGGAACGCGAAACTGAGTAAACAGCCCCAGGCTGATCGAACCCTCGTCTGAGATAGGCGAGCCCAATCCAGTCGCCAAGTTGCTCGCTCAGACAAGTGCTCTTGACCGTACCAATTTGCTTGCCATCTACTGCCGCCAGCTTGTCCTCCGGACGCAAATCGAATCCATTGATCAGACGGACGCCGCGCAGATGCCGGTTTACATGACCGAGACTCTTGATCCGACTGATTATCTCTTGCCCCAGATAACATCCTTTGGTGTAGCTGATGGCCCGTTCGTCCAAACCTGCTTCATTCGGGATTACTTCCTCGGAGAGCTCGGTGCCCCAACGGGGGATTCCTCGTTCGATGCGAAATTCCTCCAATTTGGAATCAGTGAGCGGAGACTCGCTCACCAACTTAGGCACCACATTTTTCAGTGTGGCGGGCAGAAGTAGATCCTTGCCCTCAATGGCAAAGCGGTTGCTGGTCGTGACGGTACCTTCCGCCAGGATCGCGTCCGGAAGCATCACATCGGGAACGTGGAAGAGCGCGAATTGCTCGGTTACGTCTTCGAGTTCAACTTCATCGGCGATGAGATATTTTTCCAAGCGCGCCGGCATCGAGTCGCGCAGCGCAGCTTCGTAATCCAGCAGAAGGGCATCCTTCAGTGGTGTCACGAATAGATCGCCGCAAAGTTTCCCTTTAGCGGAGAGGGCGCAAGTATAGACCGAAAGGCCAGGTTCGGGTTTGGTTAGATCGTTGGTAAGTTGCCCATTCAGAAAACGGATTCGATCCGGCCCAGTGACCCGAAGCTTGGCTCGATCGGATAAATCAATAAGCATGAAGGAAAACCTTGCCTCAGCGCAGAAGTTCGTAACCAGGGAGGGTGAGAAAATCGACGTAAGTGTCGCTGGTTGTTAGATCGGAAAATAACTTAGCTGCTTCAACATAACGACCCTTAGTGAATCGTTCTTCGCCGACGCTCGTCTTTATTTTCTGCAGCTCTTCCCCGAGGGTTTGGCGAAAGAGGTCTGCCGTCACTTTTCTACCATCGTCCAATTTTCCCTTTGGACTTCGGATCCATTGCCAAACCTGGGCACGAGAGATCTCGGCCGTGGCCGCATCCTCCATCAGGTTAAAAATCGGCACTGCTCCCGAGCCGCGCAGCCACGCCTCGAGATATTGCACACCAACACTGACATTTGTGCGCAGACCCTTTTCGGTGATCGGTTCTTCCGGCCCGAACTGCAGCAGGTCCTGAGCGGTCACCACCTGCACATCTTCTCGTTTGCGATCAATTTGATTTGAGCTCGTCATCACCGCATCGAATGCCTCCAGTGCGATTGGAACCAGTCCCGGATGTGCGACCCAGGTGCCGTCATGACCATCGTTGGCTTCCCGCTCCTTATCGGCTTTGACTTTGGCAAAGGCTTCCGCATTCGCCTTTTCATCATTTTTGATCGGGATCTGAGCTGCCATTCCTCCCATCGCGTGAATACCGCGGCGATGGCAGGTTTTGATACATAGGAGCGAGTACGAGCGCATGAAGTGCGTGGTCATGGTCACCAGCGCGCGATCAGCCAGAATGAAATCCGGTTTATTTCGGAATCGCTTGATGCAACTAAATATATAGTCCCAGCGACCGCAGTTTAGACCGGCCGAGTGATCGCGCAGTTCGTAAAGGATCTCATCCATTTCAAACGCTGCGAGAATGGTCTCGATCAAGACCGTTGCCCGGATGCTCCCGCGCGGAATCCCGATTTCATCCTGAGCAAGGTTGAAGACATCATTCCAAAGACGCGCCTCAAGATGGCTTTCCATTTTGGGCAAGTAAAAATAAGGGCCGCTGCCCCGGGAGAGTAATTCTTTGGCATTGTGAAACAGGTAGAGCCCGAAATCGAAAAGCCCGCCAGCCACCGGTTCGCCATCGACGAGCAAATGTTTTTCGACCAGATGCCAGCCACGAGGCCGAACGAATAGTACCGCGACCTCATCTTTCAGCCGATACGCCTTGCCTTCCGGGCTTTGAAACTCGATTGTTCGCCGAATCGCGTCGCGGAGATTGAGGTGGCCATCAACCATGTTGTGCCAAGTAGGGGCATTGGCGTCTTCGAAATCCGCCATGAATACCTTCGCACCGGAGTTCAGCGCGTTGATCACCATTTTACGATCGGTCGGCCCAGTGATCTCGACACGCCGATCGGCAATGTCTTTTGGGATGGACGCAACTTTCCAGTCGCCAGCGCGGATCTGTGCGGTTTCAGGGAGAAAATCGGGAGTCTTGCCCTGGTCAAGTTCCTCCTGCCGCCGGTTGCGACGCTCGAGCAGCTCCTGGCGTCTTCCATTGAAACTGCGATGGAGCTTCGCGACCAGTTGAAGCGCTTCGGGCGTGAGAATTTCCCTAAAATTCTCGGAAAATGTTCCGGCGATTTCGATACCGTCGAGGTTTTGTTGAATAGCACTCATTAGAATGGCCGATGATCAAGTTGGAGAATAAAAGCAGTTAACCAGAAGTAGCCGACGTGCGGCGACGCGGAAGGGACGAATGTCGTGGGAAGCTAGGTTCGCTGCAATTCTGCGTCAAGAAGGGAGTCGGTTGGAAAGCGGGCATGGACTGAGCGATCGTTCGGCCCGTTTCGTCGCAGCCTCGATGAATGTCCAGCGTCCTTCGCGAGTCTCTGGAAGCCGAAGAAGAGTTGGTTTCAGTTTTGGGCTTGGGAGCAGTCGGCCGGCGTTTCGAAAACTTAGCATCGGCGCTTAGCAAAAGCTGTAACAAAGATTAAATACCCGCGTCTGAAACTACGTCGAAGGTCTCAGTTTGATACTCTTAATATGAAAAAGTGGTTTCTGATCTTGGGTGTAGTATTCACCCTTGGGATGCTAACTCCTCAATCATCGAAGGCGGGATTTTTCATCGGGTTCCCGATTCCGATACCGGTGTTCTATGGACCACATTATTACGTTGGTCCGGGTTATTATCCGCCCGGGTACTATTGGGGGCCTGGCGGTTACGCCTATTATCCCCATCCGTACTGGCGTCATCGGTACTGGCGGTACCATCACTGGTACTACTATTGAGTTGCGGCTTCCCGAGATGAATTGCTGACAACTCTGGCCTCAACCTGAGGACCTCGTCCCGGGGTTGTCAGAAGAACGCCGTTCGGTAAGCTTGGCCCCTGGTCCGGTCGAACGGCGTTCCAGGAGAAGTCGCGCAGGACGCATCGCCTGAAAAAACGATCGCCCAGCACTGAAGTGCCGGGCACTATGGTCGAGTCCTTGCGGACTTGCATGTCTCGTAGCTATGGCGTACAAGCCATGCGTGGGCATGTTTCGCCCGTTCGCAGGCATTTTCTGCCCGCAAAGGTATCGCGAGAATGACACATTCAAAGCGTCGAAAGGAGAACCTTCGCTGCTAGTTCCAATCAATATTCTAGTCCCAATCAATAAATGGAGTGGCACCAGATCCTTTTTGCAAAACTGGACGCTCGAGGCTGGTGCGTCGGGGAATTTTGTGAACCATAAGTTATGGGCAGAAACGACTTAGATATATGTTGAGCAAACGTTTGGGGCTTCTGATTGCGGCGACCGGTTATGCCGACCCTCAGTTCCCGGCCGTGCCGGATGGCGCAGCACATCTCAACGATCTGGTCGATGTGCTGCGATCCCCCCAAATCGGTGGATTCTCTCTAACGGCATTGATTGATCCGACCGTAGAGACTGTAAGGTCCGCAATAGTCGACCTATTGGCAGGCCGCCAGCCCGACGACCTTGTCCTCTTGTACGTGGTCGGCCATTGTATACGACAAACTGCTGACTCTCTGTTTATAGCGCTGCGGGAAACCACTCGCCTGGATTTAGAAAATACAGCGCTGCCCGCTGCATTCGTGCAGCAGCAATTGCGGGAGAGCGCGTCCAAGAAGCAGATCATCATCCTGGACAGTCTTCTTGGAAGCATTGTCACCACGAGAACGCCGGTTGATCGAGACTCACCACTGAACGTGGGATTGAATTTCTGTGTGCCAAATCGTCACCAGGCGATCCTCGCCGCGAGTGACTATCTCTCGTTCTGCCTCGCTGGCGAACATTACATCGCAGTTCGATCCGCTCAACCGCCCGTCGCGGAATCGATTGTCCGCGGTTTGCGTAGTCGGGCAGCTGACGAGAAGAGCGATCGGCATGTTACCGTGAACGGACTTTTGAATTATCTGAAATATGTTGGCTCAGTCCGGCAGGATGAAATGCGAGCCGGCTGGATGTCGGAAGTGGCGGGCGATCTTATCGTTGCTGTTTATCCAGACGAAGCAACGGATCAGCCCAAGGAGCGGTCCGCGGCCGAGACAGTGACTCCAGTAAGTGCGCCGGCGCCCGGATCTTCGCTGATTAATGATAACATTAGATTTACGGCGTATCGGCCGGCGATCCTGGTTCCAGGGAAGTGGCGCCGGATGATGGTCTTCACACACCTGGATGAGCCTTCGGCGTTGATCGAGATTGAAACGCGAGCCCGGCAGGTTCTTGGTGCCGATTCGTACGGCTCGGTCATTATCGGCGAACATGATAAGTATCGCGATATCGTGGAAACTTGTTTCCCGACTGCGCGGGAGAGCGAAATCACGTTAGTACCGGAAGTTCCCGGTGTCCGGTTCAGTCCGCCGCGCCGGAGCTTCTCTTGGACCACAGGTTTGCGGATGTACGAAGAGAGCTTCTTCATATATGCCCCGCTGTCACTAGCCGATAAATCAGCACGGGGCCAAATATCGGTCTTTTTTCGGCAGCTACTTTTGGCCGAGATAGCCTTGGACTTGCGCGTAGCGAATGACCCAGCATTTAAGGAGGATAGTTGGGCAAAAGGCGTTGACCGACGATTCCGGAAGGTCTTCGCCTCTTACTCCAATCATGATGAGGAAGTGGTCGAGGCCATGGACCAAACCCAAGCAATCGGCAACGAGTACCTACGAAAGGTTCTTAGAATGCGAAGCGGTCAGCAGTGGAGTGAGCGATCGCTGGCGATGATTGCGGACGCCGATGTCTTCCAGCTTTTTTGGTCACGCAACGCAGCGCAGTCCACTTACGTTGAAAAAGAATGGCGCCACGCGATCGGTCTTCAGCGCGAAGGGTTTGTGCGGCCTGTCCATTGGGAGATCCCAATACCGGAAGCGCCGGAACCGCTACGTCGACTCCGCTTCTGTTTCTTGCCCGGTATTCATGCGGTGACCGACGGCCGAAAGGATCCTGACTGGGAAGCCACTTCGGCCACAGATAAGCAAACCTCTGTCGACAAGCCGAAAATCCCAGCCATCGTTCCGCCGTCGAAATCTCCGGTGTCGACCAAATCGAAATCCGGCTCGACTGGAAAATCGGTTGGGTCCGATCCGCAGGCGCTTTCGAATAAAACGCGATCGAGCAAAACGAACGATTTATCTTCAGCAAAGGCGACTTCGGCGGCTCCATCCCAAGAGAAGCGAACATCGACCGCTTTAGCCTTGGTACCCCGGTCGAGCGGTGCGGCCAAGGTGCGGCAAAGGAGAATTCTCAAATGGGGTGCGATATTTGGAACGGTGATCGCCGGCTGCTGTTTCATTTTTCTAGCCATCAATATGGTTAGTCGCTCTTTTCTTCAGGCGAGGCACCCATCCACCTATTCGAAGGTCGCTAGTCCGTCCGCTACAGTAGGCCCTCAGAGTGTTGCGTCGCCAGCAGAGGAAGCGCCGGTTTTAGCGACGCCGACGCCCACGCCTGATCTCACTCCCTCTCCGACCGAGCCTTTGGCGACGCCTACTCCTTCCCCGCCATCGGAGCAACCGTCCGCCAACCGCTCTGTCGCACCAACTAGCACCGCTTCGCCAGAGGCGACTGCTTCCGAAAGTCCAACGAATCGCGGGGGACGCCATTGGCACCGTCGACTACATCATAGACATTCAGGGTCAGGAGTGCCGCAAACCTAGATCGTTTTAAGTTTCTGGTGCCCGGGATTTGCCGTGTCTAATGACCTCCACCGCTCAGCAGTTTTTGCGCGACCAAGATGGCTCCGAGTATCGGTAGCGGAGCAAACGCCAACCGAATCCGTGGGCCGCTAAAGTACTGGGTGAGATTGGCTCCGGTTTGGGCGCCTATGGCCGCGCCAGTCTGCATCACCAGAGCAATCAAGATATCGACGTTACCGTTCATTGCGTGTCTCACGGCTCCGTATCCGGCGGAAATGATAATTTCGAAGAGATCGGTCCCGACGGCAACGTGCGTCGGAATGCCGAGCAGGTAAACCAAACAGGGCATTCGGATGTAGCCGGCACCACCGCCCAAAAAGCCGCTGAATAAGCCGCCGATCATCGAAACCAAGACGATGGACCAGATAGAAATCGACTCGATTCCGGATTGCTTCAATCCGACGTGAGGGGGCAATTGGTGGATACCCTTCATCGCTCGAGCAAAGAAGCCAAACGCCACGCGATCCTTTTCCCGGCCGCTTTCTTGTGCTCCGCTTCGATGCAATTGCAGCGCGGTCCACCCCTCGAACCCCGCAAAAATGCCAATCAGAGCAAAGACCAAAATGGAAACAACCCCAACCACCAGGTTTACATGCGCGCCTTGCTTCAGATATTCGATCGCTTGGACACCAGTTTCGGAACCGGCGATCGTTCCGGCCACCATGAGAGCGGCCAATTTTACATCGATGTGTCCGAGCACATGATGTTCTCGGGCTGCGACCAATGATTTTCCCACGATGTGGAGGAGATCCGTGCCGACGACAAAATTAAACGGAACGCCCATGGCAAAGAGGGCCGGTCCGGCCAAAAAGCTCCCGCCGACACCAAAGAAACCGCCGAGAACGCCAACGACAAATCCGAGCAGGACTAGGACAAGCGGATCGAGATGAGTGCCAGAAATTGGAAAATACATTCTCTACCTCTTGCGTCGGCGAATGAGGAAGAGAAGGCCGGTGGTTAGGCGCTCCAATCCGACGGACTGAACAAACATCAGAACGAAGGCGGCCACTGCGTACTCGACTCGATTTTCACTAAACATCGATTTGAGCCAGTCGCTCAGGAAATGAAAAACGAAGAAGAGGTAGAGCGCGACAAAAAGGCTGTAGATGACCAACTCGACAAGAAGATCTGCGAACGAGTATTCTCGGAACCGTTTCATACTATTCGCGGTTAAATTGGAAAACGTCTCGTTGGCAGCGCATATCGCGCCTGGTCTGGTTACAAGTGTTCACGGAAGAATTTCGCCGTTCGTTTTTCGACCTGCTGACGCAAGACCGGGTCGAGCACCATGTGTGTTGAACCGCGGAGCGGCAGGAATTCGAAGGAACGCCCGGCTCGTTCGAGCTGATCAATTAATTTCAGGCTGTGACGCAAATAGACGTTATCGTCGGCTGTTCCATGAACCAGCAACAACGGGCGTTCAAGACGGGGAGCGCTTTCGAGGAGCGACGACGCTGCGTAAGTCTCTTGTCCCGGAAGGCCCAGGTATCGTTCGGTGTAATGGGTGTCATAATCAAGCCAATCGGTCACGGGGGCGCCCGCGACCGCTGCCTTGAACACGCCCGGCTGCCTCAGTACCGCAAGTGCAGACATATATGCACCAAAGGACCACCCGGTGATTCCGACGCGGTCCAAGTCGAGCTCGGGATAGATCATGCCGAGTGCACGTAGTCCGGTGACTTGGTCTGCCAGCGGAATCTCTCCTAACTTCAAGTAAATTGCGCGTTCCCATTCTCGACCTCGGCCAGGTGTCCCGCGTCCGTCTATCGAAACCACAATAAAACCCTGGTCGGCAAGCCATTGATCCACCAGGTAGCCGCGAGCCGCTTGGACCACCTTGTTATAGCCAGGTCCTGCGTAAACGTCGACAATGACCGGATACTTTTTGTTGGGAGCGAAATCGCGCGGACGAACAATCGCAGCGTGAAAGACCGGGCTATCATTCACGATGGTAAATTCAAGACGCGGATAGTAGGGGGGATCTTCGGCGATACTCGGTAGTTCCCCCAGCGCCGTACCGTCGGTTCGTCGCACGAAAGATTTGGCCATGGACTTGGGTGTCTCCACTACATCGATGTAAATGGATTCCTGGTGATCTCCGAACTCGACGCTATGCACTCCGTCGGCGATCATTTTTGAGCCCGTACCGTCCAAGGCGACACGCCAAACCTCATGTTTGCCTGGGTCTTCACCAGCCAGGAAGAAAATTTCATTCGCAGTAACTCCGCCCAGGTGCTGATAGTGCGTATCAGGTGCCAGCAAGACCTTTTCGAATTGCCCATCGGCGCGATGCAGTTCAAGCTGCCACGCTCCTTCGCGTTCGGAAGTCCAGAGAAATTTTCCTCCCGGCAACCAGTACGGCATCTGCCGATCGATGTTTACCCAGGTTGCGTCATGCTCCTCTACCAGCGTCCGTGTCTGACCGGTGGCCGGGTCAACCACCATGAGCGCGAGCTGATGTTGGTCTCGGGTCTCGACCGTAATGGTTAGGGGTCCATCTTCAGAAGGTGTGACCCTGACCAGGTAGGGGTATTTGTCATGATCCCATTCAATCAAACGAGCTGCTGCGGCCTGCTCGATTGCACAAACCGCGAGGCGCACCGACACGTTAGGCTTTCCCGGGCGGGGATATCGAGTCGGAATTGGCGAATTTTCGGGATACGCTGGATCGGCGACATTCCAAACTTCAACCCGCGAATTATCGTTGACCTGGTAAACGATGGAGCGGCTGTCGGGCAGCCACCAATAGCCACTGGTTCGACCCATCTCCTCTTGCGCAACAAACTCCGCGCTGCCGTAAGACTTCAGATTGGTGCCATCAGTGGTGATGGCTTGTTCCTGCTTGGAGTGCAGATCGTATACAAACAGATTATTGTTGCGAACGTAAGCGACGTACTGACCATCTGGCGAAGGGGTTGGATCGGTGACCGGCATATCACCGGTTTCCAGCTGCGTTGCTCTTCCATCTCCACGGTTTAAAACGACGATTTTGCCGTTGAGGCCAAAGACTACTTGCGAACTATCGCGCGAAAGTTTGAATGAGGTGATCCCGCCGATAGTCGTGCGGGTTCGTTCACGTCTGGCCCGTTCTTCCACCGATAAATGCTCGATCATTCCGTTTAACAGTTCGTCCGGGGTCACCAAAACGCTTGTCTCTCTGGTGACGGTATTAAATTCGTAAAGCGCGTGGGTACGATCTTGAGCGGAAATCGCACGGAGAAAAATCACCGATTTTCCGTCTGTCGTCGGTGTAGCGAGAGTCGGTCGTCCAAGCGAAAAGCTTTGGGTTTCCGTGAGCCGTTGCAGGTATTGGTCAGATTCGGGCGCTTGGTCCGCCCAGCCTAGATGTGCCGCGAGTAAAAGAGAGAGCAGCGGAATTAACCGGAAATACATAGAATTGCTGAAACGGATTGCCTCAAGCGCGCTGCATCGTCTGCATCTGATACTTAGCGTTCCATGCATCAGATTGAGATACAATGCACTAATGGCTTAACGCTCGACATTCTGCCAAGACGGAAAAGCATCGCAAGGAGGGGGTATTAAAAACCAGTTCAAGCGGAAGTGGGGAGGCGAATCCGGACGAATGGCTCAAACCCGGCGCATAGCGTTCCCGGGGCTAAAACCCCGGGCTGAGTCCTCCTGGGGACTCATATTTGGGATGAAAGACTCCGCTAGACTTCGCCTGCTGCCAAACGTTTAAGCTTACTGCCTAGGGAAACTTTGGCCGCGGAACTCATGCGGTCGATAAATAGAATGCCATTAAGATGGTCGGTTTCATGTTGGGCAGCGCGAGACAGCAATCCCTCCGCCTCAAATTCGACCGGCTTTCCTTCCAGGTCAGTAGCCTTCACCGTCACCCGGGTCGCCCGTGTGATATCAGCACTCACTTCGGGGAAACTGAGGCAGCCCTCCGGCCCAATTTCCGTCTCTCGACTTAACGTCAACTCCGGATTGAGTAAGACCAGTGGCATGTGATCATTAGGATCGACTTCCTCTCCGTTGATCCACATCCGGCTCGGTCGATTCTCCGTCTGACTCACGTCAATGACGGTAAGCTGCAACGCCTCACCCACCTGTTGAGCCGCCAAGCCAACACCGCCGGCTTCCTGCATCGTCTCGAGCATATCAGCAACGAGTTGGCGGATGTCATCATTGACTTCGGTGACCTTTCGACCCTTCGTTCGCAAGATGGGATCACCATAAATGACGATCTCCCGGATCATTTCTGTTCCTTGGGTTGGGTAAACGTCGGCAGATTCTTGATGTCCGCCTGTTTCAGTGCATCTAGCACCTGCACAATGAAACCGAAAGAAACCTCTTTTGCCGCGCTCATTGCAATCGGGCGGTTAGGTGATTTCTGCTGATAATCCTTCAACGAAGCTGCGAGCTCGTCCACATTACTCACCGGCTTATCTCCGAGATAAAGCTTCTCGTCTTTGGTAATTGCTAATACCAGCGGCTCTTCCGTGTTCTGGCCCGGTGAGGCGGTTTTCGATTCTGGTAGATTGATCCGAAGCTGCGACTGCGCGGTCTTGAATGTCGTAGTGACGATGAAGAAAATCAGCAACATCGCAAAGACGTCGATCAAATTAACGATCATAATCTGAGGCGTCCTTTTCCGCTTGGCATAGAATTTCATCGAGCCGCTTCCTCCACCGGCTGCGCCGCTTTGGACTTCTCCTTAAACGCCGCCGATTTACCAGGTTTTTCTGAAGCATCGCCAATCGACGGCTCACTCTCTTCGTTTGTATCGCCGTTCTGGTAAAGCTTATCTACCAAATCAGTGACCAGGGATTCCATTTGGACCGCAACCGTTTCCACCCTGCGGGTGAAGGAAAGAAAGGCGATCAACGAGAGGATGGCAATGGCCAGACCGACGATGGTGGTACTGAGAGCCTCACCGATACCGGAAGCGATTCCTTTGAGATCGCTGGTCGACATTGCTCCGGATCCGATGTTCCCAAATACGTGCACCAATCCGCTCACCGCGCCCAAGAGACCAAGCAGCGGAGCAATACCGACGATGATCTCAAGAATGAACAGGCCGCTTTCCAGCCCAAGCATTTCACGGCGGGCACGCGCTTGCACTGCCTCAACAGTCTCGCTGCGCGACGCGTGATAGGGACGGATAGCCACCTCCACGATCCTGGCCAGTGCTGAATCATCACCCATGACCAGACGACGAAGTTGGTCAAGCCGTTCGCCCGGTTGATAGGCGGCGATTGTCTTTTCGATCAGGCGCGGAACGATTTCTCCTTTTCGCAGCGCAAAGAGACGGAGCAAAATCACCGTCAACGCGACGAAGGAGCAGGCGAGCAGCACCCACATGAAGACTCCGCCTTTGATGAAGAAATCGAGTGGATTTTCGAAGAGTGCGAGATAATTCATTGGGAAATTATGAACTTACAATTGGGTGAAAGAGAACGTGAACTCGAGGCCGTTTTCGGGCACTAGACCGGCCAGGTCCGGAGGCATGGGCGGTATACTCGCATCAAGAACGGATTGCAGCGAAACGCTTCCAAAAGTCTGATTAGATGAATTACTGACGATCCGGGCATCCTTCACCCGGCCCGAAGGCGTTATCTTAAAGTCGATGCGGACCGTTCCGATTTCAACTAGGTCCGCCCGTTGGCCGACGTAATAATACCAGCGTGATCCGACCGCATCTTCTACCGCTTTCTGAAACCTGCCTTGCGGCGTACCAATCGCTCCAACCGAAGAGTGGCCGCGATTCGAAATATTTCCTTGCATCCGAGTGACGATTTTTTGGGGGCGATAGGCGGTCGGAGGGGCTCCTTGGTTCTTGTTTTGTTGAGCGGTTCTTTGCTGCGGAGTAGGAGGCGGCGTTGGTGTCGGCGTCGAGACCAGCATAGCCATCTCTTCCGGGTTGGGCGTAGGTGCCGGGGTCGGTGAAGCGGTCGGTACTGGAACCGGAGTCGATTGGGCGGTTTGTCCGCCGTTCGCGCTTTCACGATTAAAATCGGTGCCCTTGGTATCGAGTGAAAAATCGTGATTCTTGAACATCAGATCCTCAAGGTTTTTGCCTTCTTGCTCAGGAAGAGGACCGGGGATTTTGCCTTCCTTTTCGGAGGCAGCGGCTGTGTCCTTATCGGATTCAAATTGCGATTCGTCGGGTTTTTTATCCGTTTTCTGATCGTCGTCCGTATCGACATACTGGCGCTTTTGCTGCGCCGGCGGCGTGTCCATAAGGGTCAGCTCAGGCAACTTATCCTCCGTCTGCGTCGCGGGCGGATTTGGCGGAGGAGGGAATACCGCGTAATATCCGACCACGCTGAGGGCGAGGACAAGGTGCAGCAGGAGGGACCCAACAACCGCCAGCGTTACCTTTTTCCGATTCGACATCGACAAAATCGCCGTAGACTAGAGCCAGTTTTCCGATCGCTCAAGCGTGAAACATCCTGCGGTTTGTTCTTGGGTCAAACGGTCATTTTAAGTGCAACAACGGTTTCATCGCGCATGATTCCGATCGTGTCGTAGACCGATAGCTGTCCACAATCCCGAACATCCGTGTCTTTTCCGAGAGCCAACAAGGCTCGTCCATTCTCGGAATTGCGAAGGCAGATCTCAAGATCATCGCCAACTTGCCGGAATAGAGAATGCACCATTGCGGCGGCATCGAAATAATCCGTCCGCTTGAGACTGGCTAAAAGGGCTCCTGCTCCGACGGCGTCTTCCAAGCTAAATCGATCTCCGGTTCCGGCACAGACCAACAAAAGGCGCTCCGGAGAGCGGAATCGAATGAGTTCCGCCAGCGCCGCTATGTTCACCAGCGCGCCAAGCAGCACGGTCTTGGCGTTTCGCACCTGTTCCAGGGCGGCGGTGCCGTTGGTCGTTGTTATTATGATTTGCTGGCCGTGGACATTCTTGAACTCGCTCGGCGAATTGCCCAAGTCAAAACCGGGGGGAGGCACGCCGTGCCTTTCTCCAGCCAGTAGCAGATCCGGCTTGCTCTTCTTCCATTCCCGCGCCGCTTCGACCGTTTTTACCGGTAAAAAACAAGCAACTCCGTGGGCAAGCCCGGTGATCATACTGGAGGTCGCACGAAGAACATCAAATACGACGACGGTCGTTTCCCGTAAATCCGTATCCTTTAAGCTGCTGATTTCGGCAGGTGAAAGCGCGACGTCAATCATCTGGTTTTCCGATAGGTCATCCGCCAATGATGAAAAAGGTACTGCTGCGCGTAACCAGCATACGGGCCGAAATAGCGACAGAATTCCGACAAGCGGGACGCTCCAACAGGTTGATCTTCAGAAAAGTACGTTTGTCGTAATGCACGGCCGATCCAAACATCGATTGGTACTGCGTCCATCCTTTCGTAGGCAAAGAGCAAGACGCAATTTGCGATTTTGTCACCAACTCCCGGGAATCGGCAAAGCATCTCGCGGGCCTCTGCGGTCGGCAGACTTGAGAGTTCCTTGAGCTGGATTTTGTTCGCCGTTATCATCTGTGCAGTCGCTAGGACGTTCCGAGCGCGGAAACCGAGGCGACACTCAAGCAGGTCGTTCAGATTGCAAGCTGCAATCACTTCCGGAGCCGGAAACGTGTGGAGCTCGAGCGAGCCCAATCTGACCTTTTTGCCAAAGCGTTTGCGCATCATCAGCGATATGCTCCGGATGTGACTTACCTGCTTCATGGCAGAGGTGAGAAATGTTGCGAGACACTCCCAGATCGGTTGACGAATGATTCGGATACCGCGGCTGAATCGGATGGCCGCCCTGATCGCTGGATCCTTCGGAAAGCTGGCTTCAATGACATCAATCGAATGATCTAATGCGAGATAGCGGGGAACGACAGTCTGGTGACCCTCCGGTACCAAAAGATCGCTCTCAACCTGTTCCAGATACGATGGCGTCTCACCCATGGTTCCGATAAAACCGGCTTGGCGACGCGTCCAGTGAAACACCTGGCCGCATTCCAGGGTCTTTTCCAGATCGATTCCTGCGCCGGGAATCCGGCAGAGCCGCAGCGCAGGTCCGGCTGATTTGCAAGTCAGAGATATTACGGGCTGAGTCGATCGATGCGCCATAATCCATCGCTTCCGCGCTCATACAAAAATCGGTCATGCAACCGGTTTTCTCGGCCTTGCCAGAACTCCATTCTTTCCGGAAAAACGCGGTATCCGCCCCAAAAATCTGGAACCGGCGGATTTTTGCGAGCGAATTGTTTCTCGACCTCTTTGAGCCGGTCTTCGAGTTCCCGGCGACTGGCAATTACTTCGCTCTGGGCGGAAATAATTGCACTCAACCGACTGCGAAGTGGTCGTTTATCGAAGTAAATTTGCGATTCTTCACGACTCACCTTCTTTACGGACCCCTCGATCTGGATCTGACGCTCCAACCAAGGCCAATGAAAATTCAGCCCGGCCCGAGGATTTTGCGCGAGCTGTTCTCCTTTACGACTTTGGTAATTCGTAAAGAAAACGAAACCCTGATGATCAAATCCTTTTAGCAAGACCACCCTGGCCGATGGACGGCCATCGGCGGTTGCCGTTGCCAGGGTCATCGCATTCGGTTCACGATCTCCCGCCGATTGGACCGACTCTTCGAACCACCGACTAAACTGTTCCAATGGATCGGATAACAGGTCCGACCGATGTAGCCCGCGCAGAGTGTATTCTTTTCGCAATCGAGCAACATCGATGCTTGCATCCATCAGACCGCGAAGTAATCCCGGGAATCGAGCGTTGTCGAGAGCGAAATTCCCGTTCTCAATTCGACGGTCCGGGACGGACACGCCCTCCCGCCATGCGCTATACAATTGGCGTAACCGGGAATAATGTAAAAACGTCTGACGCTATACCGCTTCTCGGCTTATGAAGGCGATTTTTTTGGTAGCCGCTTTTTCGATTCTCGCTGCTGGCGTCTCACTAGCTCAATACTCGGTGGAGATCGATCTCGGAGATCAAAAGGCCTATTTGCTCTATGACGGACGAGCGGTCATGGAATCGCCGATTAGTACCGGGCGCTATGGACATCTTACTCCCACGGGATCCTATCGAATCGCCGACAAAGATCTGAATCATACATCCAGTATTTACGGGAAGATTATCGATCGTAGCGGTCGGACCGTGGTTTCTGACGCAGATGTCGATATGATCGTTCCGGCGGGTACCAGATTCGTGAATGCGCCGATGCGTTACTTCATGCAATTCGCTCCTGGAATCGGCATGCATGCCGGCTATCTGCCGAGTTACCCGGCTTCGCACGGATGTGTCCGTATGCCGGAGGCAAAGGCGATCTCATTTTTCCAAGCAGTGTCCATCGGAACCCCAGTCAATGTTTTCGGAACGACACCGCGGGGCCGGCTCTACCAAGCCAATTATCCCGCTAATCCGATACGAGAGACCGCAGAGCCATACCAGCGCCCCCGCCGCTCTTTCTGGGATTTTCTGGGTTTGTAGTGCGAAAAAAGGTAGGGCGATACACACCATCGAGCGACAACGAAATAAGGTGTGTGAGCCAAAGGGCGTGCGAGCAAGACAGGACGCCGTCGCATAAGGCTCACAGTCCTGCGGCCGCAGGACTGTTTCGCCCTACCTACCCGCTAACTCCGTCTGGCAACTCAGACCAAATTGTCGTCGGAACCGGAAAACGAATCGCCAGAGTCGAAACCGGAATCATTTCCGGCCAGATCGGACCCTGAATTTTGAGTATCGGCATCGACTAAATCGGCTCGATCGTCGAAATCGGTCAAGTCCTGATCATGACCCAGGTCCGCATTCTGGATCGGTTCGCCTGCTCCCTGACCAAAGGTGTCTGATTGAACTTGGTGATGCTCGGAGCCCGTAGGTGGCTCACTGTCATAGTAGTTGTTGACTATCTCGGTATTGCCGCCCATGCCACCTGAGTAGCCTCGAGATTCGAGCGCTGGCCCGAACGGTCCGGCATTGTGGCCGATGAGACTTTCAATCCCTTGAAAGAGAAGCTGACCTCCGGCAACTCCAGCAGCTGTAGCCATGGCGCTTTGAAGAAAGCTACCGCCGGAGCTGGCTCCGAGATTGACCGTTGAAGGGTAGGGCGTGGTTTGAGGAACCACCGTAATTGGTGGAGGTGTCGATTGAACCTGTTGTGATACTGGCGCTTGCTGTGGCAAAGGAGGCGGTGCTGTCGCCGGTTGGGGTTTATTGCCGAAAAGGCGCGAAACACCAGATAAGAAGCTTCCACCACCGGAGGCGGGTTGAGCTTGAACGTTCCGCAATCGGTTTTCCAGATCAGCGATTCTTGCCTGCGCGTTGGCAAGAGCGTGTTCCTGTACCAGCACAGCCTGGACCAGTAGATATGTTGCCGAAGGCAGTTCGGCCGTCTTCGCCCGAATCAGCCGTTCCGCTTCGGCATCCTTGGGACTAGTGTCAGCCTCTCGCAACCGCTGAAACAGGCCTTCGATTAAATTTTGTTCCTCTGGCGTCATAAAAGCTTCCTCATTTCGACATCGTAACATCGAGTTCTGTTTGAATTTCGAACTTGTCTTATCTCGTTCGCCGCTAACCAGTACGGTTGCACCCCTTTTGCTTGAATCAAGCTTATCTGAGTGTATTGGTCGCTCCGTCGGGAGGTTTGTCGAAGCGCCAGCGCTCGGAGAGTTTTACATTGAGGTTGGACGGTCTCGGGTAGACGCAGATGACGTGGATACAGCGAAAATTTGGCTGCCGTAACAAACAACTGATCGGATGGAAACGACTGAAGGGCTGACCGCCAGACAAGTTGCTGTTGGGAGAAATCGGCCTCACATCGACTGGCGGCGCAGTCGACTAGACCAATTCCTGATATTTCTGCTGGTGCTGGTCGCGGCCGTATACATCGGGACCGCCGCAGTGCCACGACTGTTCGACCAAATCGATGGACAGTACGCCGGGGCCGCGCGTGAAATGATTGTTCGCCGAGATTGGCTGATCCCGACCCAGGATGGCATTCCGCGACTGCAAAAGCCGCCGCTAGTCTATTGGTGCGAGATCATTTCATTCCAATTATTTGGGACGAACGAATTTACAGCGCGATTTCCGGTGACCTTGGCAACTATCACCTGGTTCTTCGCGACCGCTGCTTTGGTAGAACGACTCTCGGGTCGTCGCATTTACGGAGTTTGCGCTGCGTTGATTCTAGCGACGTTTTTCGGGACCTATCTTTTCACGCATTTGGTCATGCCGGAGCCGTTCTCGGCACTGCTCCTCATTGCTACATTTTATGGGCTGGTTTGTGCGTTGCAATGCGGTCCAGGATTAGTCCGTGATCGTTGGCTATTGCTGGCTTGGCTTTTCATAGCGCTTGGGACGCTCGCAAAAGGTCTTCACTCCTTGGTCATTCCTCTCGCGGTGGGCTGCGTGAGTTACGCGATCAAGAAGCCGACGCGAGAAGTCTGGCGTCGATTTTTCTTTTGGCCGCCCGGCTGGATTCTGTTCTTCCTGGTTGTGGCCCCATGGTATGTCGCGACGGAGCTACGGTATCCCGGGTTTCTGCTCGATCAGTTAGGAAATGAACAGGTAGGAAACATACTAAATCACCGTTGGCCAGTTGACAGCGATCGCGTTCCGTTGCTTCAATTTTTGCTGGAACACATCGCGTTTTTTCTGCCCTGGAGTTTTTTTCTGCCGGGAACGGCCGTGACTCTTTGGCGTTCGAGAAAGTCCTGGTTGGAAGGCGAGTGGCACTTGTTGTTCTTCTTTTTGCTAATCAATTTGGGTGGAATCCTGTTCGCCAAGATTCAGGATTATTACCTGTTGATTTCGTGGCCGGTCATAGCCGTTGGGTTGGCCTCGTTTTTTGTTTCCGGGCGCAATTTATCTCGTCGCTTATTTTCGATGCCCGGTTGGCTTTTCGTGACCGCGGGTTTTACCGGCTTGCTGGCGGCAGTTTTCTTGATCTGGCATCCAATGGGAGCCGATAAACTAGTAGATACTGTCACGCACGGAAGGACGGTATGGGAGGGGATAGGCGACATCTCATCCGAACGCTTATCCGGATTCATCCCTCTGATCCTGATTGCGAGTTGTTCCTCAGGGCTCGCCGGAGGGGTTATCATCTATTTTGCCCATCAGAGCAGATTCCTGGCGATTGTCGGCAGCTGTGCGGCCTTGATGATTGTTCTTTTTCTTGCGAGCAACCGCGGATTGCAACTGGTCGAAGATGAGTTTTCGTCGGCGCGGGTAGCATCGGCGTTACAGCAAATCGGCGGAGCCGACTATCAGGTCGTTTGCGAATTTGAGGCGAACGATCTCACCAGCCTGTTTTTCTACCTTCCTCATTCGATTCTATGGTTGAATGCCAATCCGGACATGGAATTCGCGACCCGAAATCTTGGCATTGGCCGTGATCTCTATTTGAATGAGGAGCGTTTCCAGGCGCTCTGGCGCAGCAATGAACGGATATTTCTGATAGCCAGCCAAAATCGGTTTGATCATTGGCGCAGTTTGCTACAGCTCGACGGCCGGCACGGAACACCTGTGGCGACGGTCGGAACGAAAGTGATTTTGATGAACCGCTCATTGTCACGCGGAGATAAACCGCAAATGAACGCGAATGAGCAGTAGTCATTCGCGTGTATTGGCGGCCGTTAAGAAGCTTGGATCAGCGTCCATTCGTGGTTGCCTTTCTGTCGCGATTGTTTGCTACCAAACCTAAAAATCTATGAAATCTGCGGATAGTTCCTCTAAGAAATCCGCGGTTTCCTCGGGCAACCGGCCCTTCAGCCTTTTCAGTCGTTGGGTCGTCCGCGCGGTTTTTTTCTTGTCCTGCCGAGTTTATCGGTCTTGGGCGGTACCTCCGTCGCAGGGTGGTTACATTCTGGTTGCGAACCACATCAGCCATTTTGACCCGCCGATGATCGGTTGTTGGTTTCTCCGCTATGTCGACTGGATGGCGATGGAAGAATTATATCAAGCGCCTTGGAGCGCTTGGTTGATGAACGCCTTGAGCGCTTTTCCGGTGAAGAGAAATAGCAAAGACGCTGGTCCAATGCGGACAGCCTTGCAACGACTGAAGCTCGGCCGAGTGGTTGGAATCTTTCCAGAAGGCGGAATCCGGGCTGGTGCAACTTCCGTGCTGGAAGGAGCCGCGATGTGGCCGGGGTTCATTGCCGTTAGTCTACTTTCGGGAAAACCGGTGGTGCCATGTGTGATCTTGGGAACTGATCGGCTGTATCAGACCCGCAATTGGTGGCCGTTTCGACGAGTTCCGGTTTGGATGATTTCGGGAGAACCGATTTGGCCGCGAACTAATTTGCCGCGGGAGCAAGCTCGCGAAACGCTGACGAGAGAAGTATCAGCAGCCTTTGTGCGTCTGAAACACCAGGCAATAGCACAATTTCGAATTGAAAAAGCCGATCTACCGGCGACTCCTCAACATCGAAAGCGCGAGGACTATCTCCCCGCTCTGCGGAGGAAAAAGGGCGAAGCGCGAGAATAATGAGAGAGATTTACGCGCGCGCCCAGGCCGAGCTAATCGACGCGATGATGTGTCTGATGCTCAATCGATTACAATCGCTGGGCAGGAGCGAGGTGATCCATCCTCTTGATCTTGAACGGTATGTTGCGGAGTGCAACGGACTGAGCCTGGTTGAATTCTACGCATTGGAACCGATGCAGAAGGTGAGGGAGACATCCCATAGCCTGCGCTGGAGCAGTCCGGTAAAAACCAGTTTTCCAGAGAACGCGACCGCCCACGCCAGGCTCTTTTTCTCCGTTGCAGGTGGATGGTCCGCACCAACCGTGATTTTTTTGCATGCACTGATGTCGGCAAGCGACTTCGGGTATCAGCGAATCGCCCGCCGATTTAACGAAAACGGTTGGAACGCGATTTTACCGCATTTGCCATTTCATTATTCTCGTGTTCCGCGTGGGCATTTCAATGGGGCGCTTGCACTCACCGCAAACTTGCCGCGCAATGGGGAGACGCTTCGACAAGCGGTGAAAGAGATGCGACAACTGATAAATTATTGTCGTGCCCGCGGTTGCCGGCGCATCGGCCTGATAGGAACGAGCTATGGCGGATGGATCGGTGCATTACTTAGCTTTGTTGAAGCCGATTTCGAATTTGTCACGCTTCTTCAGCCAATCTCTGATGTGGAACAAGCGATTTGGGAAAGTCCCGCAACCAGCGCTATCCGCGCGCAGCTAATCAAGGCAGGAGTGAAAAAGGGAATCTCATTGCAACATGCGCATCTTTCTTCTCCGCTTCACGGCAAGCCGCTGCTCGACACCAAAAAAATTACTCTGATCGCGGGAGCCTACGATCGCGTTGTGCCGGTTCAAACAATTGAAAAGTTGGGCCAAGCCTGGGGCGGACTTCCAGTGACCGTGGTTCCGCAGGGACACTTTGGATACCGCGCGATGCGCGTCGCACTGCGCGAGCTATTCGCGCCGGCGAATAGCTCGCGCAGTGCGGCGCGCATCGCGAATAGCCGATAGCCAATAGCCGATCGTTAAGTAGCCTGATGCTGCAACCTCGGGAAGCCGACGCGCCGAAGGCCTCGAAGAATTCGCGATTTTCGGGCCCACTAGACCCTGAGCCTGGGGAAGTTGGCTATCGGCTATTGGCTATTCGCGCGGCTATTGGCTATTCGCGCTGCGCGCTGCGCGTCAGCCGGCGCGGTAGTGCAGGCTGACCGACCGATAGATGTCGTTGTTTCGTTCTGCGGAATAAAAGAAAAGTTCCACACTACTCCCCGATTGTTGCCACTGATAGCCAACGACGGTTTCCATCACATCGCCTTCCGGTTTCTTGTCTCGGGCCAGAACCGTCGGGGGGCCATATTTCGCCTCCAGCCGTTGCTTGGCGCTGTTGAGGAAATCTTCATACGCCGTCAAATTCCAGTCAGGATGCTCATACTGCAGTTCGACCTCGACCAATGTTTTCTCTGAGCCGAAGTAAATGATCGTCCGCTTCAGCGCCGGCTGAATCAGACCTTCCACCGTCCAGGCATCGCGGCCGTGGATAGTGTCACGCGTGACGATGCGAGCTTGTGCGCGATTGATGGTTCTTTCGATGTCTTTTTCCGGTTCACCCCACTGGAATCCAAATGGTGGATTGATCTGATCGGGTACCACGGCTTGGGCGCGGCCGGTTACGGCGAATCCGAGAATTCCGCCGGCGATCAATGCGAAGATGAGCTTTTGATAGTTTGCGCCAGTCGGGGTCAACTGAAGAACTTTACCGACGATCATAAAATGAGCTCTATGCGAATAGGCCATTTCTCGTCCCGTCGTCGCTATGCGCATAAAACGGTTTCCTTTATGATTCTAAAGGGGGTATCGCTGCAAGAGCCGTCGCAAGAATTTCACGAAAACGCTTCGGGAAAGCTTAATCTTTGCGCCAGGCGAACCCGGGCGGTTTTTCCTAACGGCTGCCAGTCCACCGCCGCCAATCTCCCGAAAGCAGAAGTGATTAACAATTGGCCCGGGATATGGCAGCGTAGCAAATGTAGCAAATAATTGTCACAATCATGTTCAAGCGAATTGGCAACCTGATCCGAGGCTTTTTCGGGCTATTCGTTAGCGGTCTGGAAAAACAGAATCCTGAAGCTTTGCTCGAAGTCGAGCGCGAGAATCTGCGCAAACAGATCGCTCAGTATAATCAAGGTCTGGCCGCGCATGCCGGCCTTTGCGAGCGCCTCATTGCCCAAGTCAAGAAACTCGAAATAGAGGAGCGGGAACTCCGCGCGAAAACAACCGCCCTTTTGCGAGCGGACAGTCGCGATGCGGCGGGTCAAACCGCTTTGCGTCTCCAGACGACCCAGCGAGAGTTGGCGGAAGACCGAACCCAACTCGAGCAGGCAGAGACCACCTATCGAGAGTTGATTCGAGCCCGCGACGTGGCCATCAAAAATGCACAATCCAAAATCGAAGCTTTGCGTTTCAGTTTGGACGATCTGAAAATCAAGAAGGCGACAGCAGAACTAACACAGATGGCCTCCGGAATGATTACCCAGATCGGTGGGTCGGGAGACACTCTGGAACGGCTCCGGAGTATGGTCGAAGAAGAGCGACAACGGGCAGCCGGAGCCGCCCGAGTCGCACGCGATACGCTCGACACCAGCGGAGTTGCCCTTAAGGAAGCTGAACACAAAGCATTGGAAGAACAGGCGCTGGCCGATTTTGCCGCTGCCGAAGGGATCTCGCTTAGCGCCAAAACGCCGGCTCCCAAGACAGACGAAGGGACCAAGACCATGGGACCGGTCCCCCAAGCAAACGAAGGAACTAAAAGCAGCGGACCAGTTTCGCAGTAAGTTGCGAGTTGCGGGTTCCGGGTTGGAAGCTCAGCGCACGCATTGTTACTTTTGCAGCTTACGACCTCGCAGTTCCAACCCCTAACCCGCAACTCGTAACTAATGAGCCACCTTCGTGAGACTCTGCCTGAATGGGCTAAAGAAATGATCGCTCTGTACGAGAGCGACTCGGCGAATCAATTCATTCTGTACGGAAACATCTACGATCGTTTTCTCTTTGAGGCAGGCAGCGAAGCGGTCCACGGCTCTTTAGTCGACTTTTTGAAGCGGGTCCTGATGCCCCAATTCGACGTGATTTTTAATTACGATCTTGGCAACGGGCTCCGAGTAGAACGGGGAGGCGAAAGACTCAAAGAATGGCCCCCAATTCAGGTTGCTCCGGAGTTGCCGAAAGCGCCCAGGCCGGCAGCGGAGTTATTGACGCGATATCTGCGCTATTGCGCAAATCTTGGGCGCATGAATCGAGGGAGGGTTTCAGTTGGAGTGGTGGTGGAGTCAGCACATTTGGTTTCGCCGGCGGTTCCTGGAGTCCTGAACTATGATTTGAATGCGCTAGCGCTCCTGTTTCGCGAATGGGGGACTGAGGAACTTCTCCGCGGACACCCACTGGTCACGTGTCTACTGACCGAAAACCTCAATGATCTGCATCCTATCATTGTACAGAATCCGCGAGTGGCCAGGATTAAAATACCTTTGCCAAGTGCCGGCGATTTGGGCGGCGCAATCGACCTCGTCAGCGATAGTTATCCAACGGCACTTTCTGGTTACCGCAACGATTCTCGCCGGCTGGCCAAAGGGCTAACCGGCATCACGATCAATGGACTCGATCGGTTGCTTCGCTTGAAAGAGTACAAAAAAGAAGCGTTATCCGACGCCGATCTGGCCGAACAAAAACGGTCACTGGTCGAGGAAGAATGTCAGGGCCTCATTGAATTTATCGAGCCGAACCGGACGCTCGACGATCTATACGGCCAGGAAAAATTAAAAGAATGTTTTCGCCAAGATCTTGCTCTCTGGCGTTCCGGTGACCTCCGCGGCCTCCCAATGGGGTACCTCATCTGTGGACCGGTGGGAACCGGCAAAACATTTTTGGTAGAATGCCTGGCCGGCGAGGCGGGCGTGCCGGTGGTCAAGATCAAGAATTTCCGCGATCGTTGGGTGGGTAGCACCGAAGGAAATCTGGAGAAAATCTTCCGTTTACTACAAGCTCTTGACCGTTGCTACGTCTTCGTTGACGAGGCGGACCAAGCGTTCGGAAAGCGTGACGGTAGCGGACAAGACGCCGGCCTTTCCGGTCGTATCTACTCAATGATGGCGGCGGAAATGAGTCGTCCGGAAAACCGGGGCCGAGTTATCTGGGTCCTGGCGTCCAGCCGACCTGATCTGATCGAAGTCGATCTGAAGCGCCCCGGTCGCGTTGATCTCAAAGTGCCGATCTTCCCGACCAGTTCACCGGAAGAAGGTTATCAATTGCTGCGCTCCTTGGCAAAGCGGTATACTCTTGAGCTTGCACCGGCATACGAAAAGGCGGTGCCCGATCTTCTCACGCCGGGTGCGGCAGAGGCGATCATCGTCAAAGCTTATCGCGTAATGCAGACTGCGGGTATCTCTGCGATGGAAGCGCTCGAACGGTGCTTGGCGCAGTATCAGAGTCCGGTCGCCCCTGGTATACTGGAGGCTCAGATCAAGTTAGCGATTCGCGAAGCCTCCGACCTGGAGTTTGTCCCACCAAAGATCAGGGAACGGTTCGGGGAATAGCGAATTTTGGCGAGAATCGACTCTTTTTGTGCGTGGCGCACAAACTTGCCGGTACGCCGATGCAATTATTTAAGAATTCACTTATCGAATCCAGG
>DATNNZ010000558.1:0-4125 GCA_035601575.1 Chthoniobacterales bacterium
CGGATTTACAGTATTCTGCGCATTAATCGCACTGACAATTTCCGGTACGGTGATGTTGAGATTTGCCAGTTTGTCCGGATCGACCCAGATCCGGGTTGCGTATTGACCAGCACCGAAAACCGTGACACTCGCGATGCCAGGCACCCGGGTCATTGCATCGACCAGGTTGATATAGGCGTAGTTGGCGAGAAAAATGGAGTCATAATTCCCGTTGGGTGAGGTAAGCGCGACAACCATCAGCGGCGCCGACGTCGATTTCACAACAGTGATTCCATAGTTGCGGACGTCGGATGGTAATTGCGACTCGGCTTGCGATTGTCTCATCTGGGTAAGCACCTGATCGGTGTTCGGATCGCTGGCGACATCGAAATTAACGACCAAGCGCATCGCTCCATTGTTGGCGTTGGTGGAATACATGTAATTCATGCGATCCACTCCGCTCATCTGTTGCTCGATCGGGGTTGCGACCGACTGCTCGACCGTGAGCGCATCCGCTCCCACATAGGTCGTGTTAACCTGCATCTCGGGGGGGACAATATTAGGGTATTGGGCAACCGGAAGACTAAGAAACGCCACGATCCCAGCGATCGTCATGATAATCGAAATGACCATCGCAACAATCGGCCGATCAACGAAGAATTTTGCCATCAGGCACTCCTGGATCCTAGCTCGTGGTTGGTTTTCGTTCCTCTTCGGGCTTCGCGGGACCAGCCGTATCTGCCGTCGGCTCCTGGTAGGGCTTCGTCGTCACAGCCATGCCCGGCCGAACCTTTTGGATTCCCTCGACAATGACCTTGTCCCCTTCCTTCAATCCCTGCGTAACAACCACCTGTCGGTTAAAGCGCGGTCCGATTTTGATTGGCCGAATTTCGGCTTTGTTATCCTCGCCGATAACTCCGATCTGATAACTGCCCTGCAGCTCGACTAACGCCCGCTCGGGCACCAGTAAAGCGCCAGAAATGGTGTCAATCACCGCCCTTGCTTTCGCGAATTGTCCCGGTCGCAACGTATGTTCGGGATTCGGAAAATTAGCGGCAATCAAGATTGTGCCGGTCGTTGGGTCCACTTGGCGATCCACAAATGAGAACTTTCCTTTTTGGGGATAAACAGTTCCGTCGGCGAACAGCATCTCAATAGCTTCTGAGCGCTCAGATTCTGGCTTTTGCATTGCCTTCTTCAGTGCATCGGCGTGCTCCTTGTAATCCTTCTCGCTTAATGGAAAATAAAGGCGAATCGGATCAGTTTTCGAAACGGTGGTCAGTGTCGTAGCGGAGCCCCCGGTACCGACCAGGTCCCCGATCTGGGCCTGAGCAATTCCCGCTATTCCGTCGACCGGTGCGGCGATTTTAGTGAAGCCCAAATTCAGTTGCGCGGTTTGGACTGCGGCCTCGAGGGCTCCAACCTTCGCAACGTTCGATTCGTTTAACTGCTTTTTATTCTCGAATTCCTGTTCAGAAATGACCTTTTTGTTAAAAAGCTCTTGGTTCCTCTCGAAATCGGCCTGCGTCGCCAATTGGACGGCTTGAGCTTGAACCAATTGGCTCTTGGCCTCTGCCAGCGCAGCCTCGAATGGCCGAGGATCGATCTCAAACAGCAGGTCGCCCTCCTTCACGTAGCCCCCCTCCTGATAATCCCTCTTTTGCAGATAGCCGGTCACTCGGGCTCGGATATCGGCGTTCTCCGATCCATTCAACGTACCAACCCATTCGCTTACAATGGGCACATCCCCTTTGACTACCTGGGTGACCAAGACCTCCGGAGGCGGCGGAGCCTCGGTGTGCACGGTCTTCTTCTCGCAGGCCGAGAAACTAAACACGACGGCGATGCTGAACGCCTTCGCCAGACATGATCGGGGGTTCATAGTTTTCCGGGGGGATTGTACAAACGCAACGTCGAGGCATTTCCCTGGTTCAAGGCGAACCAGATTTCGTCGCCAAACCCTTCTTGGCCATTACTGCTCATTCCTTGCCAACCTAACAACTTCATTGGATCTTTCTATGGGACGTTAGTCACATAGGCAAAGCTCCGATTCGGCATTTGGCTTCGTCTCGCACCCCCAATAAGCCGTCCCGATAGCAGAGCGGATCCGCGCGCAAGCAATCCGCAATCCGCGTTCCATCTTTCTACCCCCTCGGCGGAATAGTCTCGAGCATCTTCTGAATCGCTTCTCGGATCTTTTGTTGGTTGCTCTGCGTGCTCCCGACGGTTCCAGTGGCCGTCCCTCGCCAGATTGATGTCGCCGTTTTCGCATCGACGAAATCTGCAATCAGCGTGCCTTCGGTGTAACGAGTCACTTGAGCATAGCTGATCGGATAACTTGGCCAAAGGTGATAATAACCGCCCTAGCGGTAACTGTATCCTCCACCATATCCCCAATCGGTATATTGACTCACCTGGACCTGCTCACTCCTGGTAATGTGATAAACGATGTAGAAGTCCGGCCTCGCCGACTTAGTGTAGCCTTTCGCAGCCAAACCCTGATCGAGCGAAGCCTCGATCTGGGCCCGGACACCAGGACCAGGCTGGATGCCGCTCTTAGGGTGAGGAGCCCAGGAATAGGTGCGGTATTTCGCAAAGTTTGTCCGAGGATCATGTTCCGTACGGACGTTTACACTGGAACAGCTCGCGAAGGCGAGCGTAGCGAGAATCAAGAGGGATTGATTGCATTTCATGGGCCACGATCTAATTGTTCGGCAGTTGCCTATTGGTTAACCGTGTGAGGGCTTCTTCGGCTTTGGGTAACCCTTGTGAAATCCGCTCGCGTCTTGTTCAACGGGATTTCCTTTTAGCTTATCAGTTCCTGAATCCGACATGCATTGGACTAAAGTCCCATTCTCCCGATGTGAGATCGCGATATATTTTGTCGGAAGTGCGCTCGATGTTCAGTCGTCAAGCTCTCCCCAAAAAAATCGAAACTGTGTCGATCCACCTCAGAAGAATCCGGATAAGTCGATTTTACCTGCATGGGTTAAACGCGGCGCTGCTGCTATACGTCTGTCCTTTGGCCGTTTCAGAGGACAGCGTTCCCTCAACCAACGAGTATGAGACTCCCGGCCAGGTTAACGCCGAAGACTTTCTTCCAAAATCTGCGTTTGCGGGAAAGAAGCTATTCGTAGAGAAAGTTGCCCAGAACAATGGTCTGCAGAACACCTATCGAATTCGAGCGGGCGCCGAAACATGCGAGATCACAGGGAGCAAAGCAGCCCTGGAGTTTCTGCAAGAGTTGAGAGCGATTAGCGAACTACGCCAGATTAGTACTGCGAAAGCCTTCACGCACGGACTGAAGCAGTCAGCCAAGGGGACCTATCAAACCGGCAAACAGATCGTGCGCGACCCGGTGACTGCCGTGAAAAAGGTTCCTCAAGGAGCCTCCAGATTTTTCGGGAAGGTTAAAGGGTTTCTTAGCGAGGACGAAGAGGATGCCGACCAGAAGTCTTCACCCGGCGACAGGCTTGTCGGGGTCCAGTTACCGAGGGTTGACCCGTCCGCGGTACGGCCGAACCAGATCTTATCACTACGAGGCTTCAATCTTGGCCTTGAGGCTCAACAAAGAATGCCCGAAGGTCTCATTTCTCCGGCACGCGGTCTTTGGTAGAGTCACCGACAATTGTTGTGATTTGCCTATGAAATTCCAATCTGTCGTTGCCGTTTTCGCCGCGCTCGTCGCCACTTCCTTCGCGATGGATCAGCCATCATTCCACACCAAAGGCGCGCCAGTTGGCAAGCCGACCGGCTCGCTCAAGCCGGGCGAGTACTGGTGGAAACCAGGACTTTCACCGCGCGGACCTCTCGTCGTGCTGGTGAGCCTGCCGCAGCAGACGATGTATGTGTATCGCAACGGCATTCTCATCGGCCGCTCGAGCATCAGCAGCGGCGGCAAGGGCAACACCACACCGCCGGGGGTATTCAACATTCTCGAGAAGAAGAAAACGCATTACTCGAAAACGTATAATAACGCCCCGATGCCGAACATGCAGCGGCTCACCTGGACCGGCATCGCCATGCACTCTGGCCAGTTGCCTGGTTATCCGGCCAGCCACGGTTGCATCCGATTGCCATATGATTTTTCGGTGCTGCTCTTTGATGCCACTTCGAAAGGCGGTACGGTGGTGATTGGCGATGGCA
>DATNNZ010000559.1:0-16220 GCA_035601575.1 Chthoniobacterales bacterium
GACAACGCAAAAAAAGGCGTCTCTTCAACCATAAACAGAAAATGCCGCTCGTTGATCGGGATCAACGTACAATCCGTTTTTGCGATCGCAGTGCCACTGCGTGAAACATGATCAACGAGTACAACTTCGCCAAAAAAACCATCAACACCTACGGTCTCGACCAGGTGATCGTGAATATAAATATCAACTTCACCCGATTTAACGACGAACATCGAATCCCCCTGTTCCCCCTCCGCAAAAATGACGCTTCCGGCAGAAAACGATTGGGGAATTACCTCTTTCTCAAAAATGTTAGGCAGCTTCATGGCAGGTTCAATTGCTCCGGCTCGCGGACCGCGCGAAAGCCTTTGCCTCCGACGCGAATCCATTCGGCGGGCCGTTGCGCCCAATCTGCGTGCAACAGGTAGACCCACCAACACAAGAAATGTAAAGGAAAAACGAATCTCGGTAGCGGTTCGGCGGCTGGCTATCTGCTCTAACCTAAGGCGCAGTAGTGTGGGGATAGGCCTCGGACCCAGCCTTTGTGCCCTCCTGCCAACGACCTATTATGTTGACGCGAATGGCTTGCCACCGAAAACGCCGCTGACTTCTAACCAAGTCTCGATTAATCTCTATGATTCTGGGTCCCTCTGGGGCGCTTAAACGGAAAAAAGGAAAGGTCAGCAGTCCAACCGATTTTGGAGAGTTACCGCTCATGACTATTACCATTGAGCCCGAAGATCCCCGATCGCCGGAAGCCCAGGGGCTCTTGTCCGCATTTATCGAAGAGATTCGAAAACGCTACGATGAGCCTCCAGCCGACGTCGGCTATTTCGACCCTAATTTAGTATCAGTTCCAAGAAGCACCTTTCTGGTGGTGAGATTGGAAGGGAAAGCGGTCGGGTGCGGCGCATTGGTTCCAATCGAGGACGAAGTAGCAGAGATAAAGAGGATGTTTGTTGTGCCAGGTGAACGCGGTCGCGGAATCGCCAGGAAAATCTTGGAAGAACTCGAGCGGTTTGCCCGGGATTTTGAGTATGACGCCATCCGATTGGAAACTGGTGTAAAGCAGCCGGAATCGATCGCGCTCTACGGCAAATCCGGGTTTTATCGTGTACCAAACTTTCCTCCGTTCGAAAACGATGCCACGGCAGTCTGTTTCGAAAAAAGGGTTTAGGGAACATCCAACGACGCTCGGATGTTCTATGTTCGTTGTCACCGCAATCGTCTTTGGCTATCGGCTATCGGCTATCGCTCCTCCCGTGAGACCTGACGAACTTGAAAGAAAAAGAACGGTTGAGGCGGGCGGTTCCGTTATCGTCAACGTCAGAAAAACCAAAGGCCGTCGCGCGGACGAAGATCTGATCAAGTGGGCCGAAGAGTCCGGTCGCTTTGTTTACATTGGCGACGCGGTGCGTCACACCCCTTACCAGCGCTCACCCTGGTTTAATCCGGCCAAGGGCCGAAAGACCAATCATGACCGGGCCGTCAATGAGTATCGGAGCTACATTTTAAAACGGCCGGACTTGCTTGCGAAGTTATCTGAGCTGCGCGGCAAAGTACTGGGCTGCTGGTGTTATCCCAAGGCGTGCCACGGTAACATTTTGATCGAGCTTTGTTACGCGAAGAAATGATTTTTCACTTTCCTTCGCGAACCGAAGTTGCAGTAGCCGATAAATCTGACGCATTATCGTGACGATTTTGCGTTGCCAGCAGGCCGGCAATCTCTTGGACTGAGCTGTCGCTAAGCGGTTCGAATCGAAGTGCGGCGATGTTCTCTTCCACCTGTTTCACTGTGCGAAAACCCGGGATAGGGATCGTCTGCGGGCTTCGAGCCCAAATCCAGGCCAGAGCGCCCTGCGTCAGCGTTCTTCCTTCGCTGGTGAGAATCTTTCGGATTGCGGCGATGCGAGCCAGCCACTCCGGTTTGGGTTGACCCTGGTCAAAATAGCGAAGCCACTCCGGCTGTATCCCACGAACGTCATCCGTGCCTAGTCGCGATCTCCCATCGAACTTGCCCGTTAGCAACCCCATGGCAAGTGGAGAACGATCGATGCTGGCGAGACCCCGCTCCTCACAAAATCGCAGCATCTCCGGCGCATCAAAGAAGACACTGAGTTCGTGCTGAACGGCGACATTGTGTTTTCCTTCGGCAAACACTTTGGCGCGTTCCGGAAAATCGGTGCTCCAACCGTAGGAGCGGATCTTGCCGGCGGCTACCAACTCCTCGAGCGTTCCGAGTACTTCAACGGCCTTCTTTGGATCGTAATCGTTCAAATGAAACTGATAGAGGTCGATATAGGTCGTGCCTAGCCGTTGTAGACTTTCATCGCAGGCCCAACGAATTCCTTCCGGAAAAGCGTCTTGACCGGTCTTCTGCCGAGCGGACTCATCGAAGGTGTTGCCGAATTTGGTGGCGACAATCACCTGCTCTCGGACCCCTTTAAGAGCGCTCCCGAGAACCCGTTCGCTATGTCCGCATCCGTAAATGTTTGCCGTATCGAAAAACCTGACCCCGAGATCGAGCGCTTTATGAATGGCGGCAACTGATTCCTTATCGTCCACTTCGCCCCAGCCGAGCGGTTGGCTACCAAACCAGAACGGGCCACCGATCGCCCAACAGCCCAGTCCGATCGCTGGAGTTTCATGTGCTCCGAGTCGTCGAGTAAGAGGAGTAGCCATGAGTGTTCTGTCGCTCGGGCATTGGCAATCGTCCACCTGGTAATTTAAACAACTGCATGTCTGGTCGGCGGATTGGAGTGAAGGGTGTTTGGGCTTGCCTGTTCTGGGCGGCACGCTGAAGTGCTTGCGTCCCTAGTAATTATGAAAATTCTAAACCGGCCGCAGCGGTTGTCGATAGATACATCATGCAAGTCGCAGTACCTGCTGAGCCGGAAAAAGCGGGATCCCTTGCTTTACCGATCGTTTTCATATTGTGGTTGTCCCTCGCCTGGGCGGGGAGAGCTGCGCTCTGGCTTTACAGCATCACGGCGGGAAAAGAGGGCGCCTCTCCTGATCGATGGCCCGCATCATCGACACTTCAGCGCACGCCAGGAGCATCGACTCTCGTCATGTTTGTCCATCCGAGGTGCCCTTGTTCGCAAGCGAGCATTAGTGAGCTCGCCGTTCTTCTCGCCCATTCGGGCGGTTGTCCGCTTTTCAGTGAGTCTACCTCCCGAATGCCATGACGGCGAACGAAGCAATAGCTCTGCGGACGGAGGAATGCTTCGTCTCGCAGCAAAATAGCATTTACCGTCAAACTGACTCTCTCTTCGCTCGTTTACTAGTGCTTCAATGGCTCGCGGGCATAGCCATGGCGATCTGGATTTCGCCGCGCGCGTGGGTCGGTACAACCAGTGAGATTCACCCGCACGTATGGGCGGCTATCTTTCTCGGTGGAGTGATCTGCTCCTTTCCGGTACTGCTGATCTGGAAATGGCCAGGCCAAGTGTTGACCCGCCACGCCGTGGCGATCGCACAGATGTTCACCTCGGCATTGTTCATTCATCTTACCGGCGGGCGGATCGAAACACATTTCCACGTCTTTGGCTCCCTGGCATTTCTCGCGTTTTACCGGGACTGGCGCGTATTGGTCACCGGATCAGCGGTGGTCGTGGTTGATCATCTATTGCGAGGCGCCTTCTGGCCCGAATCAGTATTTGGCGTACACGCCGCCGGTTTCGCGCGAGCCCTTGAGCATGGCGGATGGGTGCTTTTCGAAGATTTTTTCCTCTTTCTCTCCATTCGCCAGAGCCTCCGCGAAATGCGCCACGTCGCGGCCCACCAAGCCGAGCTTCAGACCGTTAACGCTGCCATCGAATCCAAAGTCCTCCTGCGAACGGCCGAACTAGCCGCGAGCGAGGAAAGGTTTCGCCAACTCAGTGCCACCGCGCCGATTGGGATTTATCAAAGCGATGGCCGCGGCCGCTGGGTTTACGTGAACCGCTGCTGGACGGAAATTTCGGGATTGTCCTTCGAACAAAGTCTCGGCGAAGGATGGGTCAATGCCCTCCACCCAGATGACCGGGAGAACGTATTGCGGCAATGGCGAATCGGTGCTCAATTCGGCAGCGATTTCGATTCCGAATACCGCGTGATAACGCTGGACCGGCAGCTCCGTTGGGTGCGTGCCCGAGCTAAGGCGATGCATACCACGCCGAATGAACTGGTCGGCTACGTCGGAACAGCGGAAGACATAACCGAACGCAAACAGGTGGAGACGGAACTCGCTCGCGCACGAGACGCCGCAGTCGAATCGGCGCAACTTAAATCGGAGTTTCTCGCCAACATGAGCCACGAGATCCGGACGCCAATGAACGCCGTCATTGGCATGACCGATCTGTTGCTCGATACCGATTTGACGCCCGAACAGCGCGAGTTTGCCCGAACGGTCAGCGGGAGCGCTGAATCGTTGCTGACTATCCTCAATGACATCCTTGACTTTTCAAAGATTGAGGCAGGCAAACTATCCCTGGTGGAGGAAGATCTCGACCTACGGCAGATTATCGAAGATACGCTGGAGTTGCTGGCGGAACCCGCTCAGGCCAAGGGTCTCGAAGTAGCAGGGCTTCTCCCACCGAACACTCCTACTCGCCTTCGTGGCGACGCCGGGCGAATTCGCCAGGTCCTTACAAATTTGATTGGCAATGCCATTAAATTCACCGAGTATGGCGAGGTCGTGCTCCACGTCTCTGAAGATTGCAGGGACGCACAGCAGGTAACCCTGCGGTTTCAAGTCCTTGATACCGGCATCGGCATTGCTCCCGAGGCACAAACGCGGCTCTTTCAAGCTTTCACCCAGGCTGATGGATCGACTACCCGCAAATACGGCGGTACCGGGCTCGGTTTGGCCATCTGCAAACGTCTCGTGGAGATGATGGGGGGAGAAATCGGAGTAGACAGCCAACCAAACCGCGGATCGTTGTTCTGGTTCACGGTCACATTGAAGGACTCGGTTGCGCCAATCAGCCTGAAACAACAGCGCGTGGATGGTCTTACAAAAATGAAAGTGCTGGTTGTGGATGACAACGCGACCAACGGCCGCGTGCTGCACTATCAGCTTGCCGCATTGGACATGCGTCACGACTACGCACCCTCCGCGGAAAAAGCTCTGCAGCTACTCCGTAGTGCCGCAGCATCCGGTACTCCATACCGTTTAGCGATCTTGGATATGCAGATGCCCGGCATGGACGGCTTAGCTCTCGCGCGCGCCATGCAGTCTGATCCGATGTTGCTGAGCACCCGAAAAATCATGCTCACTTCGCTTGGGCTCCGCCTCGACCCTCGCGTCATGCAAGACGCCGGCATCTCCGAATGCCTGTTCAAACCGGTGAAGGAAGCCAGGTTGTTTGATTGTCTTGTTCGTATATTTAGCGAAGCCCCGACATCTCCGTCTTCGCGGCCTCCCAGCAAAGCGCCCACCGTCCCGGCGGTCTTGGTTAGCCCGGTCTATGGCCCGCTGCGAATACTGTTGGCCGAAGACAATCCGGTGAATCAAAAAGTAGTGCTTTTGCAGCTCGGAAAACTCGGCTACGAAGCTGACATCGTTGCCAATGGCATAGAAGTCCTGAGCGCCTTGGAACGCACACGTTACGACGTCATCTTTATGGATTGCCACATGCCCAAAATGGAGGGATACGAGACCTCGCGACGTATTCGCGAGCGTGAGTCGGCCCATAACGGTCAGGCAAAACCGCAAACTCACATCGTCGCCTTGACGGCCAACGCCATGGAAGGTGACCGAGAAAAATGCATTGCTGCGGGAATGGACGACTATCTGAGCAAGCCGACGCGGATCGACGATTTGGCTGCTGCGCTCGCGCGGCTCCGAGAAACCGCCCCAACCCAGTACATGAAGAAGTAGACTGCGATCCCATACAAAGCGCCGGAGAAAATCGGACGTCGCGTCAGGAATATGAGTCTGCGGCTTACGCCATAAAATGCGCCGGCGGCCGAGAAGGCGATCACGAAATGCAGTACCGTTCCGAGCAGTGCGGTCTGCCAACCACCGTCAAAGGATTTCGGACCAAGCAGCCCACTAGCGATACCACGCAAAATTTGGGCCGGCCTGATTCCCCGAGGCGCCCACGTTACAAAGGCAGCCGTGATATCCAAAACACCGGCTGCTATGCCAGCCGAGAAGATGGTAAGAAATGCGCTGGGTTTTTGCGTCGTTGTCTGAGGTGATGCGCTCAAGAGGACAATGGGTGTGCGACCCGCCAAATGTATCTCGCTTCTGTTTCTACTGTATTAAGAACGTCCGGGGATGCACAGCTCTTGGCCGCCAAACGTTCAACGAAGCAAGCGAGGTGGACATCCTTTGTTCCGGATTCACCCAGCAGAAATAGAACTAAGAAATTCTGTAACTAACGGCAAATACTCAAGCTGTGTGCCAGCCTAACATCACGCCCATCGCTAAGGAGCAGGTGATAATCGCCGATATCTGATTAGTAAGATGGATAATCATTTCCCAACGGTGTTAGTGCGCGAGCGCGACCATCAAATCGTCATCCGACAGGGCGCGCAAAGCGTTACCTTAAGTCTGGACGACGGGGAAGAATTGATCTCGCTTTTGCGTGACGCTGTAGCGGTCATTCGATAAAGGCAGTACTTCCGATACGAGCACACCACGGCTGGGCCGCGACCGACTTCGGTCTCACTTAGGAAACTCCATCCTTATAGCCGCTCCTCCGATTTTGTGACTGTTGGTCTTCCTGAGCAACTCCGAACGTTCGTTCCAGCAAATCGGCTGCTTTAGAAAGTCCATTGGTTTCGGCAATCACTTTCTGGAAATTACGTGCATTATCGCGATAGGTAGAGTCGGTGAGCACCTGGTCAAGGAGAAGCGTAAGGCGGGATACGTTCAGCTCTTTCAGGGGTACAAACAGTCCGGTTTTCTTCTCAGCGATCCTGGCAGCAACACCGGGCTGATCAATGGTAACTGGGATCGCAACTTGAGGAACGCCTTGAGCGAGCGCTTCCAACGCCGTGTTCAGTCCGGCATGGGTGATGCAGACCGAGGCGCGCTTGAGCAGTTCCAATTGCGGTGCGCGTTTGACCAGGATGGTGTTGCTCGGGAACGGTCCGATCTGTTCCGGATCGATCTGATCGCCAATGGAAAGCACAACTTGAAACCCTTTACGCTTCGCGGTCGCCGCAGTAATCGTGCGAAACACGTCGGTTAGGCCGTTCTGCAATGTTCCCATTGACGCATAAATGAGGGGTTCACCTGTCAGTCGCTCCCACGGGAAATCGACTTCCATGCGGCCGGCGCCATCGTGGAAAGGCCCGGTATAGTGGAACTGCGGTGGCCAATGCGAACTTGCAAAGTCAAATTCCCGAGGGCATTGTGTGATCCAGGCCCGCTTCGAGATCGTGGCGGAAGGGTTGTCCCAGTCGACATCGAGACCGACCCGCTTTGCATATGCCCTACCGACTGCGATGGTTAGCGCCAGCGTTTCTAAGAAGCTCTCCACGCCCTTTTGGTTCCTGGCCAGAGCTGCCGGGGTAGTCTCGTGGGGCCAGTCATAGAAACAGAGTGGTGTATAGCCGGAGTAGTCGAAGTGCAGCGCGTCTGCGACGTGGGCATACGGGATACCAAGGCTCATCGGCACTAACTCGGTGTAGAACAGAACGGTGTCGAGTACGACTGCATCCACCGCGGCTGCAGTTAGGATCGACGGTAATGAATTCAATATTGCTTCCGTCCTGTCGGCAGCATTCTGTAATATAAACTGCAGCGCTTCCTCTCCCTGAAGCTTACTGCGCTGGCGGAAGCGTTCCTTGAGTGAGCCGGCCTGAAACTCTTTTACGGCACAGGGGCTAAACGTCAAGCCAGCAGCGCGCACCGAAGACTCACCGTCCGGCAAACTAATGAATACTACGTCATGGTTCCGTGACTGAAGCTGGCGGGCCAGCGTAGTCATTGGATTGAGGTGTCCTGGTATCGGCGGACATACAAAGGCAATCTTCATGGCCAGGGTTGATATACGCCCCGAGCTTGGAAATTGGCCGTTTCTTGTCTCAAGTGCCGCAATCGGAGTTCGATTGGCGATTACCATTTCTTCGCCGAGCAGACCTCGTGCATCTGCTGGAATCTTGTCTTGAGCGAGCGGTCGGATCTGAAGCAAGGCGGTTCAGCCGGTTATTTCATCGTCTACTGCATGGGCGCGATGTCCAGAACAATGATCGCTTGCTCCCCTTGCGCTAAAGGACAACAAGAACGTGTCGATTATGGAGATACCAGTATTTATGAAAACCATCATTGCTATCATTCTAATGACGGCGGTTAGCTTGACCACCAGCAAATCTCAAGCGCAGACGGTGCGCGACGATTCCGGGAGAAAACTACTTCCTGAGTTCCGTCAGATCACTTTGTGGACCGAGAGCACAGGTTTACCTTGCTCCGCATTCCGCCAAGGTTGTTTTCTGGCGAATACTTAGAGGATCGCAATCTGGACTCCATAGCACGCAATATCGCGCTCAGCGGACTGAATGTCTTTCCTAATAGTGAATACTTTGCCGTCTCGATTCAGGATTCACAAGGCTCCGGTTACGCAGAAGTGCGTCGTTAAATTCGCTTCACCTCTATTTCGTCGCGCTACCGTTGAAGGTAGCGCATTTTCCTTTCCTATACCCAAACACCTCCCTCCGAGCGTTCCTGCGCTACTGTGCAAGCTTTTTAAAGAGTCCGGCGAAGAACCGAGGTGCCATCTACAGCCTTTCCCGGCGGATGTCCAGAGCCACTAGTGTCTAAAAACTTCTCCATTTAACAATAAAGAAAACCATGAAAACGTTGTTCTTCGTCATATTCTGCGCGGCATCCGTTATGCCGTGGAAACTCGCGCAAGCGGATGGCCGCTTCGGTGTATCGACCGGCTTTGGTCGATCAACCGAAACACAAGACCCAGTGCTCTTGATCCCGATGATCAAAGAACTCGGCGCTGGATGGATCAGGGACGGGATACCGATAGCCGAAGTTGATGGGGCTAACTTAGGGAACAATTGGACACCACAACAAAACCTCGTATTCCCGGCTCATGATCTAGTTTGGATTCGGCTAGCGACCCAGAACAATCTAAAGGTTGTTTTATGCTTAAGCCAATGGAGCGCTCCAGACGAGGTTGCACGGGTTGCAGCGTTTGTGACCCGAACATTGATGGCAGACCCGACGCTTGCCAGCGTTAAAGCGATCGAGGTACTTAACGAGCCCGACATCCAGACTGTGGGTGGCAAAGCTTTTTACCAGTACTACGGCGGGAGCCGGAACTACGCATCGCCGGAACCAGCATGGGAAGCTGAATACGCCGCGATTGCGAACGCTACCTACAAATCGGTCAAGGCAGTTAACCCCGCGATGCTGGTGATTGGCGGTGGCGCGAGTGTGCCTAGCACCTTTTGCGAGATCCAGAACGGTATGCCGCTAGATGGATATACCAACCATCCCTACAGCACCGGGCTTTATTTGGAGCTGACGCCAAATAATTCCAACGCGCTGGCAGGTGACGGAATCGCGACAGCGGACGCGGCTGGAACCTACTCTAGCCAAGTACAAATGTTACAGGCTTGGGCGCGGAAATACGGTGTGCCTCCTTCGATATGGGAAACAGAATGGGGTCAGACCAACGGCATTTGGAACGGGGGCGAAAACTCGCAGGCGCAATGTGGCATCTGGGCTATGAGGAGGCTGATTATGTCATTAGCTCTCGGCGTTACTCACACGTTTATGTACACTGCCATTGATGAGCCTGGGCAGCCCAGCGGCGACGCTGGATATACAAACTACGGCTTCATCAACCAGAATGGCAACAAAAAGCAGATCTATTACTACATCCAAAGGGTGATAGATATCGTTTCAGGCATCCCAGCCTCTCATCATGCAGTGACGTCTAGTCCAGCGATCGAGCGAGCTTACGGATTCGATACGGCGGACGGATCTTATTCGGTTATTGGGTTCTGGAATGCCGGGTGGTCTAGTGATCAAGGTCCATCGCAGCAAACAACCCTTACGATTACTCACCCCAATCCGCAGAAGGTCGTTCTGTATGATCCAGTAGAGAATACGTCCACTGATGTAGCCGGATGGAAATGGACCGGTACGGGACTCTCTGTGAATGTCTCGGCCACCACATACCCGCAGTTCATTATCGTCAAATGAGAAGAGTTAGCACTCAGTCACAACAATAAGTCCAATGAAGGAATCCAAAGAAGAACTGCGGCGCGAGCATGATGGCAACTGGTACGGCTTCGGCTGACTGGTCAGCCGCGTGACGAATCGTGTGCCGCCGCAGCACGTGTTCAGCGCCTGCGTTTGCGGCAAGATTCCCGAAGGTCATGATAGCGGACACCCACAGAAAACGCATCCTGTGGCATTTTAGGAAGCCGAATTTTTACGCGGGTTCCATTTTGCACTTGAAAAAGCATGGTCGGGTGACATATCCTTCCGGCCGTAAACCTGAACGCCTACTAGCTTTCCCCCGCTGGTAGGCGTTCTTTCTTTTCTGGGCAATACCATGGGCAGGGTCGGACCCTAAAACACGCCGTAATCGTATCCTGGTGCGTTGCGATCCGTGCGATGATCGTTATCGATTCAGCCGGATTTTAGTCTCTTGGCCGTCTCTGCCTGTAAACACAGCTACGTCATCGTCTGTAATCGTAAGTTTCTCAAGTCCCTGACGGTAGCGTTTCAACAACCATGCCGTTCCTAGCTGTTTCTGGTCCCATCTCAGAATAATTTCCCGCCTTATCTACTTTAAAAATATCAAACGTTATATCATTCGCTATTACTAAGTACTTATCATCCGGTGAGAACATTGCTACCCTGGGAGAAGCAATAGCAAATCCATTTCCGCCAGGGTGATAAGGGAGAAATGTACCACTGGTGCTTAGACCCGTAGTCATTCGAATCCTTCGGCGTCGACTGACGCACGAAGACTTTTATCTCTGTTAAAGGCGACGAGCATATAGGCCGTTGTCGCAACACCGGAAGATGTCCCGATACTCTAGAGCAGGTTTCCAAGCGCAAAATGAACGCCCGACGAATCCGCGAAGCCGTCAATGAAATCTACCGCCAGGTATCTGGCGAAAGCCTGCCGCATTCCAGCGTAAAAACACACGCGGCAATCTGGCTTGGCCAAAAAAAGCTCGAGTGTAAACCGGCTTCTTACGAATTGTACCAAAAAGGTATCAACAAGTTCCTCTGCTTCCTGGGAGAACGCGCCGACGCAGACCTGTGCGAAATCGAGAAGCGGTCAATCGTAGGTTTCCGCGATTCATTGGTTCCAAAGGTTTCGGCCAAAACTGCAAATAACGACCTCAAAACGATAAAGATGCTGTTCCGGGCGGCACGTCGCGACGGATACATCGATATCGATCCAGCCGAATTTGTCCCCGTTCTTAAGAGCGACTCTCAGGCGCTGGGCCGACGCCCATTTACAATCGAAGAACTTCGGCGGGTCCTGCAGATTGCAGATGACGAGTGGCAATCACTGATTTTTTTTGGACTCTATACCGGTCAACGCCTGGGCGACCTGGCGGCTCTCACGTGGACCAATATCGACCTTGGGCGCAACGAGATTTATCTCATTACCCGTAAGCGTGGCAAGCGGCTTACCATCCCTCTAGCAGATCCGCTGCGGACGCATATTCTAAATCATCTCTCGGTCGCCGGCCGGCCCCAGGGCCCGGTTCATCCGCGAGCTTTTGCGACACTTGCAAAAGACAAACGCGTCCGTCATTTGAGCGCGCAATTCGGCGATTTGTTGGCGGCAGCAGGTCTTCGACCGAGGCTTCCGCATCAGTCACGTGGAATTGGCCGTGACAGGAAGCGTGGGTCTCTCGAGCTGAGCTTCCACTGTTTGCGGTATACGGCAGTTTCGCTGCTGCGTGATGCTCAGGTTCCCGAAGCAGCCGTAATGGAGCTGGTCGGCCATGATTCAGTCGAAATCTCAAGGCACTACACGCATGTCGGTCGCGAAGCTCTTTCAAAAGCGGTGGACGCATTGCCAGCTCTTTGAGTGTGACCGCTGACACACCGCCCAGGATTTATGCGCAAGACCCAACGTAAGGCTCTACTTCCGAGGGGTATAAAAGTCCGGGAGCCAAACCCTATTTACAAGCCGGGTGCCAAACTCGTCAAAGAATTGCGGGATCTTGCCTGGAATATACGCAGGGTCCGAAGATTCAGAACCCTCCTAAGCGATCCGCCTAAAGAGCAAGCAGATGGCCCAATTACTGTTCAAGACATCATGCACGAGGAAGAACACCAAGCTAAGTGGCTCGAAATAATCAACGATCCGTCGGCCGGCCTGCAATCAGACGTAATAATACTGTTAGAAGCGATCAAAACCGGCAACACTGGCTTACTCCAATCCTTGCTTGACGCAATCAAGATTTACGATTTGGAGTTATCAGATCCGGAGCAATGGAGCGACAACAAAATAGCTGCCCTACACGTTATTATGGCGTGTGATCTGTTTGAGGAAGAATGCAGCAACAAAAAAGGCCTGACGGCGGTTCTGATCAGGAAACGCGCGATCGAGCTTTGGGAGGAAACTCGGCGGTTATCAAAGGCGCCCAACCTCAAAGTTCGCGAACTTCCCAATGTTAACTGGTCCCGCCTTTTTCTCCACGATCTTGGGATCAAACTGAGGTTCCCACCTTCGCGCTTGCCGCAGGGGAAAAAGCAATAGTTTTCTACACGGTGACAAAACGGGGCCAGTTTGTCATTGTGCACGGCTTTTTTGTTTCTGCGAATCTGTACGCATGACATCCAGAGAAATACTTGAGGGTACTTACTGCTCTTCGATGCTCGCACCGCGCTGGTTGCGAGTACCTCACGCTGTCGCTTACTCAGGGATCAGCCGGAGCAAGCTTTATGAACTGTTTACGGACGGCCAAATAAAAGCGGTCTCCGTCCAGGGGAAAGGTTCACGAAAGGGAATTCGGTTGATCGATAGGATCTCGCTAGACGAATTCCTGGAACGGCATGCCGGCTAATAGCATGAACGACGAAAGCGGGAAAATTTATCGTAATCGTTCATCACCTACGAAGCAAGAACGCCAAGCCTAGCGCGCCAGTCGGCCTGGTTTCCGTTTATTTCGCATTAGGTGTCACCTTGAAAGCTCCGCTCGGCGAGCTTGTGAAATTCGGCATTCCTGATGCCGAGTGGATTGGATTCGCGGACGCGCAGCAACTGATTTTCCACGCTCCAGGTCATCGACTGCACCGAGATTGTGAGCACGAACGGACAGGTTCAATCTCATGCTGGCGACGAGGAACCAACTTGTGAACTGCGGCAAACCTTTGCCGGCACCTATCAACAAGAGGCCGATCTTTGTTGGGCTTCTCGGCGTAATCGCCGAAACCGGGCGCCTGCAAAACGGTGCTCGAATCGAGCTTTTCCAAGGCGATGAAAGCCCGCGGATTCCTCCGCAAGATGGCTCTGGACGAACCGCGGTATCAGGAGGAACAGCGAAGCCGCTCTTACAATTGATCGATCGGTAAGAATTTAGGACTCATTCGATTCATTTCTGGCGACGCCCGGTGGTTAAAATTTTTCACCAGCCATTTGTTCCCTTACACACCATATGAATCTTTACTCTTGTGAAACTTGCGGGAAAGCGAACATAGCCGCCGGAAGCGTGGCAGGTTCTACAAGAGATTGGAACGGTGCTGGTCCTCGCTTAATCAGACCCTTCAGGCAGCCCACTCCACGATCACTGGGAATCTAGCCTCTGGGGCAAAATCGTCGCCCACGCCCGTAGTGGTGTACTCCGACAACTCAAGTGCGCCTCCTCCGGACCGCTCTCCATCCCAATTAAACCCCATCGTCTCTATTCTCCTCTTTCGCCTCGCCCCTTCTTGACACCAGAAAAATTTTCCGAGCGCTCTGACCGGTCCGCCCAACTGGCTCGTGGCGGCAGTCAACCCCCTCCCCCGGTGGGTGACCCTTTTTGGAACTTTTTGGCGCTCTGGCATTGCTTTCCGCGACAAAGGCTCACCATTGATCCACAGGAGCCACATTATGATGAAGCCGATGCCGTTCTTTTGCGCCAAATGCCAGATCCATCCCGGCTCGTATCGATGAGGCCAACTCGGCGTCATCGGATGCTCACCCTGCTCAATTGCATCCGACTATCACAAGTTGTCGGTTATCCCGCAAAGTGAGTCCGAATGGCAGGCGTTGCTCGTGGAATGGGTTGCGATATTCTCAGAGACGATGGGTCTCTCGGAGCACTAATGGGCCAGTCTGCGTGAGTGAAAGAGATCACTGTTAACCGGACCAAGCAAGGTTCTTTGGCCAATAGGCGGGATCACTTCTGCTCCTGATTCGATGCTCGTCTTTTGAATCGCTTATCCGGTATCTTCGGCAAATAAAACGCTCGTTGCTTGGCTGGTTTTTGCGGTGCCTGTGGGCGCGCCTGAAACAACTCGTCTATCAAAACGCTGAGCTAAACATGAAACAAAGTAGCTGGTTTGTTTAATGTTTAGATATCAGTATCTCTACTTACCCATCGTGAATCAAGTCTGGAAGCCGATCGGTTCGAATTCGCTACTCTCGAACATTAAACAAAAAACATTAAACACTTGTTAAATTGCACCGCAAAAATGTCGTATTAAAAGCATGGGAATTTCATTAAATGGTCAACGAAAACGAACCCGTGAATATCTGACCCAGGAAGAGTTAGGTAAGCTTTTGGCTGCCAGTCAGGATCCAACCAATTCACGCAATCCGACGCGAGACTATTGCATGTTGCTTCTGATGTTTCGCCACGGTCTCCGAGTTTCGGAATTGTGTGCAATGAGGCTTTCCGACGTAAACGTGACAACTAAAGAACTTCATGTGAAGCGGCTCAAGGGCTGCGATTCCGGACCTCACGCGCTCTACAATGGCGAGTCGGGTGCCATTAAAGCTTGGCTGGTGGAGCGCGAAAAGATGAATCCTCCGGCCGATTGCGATACGCTTTTCATCAGCGAACGGCGCAAACCGTTATCGCGATGCACGGTGTGGGTAATGATCGGCCGGCTTGCGGCGGCTGCAGGCCTAGATCATTTGGATATTCATCCTCATATGCTACGCCATAGTTGCGGATACGCTCTGGTCAACAAAGGAACCGATATTCGGATCATTCAAGGGTATCTCGGACATCGGTCAATCTCTTCGACCGTCAGGTATACGAATTTGGACAGCAAGCGGTTTGCGAAACTGTTTTAAAGACTCTCTTTTCGAAGCTGACTGAACTGCGTCTTGGTTGCGCTACGCTCCTGGGGATTGAACTTTTCCAGGAGACCTGACCGATCCAAATCATCCAAATTCTTAGCAAGGGGCACATAACCCTGGAGTGAGGATGAAGAGGCGTTTCGAAATCAAAGGAGATTTTCCCCTTACAAAAATAAGTAGAGATGGCCTCATGTGAATTAGATGGTTATGCTGGCCATAGGAAATGAGGCGCTACTACATAACTGCGATAAAGAACAAAGGGCGTGACGCGTGGATGGTGAGTTATCCAACTAGAGAAAGCGCCGGCGGTCGACAACGCTGGAAACGTAAGCAGAACATGTTTGGGAGTTTGGAAAAGGCGGCCGCATTTTTGGAAGAACAAAAACGTGAGCAAGCGAACATGGGCTGGACATTTTTAGCACGAGACAGACTTTTGCACTGTGACGTGCTCAGAGGACTAGAAATATTGGCAACGGTTCCCAATGCGAGTTTTGAGGTGGCTGCGTGGCTGCTCAAGCTCTGCCAAGCCTCAAGGGAGTTGAGAGGAAGAAAGTATGAAGCACCGAAGTGCCGGCAGGTTGAATTGGAACCACGGGCATTTTTGGGATGCGATAATAAGGCGCGTTCAGCGGGAATAGCGCTCAAAGACTTGGTGAACGGAATCGTGCTGCAGTGGTTAGAGCGAGAGGCAGAGGCGCGGGTCGAGGAGAGAATCGCGAGAGAGGCGCATGTTGAAAGGGTGAAGGTAGGCCTTCGATGGAAGGTTTGGCGGAAAGAAAGGCAGGCCTGGAGAAAGAAGCGCTGGATCGCAAGTTCCGGGAAATCGAGGAGGCGTACAGAAAACGAGCGCATCGAAGCAAGATAGGCGAGGAGGAAAGCGGAAATGGAATTTGAGATTCGAACAGACTTGCCCGCCAGAATCAAAGTGGGGAGAAAACGCGCAAAGGATAGCAATCCGCAAGAAGTTGGGCTTAGCCCGGATGGAGGCACTGCGCAGGCTGTTAAGGCGCAGGAAGAGAT
>DATNNZ010000560.1:0-6312 GCA_035601575.1 Chthoniobacterales bacterium
CAAGTTCGCTGAGACAAAAATCGCCGCCAAACTCACATTCCGAGACTCTAACCCGGGTTTCGCAGTTTCTAACATAGATATTTCGTAAGTTGTTGATTTTGAGGCATCGCAATTTTTCGAAGGCCTCAGGTCGTCCACACAAAATTGTTTTGGTCGCGGTAAATGGTGGGCGGTGGCTGCTCGGGCAGCGACCAGCCGAGATGATGGAGAATAAGCTGTTGAGCGGCCTCCGGTTGGGTGATACGCGGGAGGCAGATACGGCCTCCTTTGCGCAAATCAAGCCACACTTCGACCAGCAGGATTTGTTTGAGTGAATGGATCACTTGGGTCGGAGTAAGACTACCAGCAGCGGCACGTAATTTCTGTTTCAGGCAGATCCAGAGACAGTAGCCGAGGAAGGCGATCAGGATGTGGGCTTCGACTCTGAGCTGTATCCGGTGCCAGATCGGCCGCAAGTTGAGTTCGCTTTTTAAGGTTCGGAACACGCTCTCGACTTCGGTTAATTGGATGTACTGGCGCCAGAGTTTTTGCGGATCGCGATCGATCAGATTGGTGCGCAATAGGTAGGTACCCTGATGGAGCCAAGCGTTGCGTAGCTTCTTTCTATCCCAACTCCAAATCAGATCCCGATCGGTTAACTCGACACTCTTGAGGTACGGCCATGCAGCGGGCCAGCGTTCTTCGAGCCGCCCAAGACGTTTATGAATCAGATCGCGATTACGCAACCGGCCGGTGCGTACGCTTTTGCTGAGTTTGGCCAGATCTTGGCGAAGCCCGCGCAGCACGCGAGTTCGCATAGCGCGCTCCTTTTCGGCCCGCTCCAGGCTGCGGGTCAACACGTAAAGCTCCTTGTCGCGCTCCAGGAGCTTGACTTGGATTTGGGGATGATCGCGCACTTGAGACCAATCCTCTTCCACGAGCTCTTTTTGGAAGTTGGCCAGTTGTCGCTTGGGTGTCGCGATGAGATAAAGCGCTCCCCGTTTGCGGAGCAGAGCCAGGTTCTCCTCGCTGACAATGCCGCGATCAAAAACCCAGACCCGACCCAGTGCGCCGTGCTTGCGTTCTACTGAGTCGAGGATCTCTTCAAGAGTAGTGACATCCGCTCGATTGCCTTCAAAGACTTCATAGGAAAGCGGGAAGCCTTCCTCGGTCACCACCATCGCCAGAATGATCTGCCGCGCATCGGGTCGGTGATCCCGGCTGTAACCGTGCTTAGCAGCGGGAATCTCGCCAGCCTGACCTTCAAAATAAGTGCTGGTTAAATCGTAGAGTAACAGATCGAATTGAGCACCGAAAAGATCCTCCCACCGCTTGGCCAAATGCCGCTCGAGAGCTTCTTTGTGTTCGATGGCTTTATCCAGAGCACGATAGAGTCGATCTTTAGCCGCCACCGCGTCATCGGTTCCCAATATTACGTCCATTGCGGTCGTGCCGTACCAACGCTGATGGATGCCCAGTTCGCTCTCTGGATCGATTAAGCGGTTGACCGCCAAAAGCTCGATGACCTTAGCCCACTCCACGCTGCCGCGACGATCGTGCAGGGCCACGCTGAAAAACTCATCGAGCTTCAATTCCTGCCACAGTCGGCTTGCTAACCAACAAGCACCAAACTGCCGTGGACATCGCACCGCTAAACTTGAAAGAATGACCTCACAAACATCAGCAGCATTGGCCGGAGCTCCACCTTCCCGATCGGTAAAAAGTCGATACTGCCGGCTCTGTCCTTCTTTTTCGATCACTTCGATCGAGCGTTGCCAACCTTCGATCTGCGTCGTGTTCAACTCTCCAAGGTTGAGCACCCGGCGCTGGATCGTCCGACTCCCGCTTACCCGAATACTCTCAGCCAAAGAGTAGTAAACATGCTCCTTGCCATTCTTGCGACGAACATGACGCTTCAGAAACACATCGCCAGTTTGCCAACTTTTAACCGGTCCGAAAAGCCCCTTGGTCGGTACACACGCCCCTTTCACCCAATCGAACCCATAACTCCCTCAAAATCAGTTACCAAAAACTTACCTATCCCTTTTATGAGCTAGAAACTGCGAAAGATGGGTTAGACCATGTCAGGTGGCAATTGAGACACCGATTGCGTCAGTTGGGCTAAAAAGCGGCCGGTTTCTAAGATCCTGAGGTCTGTTACTCAAACTATGAGAATTGCTTTTAAATCGCTTCCGATAGCGGGACGCCTGAATCCAATGCTGGCGCGCCTTATGGTTGAGTACCGAGTTCAGAATAATTGGTGAAATCGGAATCTTCTCAAATGTTTAGGGGTACTTCTTCCAAGCCGACCGCGGTCGTGACGGGTGGGGCGGGCTTTCTTGGGTCTCACTTGAGCGATCGCCTCTTGGCCGAGGGATTTCGGGTCATTGCGATTGACAATCTCATAACTGGTTCGACCGACAATATCGCGCACCTCGCCGGAAATCAGGACTTCAAGTTCATTCGACAGAATGTCAGCGAATTCATCTTCGTTCCAGGTAGGGTCGATTACGTATTTCATTTTGCCTCTCCGGCCAGCCCTATCGATTACCTCGAGCTCCCAATCCCAACCTTGAAAGTGGGTGCGCTGGGAACCCACAACGCCTTGGGTTTAGCCAAGGACAAAATGGCTTCTTTCGTGCTGGCTTCGACCTCAGAATGCTATGGCGATCCGCTCATTCATCCGCAGAAGGAGGACTATTGGGGCAACGTTAATCCGATCGGTCCGCGTGGGGTGTACGATGAAGCCAAACGTTTCGCCGAAGCAATCACCATGGCCTACCATCGGTATCATCGGGCGAATACCAAAATCGTTCGGATCTTTAACACCTATGGACCACGTATGCGTCTGAAAGATGGTCGCGTGGTACCGGCGTTCATTGGCCAGGCCCTCAGCCAGGAACCGCTAACCGTATTTGGCAACGGCAGCCAGACGCGTAGTTTTTGCTACGTCTCCGATCTGATCGATGGCATTTTCCGGCTGGCGTTGAGCGACTATCATGAACCAGTGAATATCGGTAACCCTCGGGAAATGACTGTCCTCGATTTTGCCAATAAAATCCTGGAGATTACCGGAGCTAAATCGCAGATAATCACCAAGCCGCTGCCGGTGGATGATCCGAAAGTTCGTCAACCCGATATTACTCGGGCGAGAAAACTGCTCGGGTGGGAGCCAAAGGTTGATTTTGAATCCGGAATTCGTGAGACAATCTTCTATTTTAAAGAAAAGTTAGGGATCTAGTGTACCGTCTCGCATAGAATGATGACGTCGTCCGGCAGACGCCAATGTGCGTCAACTTAAGGAGCGCATTTTACTGGTTTCTGTCACGCCGCGATCGCCTCAATCACCGCCATTGGCGCGCGGAAAAGCCTGTCCCGCAAGGACGGGAAAATGGTTCGGTAGGGCGAAAACCTCGGCGCTTTTGGTCGGTCCGCTCTTCTGTTACGCCTCCCCCTGCGCCGGGTTTGAGCCATACGTTGCCCGACCATAAATACTGTATCGGTGCACAGCTCGATTGGGCAATGCACAAACGTGGGTATTGGCGTCCAACACGGGTCGGAGGAGGCTCAGAATGTGGCCTCCTTGCTTTAACCTGGGATGCAAAGTCGTATAATACGGGCAGTCTGAAGACGTGCGTACGGCGGCTTAGTCACAAACCGCAAGTCACTCTAATCGGCGGGCAACGTATGGCTCAAACCCGGCGCATGGGGAAGCGTAACCAAAGGGCGTGCCGACCAAAAGCGCCGAGGTTTTCGCCCTACCGTGGGCAAGATCATGCCGACTTGTTCACGTTGAACTTCGTCATTCCAAGGGTAAACACCGCTGCTGGGTCACGTGGCCCCCATATGTCGCGTAGTTAGTAGGAACAATAGAAGGCAGGATTGGACAACTGGGTCGCATTTGTTCCAAGTGCAGCAATCGTTGTCCGGATGCTATCTCAATACAGCAATCATCATGAGAAAGAGCATGAGACTGGAGAGAAAAATAAACGCTGCCATAGGGGCTCCTCCTAGAATGGTTTCCGCACGCATTGTTAGTTCGAAACAATAGACACCAGGATTCTTGCGGCGGGCCGCTCTTTGTCCTAAGTGCCGTAATCATTGTCGGAACAAACGTGTTATCCGGTTACGTCATCGAGAATAGCTAGCTGCTCCGAGCCTAACGTGATGGTTAGATTGGCAAGATTATCTTGGAGCTGGCTGATTTTGCAGGCACCCGTACTTGCCGCTCAGCAACTTCACCGACGGGCGGTGATCAGGCAGTAACGCCGAGTCCAGTGACCCAACAGCTTGGACAGGGATTGCGGCAACTGGGACAAAAAATCGTAGGTCTCTCAAACCGCGATGTTACTTTGGATTAGCCTTTAGTCCAATATGAGTATGTCTCGCTCGCCATTCCGAAAACCAGCCTCTTTCAACCGATAATTCTTTAGAGAAGGCATGAAGTCTATCCAGCACGAATCTTCGGGCGCGGTTGCACTGCCGACTCCGACTGTACCCGCCGAACATATCATGGGGAAAGAGCTCATCGCCTACGACATCGGGAGCGACGGCAGCCGATTCTGCCTAAGCTTCACTTGCCTGAACGGTAAACAAGGTTCTCTCAGCTTCCCGACGGAATGCCTCAAGGCACTTATTATGACACTGCCACGAATGATGACGCAGGCGCTCTGGGCCAGATATGGCGACGAAAGCCTCCGCCTCGTTTACCCGGCTGATATCGTGCGCATCGAACGGTCTCCAGATCCGAATGCTTTCATTGTGACATTGACGACTCCGGACGGATTCGAGGTGTCATTTTCCCTCAATCGAGAGCAGCTGGATACCTTAGGTAAAACAAGCACGAAGACCTAAGCTCTTTCTGTGGGCGAAACGCAGCGAAAATCGGCCTGAAGACGTGCCGAGCGGCTAGAACACGTCTTGTTTTCGCCAGCGTCACGCGACCGCCGAAACAACGATTCCGGCAATTGGGACAAAAAAACGGCCGGTCCCTAAAATCGTGGCGTCTTATTATTGCGAACTCCGGGCAACCGGACGCCATTTATGACGATCGATACAAGTACGGAAACTGCCAACCGGCTCGCGAGGATGCCAACTTGTCTGGTTGTACGCCCCGGTGCGGAATTCGTTGGCAAGCAAGCGCTTTTCTATGCGCCCGGGATCTCGGCCGAATCGGTAGATGCGCAGGGAATCCACTTGCAGGTCGTGACCGTTCCACCCGGTGGACGGGCGAAGGCGCACAAACATGATGGTCACGAAACCGCCATTTATATCCTGAGCGGCGAATCCAGCATGTGGTATGGCGAGAGGCTCGAAGAACAGCTCTCTGCACGTGCCGGGGACTTTATCTACATCCCTGCGGGTATGCCTCATCTGCCCCATAACCTCAGCGCTACGGAGAGCTGCGTTGCGATTATTGCCCGCACGGATCCCAACGAGCAGGAGAGCGTAGTGTTGCTGCCTGAGCTCGATAGCATTCATCCAAAATAAATATTTCCGCCTCACGCTGTTGCCGGACCTGTTGTGTCCACTTCTGCCGAGAACGCTCCCGCTGGCAATTGGGACAAGAAATACGGCAGTTCAGACAAAGAGTGGCCCGCTTCCAAAACTTTGACGTCTATTTTCATTTGGGCTTAAGTAGGCAAGACGAGAAAGGTCTCGCTCGCTATCTTGGGAACGAATCACTTTCAACACGGAGAATCATTCGATAAAACACGGGGCTCCTACTGCCACGAACGCCGATCCTGATGGACGTCGATTGAGTCGTATCAGCGCCGTCTTTGCCTCGTAGCCGACTCCGGGCTTGCTGTCATGGATAGCCTTTTCAACGACATGTGTGTATTGGTAACCGCGGCTTACGTGCTCACGTTTGTGCCGGGTTTAAGGCTACAGGACCGCTCTCTGTTGTCGATGCGGGATCGAGGGACAGCGTTGCTGGTGTTCCTGGTTCTTGGGTTGGTCGAAGAAGCGAGCGTTTCGCGTAGCGGTTGGCTCAACGAGCGGATCGTGGCGGTTTGTGCGGCAGGTCTGTTGGCGGGCCCTTGGGTCGGGGTGGCCGTGAGCGTGTTTGTGACTTGGCTGGCGGTGAGGTTCGACGGGCTGCCGTTGGCGTCCATCGGTATTTCGATGTTGTGCGGCGGTTTAGCCGGCGGGTGTCTGAATCAGTGGCGTCCTAAGCTGGCGCAACATCCGCTCACGGGATTCGGTCTCACTTTAGCCGTATCGTTCCTGCGAAGTAGCCTGATTTTCTTCTTCGTTCCCAACGCCCAAGCGCTGCATATCTTTGGGCAGACTGGGATGGCTGCTGTGCTGCAAGGTCTGGGTACGGCTTTG
>DATNNZ010000561.1:0-6262 GCA_035601575.1 Chthoniobacterales bacterium
GCCTCAGGCGAATCGCTGCAGAATAAATAGAACTATAATAGCTCCGATAATCGACAGGATCAGTCCGGCGGGATGGAACGGAGTGCCGTCGGACGGTTTAGAGAAGACCCGGGCAATCAAGCCACCGATGATCGATCCAACGATTCCAACTAGAATCGTTGGCAGCAGTCCCAGATGGACGTGCACGATCCATTTCGCGATCAGTCCCGCTATAAACCCAATGATGATGTACCAGATGATGTGTAACATAGGTGGAATAGGAGTTGAAAGAAGGCACCTGCAAATATCAGCAAGCCTGGTTAGGTGAGGGTTGAATGTCTTACATTTTTCGCTGCGGAAAAGACCAGCGGTCTAATTGGCCGCAGCAGCACGAATGGGAAGTTAGAACACATGGAGTATAATCCGGCCAACGCCTAGGATTACGATTGCTCCCACAACTGACATCAAGAGTCCGGCCGGATGGAACGGTCGGCCATCTGTAGGCGGCTTGGACCAAAGCCGTGCAATTAAACCGCCGATGATCGATCCGACAATTCCCAGGATCAGTATTTCCCACCATTTTACATCAGGAACACGCATGATCCATTTCGCGATCCATCCCGAGATGAATCCGATAATCAGGTACCAGATGATGTTTAACATAGCTGAAGATCAGTTTGAACCGGTTATGGGGCCCAGGTAACCGCTGGTTCGGCGGTCCTGGGGGGTATTCGTCAATATGTCTTCGATGTCTTTGTTGAACGACGCCGCCACTCAACCATGAAGATGTACTCCTACACAAGCCTCTTCTCAGGGTGGGTCCGGTAAGGGCGAGACGGCGACGCGGCGAAAGGGCGATAGGGCGTGATCTGCTCTTTTGCGGTAGGGCGAAAACCTCGGCGCGTTGGGTAGCCAGGCTCTTTCGCGCTGCATCCCCGTGCGCCGGGTTTGAGCCACGCGTTGCCTGCCGATCATTGAGTCGCCGTGCTTTAGTGGCGCGCTTCAATGTTTGCTCTAGCCCAGCACAAACGTGCAGAGAAACAGGCCCGAAGCTCTTTCCTCGTGCCTTTCCACGTGGGTTTGCAAAACCTTTTCGAACATTTCCTTTTCCAGCCGTCGAACCAGCGGAAATGCTTCGATTAGGTCCATGATCGAGGAGTGGTATTCGAGGATCAATCGCTGCGGACCATCTACGAATTCGGAGAGACATCCTTCTTCATCCCGGATTTTCGCCAACCGGGTTGCCAGCGTCTTTAGATCACCTTCCTTAAGCTGCTCGGCGTATCCTTTGGTCTTCTCCCGGAACAAGGCGACCAGAAGTTTCTCGGGCGCATTTGGACCGTAGAGCTGACGGGCAGCCTGTAGGATCTTGATCGTAGCGGGATTCGCGGCGGCTGGGAAAAACGAAGAGGCCTTTGGCGTTAGACGATAAACAATCTCAGGGCGTCCGATCGGTTTGGGCCGTCGCCTGGTGTCCAGAAAGCCTTGGCGTTCGAGCTCTTCGCAGTGCTGCTTCACGCCCATGTAGCTTAGGTCTAGTCGGCCAGCCAATTCTCCAATCGCTAAGCCCTGGGTCTTTTTCAGCATGTGAATGATGCGCAGCCGCTGCGACCTCCCAAGCTCACTAAACCGCCGGATTGGTTTTCGTGCTTTTCGCTTTCTAATTTCCTGGGTCATTAATGCGGGTAACAAGAAGCTGGTCGCTTGTTCGAACGGCAGATTTTTCCGCCATTGAGAAAAAGTACGTGAAGAATCCCCAAACAAGGCGGCCGAAGCCATTGGTGGCTTCGGCCGCCCACTTAAGGAGAGATAGGGGGAACTGGTTACTTACCAGTCTTAACTATAGAATAAGTCTTTACTCCTTTACGGTCCAGCAAAAGAAGCAGGCTCGTTTTCCCTTTTTGCTCTAACAAAGCTTTCTGAAAGGCGTCGAGGTTAAGCACGGCCGTTCGGCCCACCTCGGTAATCACGTCCCCCGGCTGTATGTCAGCCACTGCCGCCGGACTGTTCGGCACCACATCTGTGACAACTACCCCAGTGTCTGATTTTAGCGCTAATTCTCGTTTCAAATCAGGGGTTAGGTCCTGTACTTCGACACCAAACGAGGTGTTGCTGCTTTGCGGCGGTGGCGTTGCCGCCGGCGGGGTGGATGCCTGGGTCGTTTCTGCCGGAAGCTCTTCTGTTTTTACCGAGAGAGTGATCTTCTTACCGCTGCGCCAGACTCCCAGATTTACCTGATCACCCACCTTTTTCTTTAGGATTTCATACTGGAGTTCTCTCGCTGAAGCCACCGATACTCCATCAATTTCGGTAATGACGTCGGCCGGCCGCAGATCGCTCTTGGCGGCCGGCGTATCGGCTTGAATTGTCCGAACGACGACGCCTTTCTCCACTCCTTTAAACAGATCTCCTCGATTCTGCTCGGTCAGCGACTCAATGATGATCCCCAGCCACGGACGGATGATCCGCCCGTCGTTGATTAATTGATCGCTCACTTGCTTAGCCAGGTTGCTCGAGATCGCAAAACCGAGCCCACGATTTAAGCCGTGGATCAATGTATTCATGCCGATCACCTTGGAGTCGATATCGCAAAGTGGACCTCCACTATTTCCGGGGTTGATCGCGGCATCCGTTTGGATGTAATCCTCATACTTGTCGGCCAAAAGCTCGTTCCGGCCCTTCGCGCTTACGACCCCGGTCGTGAAGGTGTACTCGAATTTGTAAGGAGCGCCGATTGCGCAAACCAGTTGGCCGACCTTGACCTCGTCGCTATTCCCAAGTTCTACGATCGGTAAATTGTTGGCTTCAACCTTAATGACCGCAATATCCGTTCGATCATCGGAGCCAATCACCTTTGCTGCCAGCACCCGGCCGTCCTTCAATTTGACCTGAATCCGGTCAGCTCCATCGATTACATGATTATTCGTAAGAATGTACCCGTCTGATCGAATCACGAATCCTGAACCTTCACTTTGATCCGGTTGCTCGCTGCCTTCGTCCCCTTTGGGAGTTTTGAAGAAAAAGTCAAAGCCCTCAAACGGGTTGTTCCCGTTACTAGATTGCGCCGTCTTTGCCACGTCAATGACCACCACCGTCGGTGCTACGCGGTCGTAAACTTGTTCGAATGCTTCGTTGAGCTGATGAACCAGATCTTTTCCCGCATTTGCGCCACTAGTCTGTCCCGCTACGGGCACAACCGCAGCCAACCCGCTCAACGAAAGTAACAGAGCGCGCGCAACGACGATCCTCATATTCAAATCTTACCCAAAGCGTTTTCGCAAATCCGTCGGTCCCGCTCCTGCCGATCGTTTAGCGAGTTTCGAATACGAGATAAGACGATTTGCTGGCGAAACAAGGAGAAACTTTCCGGCTGATTGACAACCCCCCTCACGCACCTAAAATAGACCAACTAGTCAACAAATCATGTATCATTTAGCTGAAACCGCTGACCAGCGGTTTGTCTCCCACGCGCCAGGTCACTGGCCCGAGGTCGATCCGAGTCTCTGGAACGATTGGAAATGGCAACTCAAAAATCGGGTCACAACTCTCGACCAGTTGGCCGGCAAAATCGATCTCGCCCACGAAGAGCGGGCCGGCGTGCTCTTCTCGGGGAACAAACTTGCGCTCGCGGTAACTCCTCATTTCTTCAATCTCATCGATCCCACGGACCCAGATTGTCCCATTCGGCGGCAGGTGATCCCGCGGATCGAGGAATCGGTTTCGTCTCCGCTCGAAATGGCCGATCCGTGTGGCGAGGACAGCAATATGCCTGTACCAGGGTTGGTTCACCGCTATCCGGACCGAGTCCTGTTTCTCGTCACCGACCGATGTGCATCTTATTGCCGTTACTGCACGAGAAGCCGGGTCGTCAGCGGTGTTGGAGAACAAGAACTTCATACCGATTTTGAGGAGGTTTACCGTTACCTGGAGGCTCACACTGAGGTGCGCGATGTCCTGCTCTCCGGCGGAGACGCTCTCCTGTTTTCCGACGACAAACTCAAAGGAATTTTGCAGCGCCTTCGTGCGATTCCGCACATTGAATTCTTGCGGATCGGTACCCGTGTACCGATCTTTTTGCCTCAACGGATTACGCCCGAACTCTGCCAGATGCTTCAGCAGTTTCATCCGCTTTGGATGAGCGTGCATGTTAATCATCCGCGTGAATTGACGCTCGAAGTGAAGGCCGCGCTCGAACGTTTAGCGAATCATGGCGTTCCTCTAGGCAACCAGAGTGTTTTACTCAAAGGAGTAAACGATGATGTCGAAGTGATGCGGACATTAGTCCACAAGCTACTACGTTGCCGGGTTCGACCTTATTATCTCTATCAGTGCGATCTGATCCACGGATCCGCTCACTTGCGTACTTCTGTCGCCAAAGGGATCGAAATAATAGAGGGGCTTCGCGGCCATACCTCTGGGTACGCGATTCCCCAATTTGTGATCGATGCTCCCGGGGGCGGAGGCAAAGTGCCGATCAATCCCGGATACGTTCTGTTTCATGACCAGGAGAAAATCGTGATTCGGAACTATGAAGGGAAAATCTTCGAATATCCGGAGCAGGGTCAACCGGCCGCTGCATTCCGGGCTCAAGAGCCGGTCGACGAATTCCTGTTTTCGTAGCCTGGGCGTGCGGGTCGTACCCGCCCTACCTTCCCTATGCGATCCAAGCTAACTTACCTAAAATGGCGGGAATTGTTGTTCGACCGAGATCTCGGATCTTTCACGGTCACGATTGGATTTACCAAACCGAGATACTGAAAACCTTTGGTGACCCGGAGCCTGGGGAGGTCATTTCAATCAAAGACGGTCGGGATCGGCTATTGGGTAGTGCGATCTATAATCCACGATCCCAAATAGTGGCCCGGCGATTTTCTCGGCAACGACAGGAGCTCGATCGCGATTTCTTTCTCCGGCGAATCGAACAAGCCGCTGGTTTCCGTAAGAAATGGCTGAATGACCGCAATCCGGGCCGGTTGGTCTGGAGCGAAAGCGACGGTCTTCCGGGCCTGATAATTGACCGTTACGCCTCGCACTTCGTCTTACAGACGCTGACCCTAGCCATGGACCAGCGCAAACATCTCATCGTAGAGGCGCTCCAGCAGTTATTCTCGCCGGATTCAATCGTCGAGCGCAACGATGTGCCGGTACGCAAAGCAGAAGGACTTCCCCTGGTCGCCGGCTTGCTCTATGGCCAGGTCCCCGAGGTCTTGACCATCGATGTCCAAGGTTCGCGTTTTCAAATCGATCTGCAGAGCGGACAAAAGACTGGATTCTACCTGGATCAAATTGATAACTATGCTGAGGTCGCCCGGCTGGCCGGCGGGAAGCGGGTACTCGACTGTTTTTCTAACCAGGGCGCATTTGCCCTCGCCTGTGCCCGAGCCGGTGCGACGAGTGTGACCGCGGTGGAAAGCAACGAAGCTCTCGCCGGGGTAATTGAACAAAATGCCCGATTGAACGGCGTTCAAATCGATGCGCGAAACGACAACGTTTTCGATTTTCTAGCTGCCCAGACCGAACAGGCATCACACTACGATCTCATTGTGCTCGATCCTCCATCATTTGCGAAGTCGCGCGAGTCTTTGAACAGCGCTTGGCGCGGTTACAAAGAGATTCACCTCCGTGCCCTGCAGCTCCTATCGGACGAGGGGTTTCTCGTCACTTTTTCGTGTTCCCATCATGTATCGCGGACGATGCTGCTCGAGGTAGTGGTCGAAGCGAGCGTCGATGCAAAACGGCATTTGCGAATCATAAAACCGCTTGGACCACCGCTGGATCACCCGATTCTACCGCACCTGCCGGAAACAGAATATCTGAAGGGCTTCATTTTTCAGCGGATTCCAGGACGGTAGCGTCGGGAACGCCAAACGCCGGGAACGCCAAACGCCGAACGCCAAACGCCGGGATTGGTGAGAGGTGAGAGGTGAGAGGTGAGCAGGGAGGTGTGGTCAGGACATAGGTAACACTTTAGGTTCAAGACATCGGTAACACTTTTGTTGTTTGAGGTTACAAGTTTTGGTTGGTCTGCCCAGTGCTCACTGGAGAGTGTGGGCGGTTTTTCTTTTGGTTAGCGTTGGCGCGTTGCAAAGGCGCCAGCTTCTATTGTTCCCCCCGAACCGGGGTTTAGGGCAGAGCCCCAAGTAAATCGGCTGCTTAAGCCGCACTTTTAAAATGGCTTGTTTCATGCTTTCGGGCGGCGGTCAATCCGCTCAAAACTGAGGGTTAAGGGATCGATATGACCCAGCAGCAGCTGGGCAAACCAGACTTCAATGGCGCCGTTTTC
>DATNNZ010000562.1:0-6575 GCA_035601575.1 Chthoniobacterales bacterium
AAGTGACAGACCTGATAATGCTTTGTCTATCGGAGCACATCGATACGCAGGCGACAAAGGAGTATAATAACAAAACAGCCTTTACAATCCCCGCGCCGAACCGGTTACGGTGCGACTCCAAACTAAGATTCAGCCCTAATCACTTGACCGCCAAACCTGGGCACTCTAAACTACCTAGTAACCCATACGCCGCCACCGTGCTTTATGTCACAACCAACCGCTAGCTCTAGACTAAAGGTTTTATTCTTGAGCTTGTCAGTTGTTAGTCTGGTGCTTTGCGCTTTGGGCGCAACAGCTCACTATCTGAAATGGGCTTGGGAAAATCCGTGGCAACTCGTCGGCTGGCTACTCAGCATGGTGTTTTTGCTCATCGCATTTTTGCCGGGGCCAAGTGAGCTCAGGGCCAATTTCAAATCTGTAATCAAGCCGAAAACGGCCTTCTTTGTGTTCTGGGTCCTGTTCTTTGTAGTCGCGCACCTCTGGGATTTTCGAACAGCACCTTGGAACGGAGACGGCCTTTTCGAAGACGCCTCCGTGGATCTCTTGTTTCTAAAAACCCACGTGACAAGTCGGCCTTTCCAGGCGGCTTGGTTTCATTTTTATGGGCCTATTGCGCATGAAACCCTTCTTCATTACTATCTGTGGCCGTGGCTTCATCTATTTGGTTATAACATTCTGACCAATGAAGTAGCGCTCCTGGGTCTTTGGTGCACGGTGTTTCTCTTCACGCTTCTGTTAACTGATCTATTTTTTCAATCTTACGTTGTCACATCTGTCATTGCACTGGTTTTCACTTTTCTCCCATTCGCGTTCATTTATACTTTCGTAGGGTACCACTACGCGATGACCGTCCCCTTATGCGTAGCGTCTCTTTATTTTCTGTATGTCGGCTTCAAAACTGATTGTTCCTTTTGTCTGTCCCTTGGAGGCATCGCGGCGGGGCTGTGTTTGGCCAGTTCGTTGCTCAGCAAACAGTATTTGATAGCTCTTCTGTGTTCTATTGGGCTGCGCGCTGTATTCGATTGGAACCGCCTCAAGCAGAGCCTCAATTGGCCTCAGGTGTTTACAGTCATTTATGGCTTCACTGCTGCTGCGACGCCCATTCTGGCTTATATTGTGTTTAATCTGCATGACTATACTTACCATGAATCGCCCTATATGGGTCGTTTCTTGCAAGCAGTCCGGGGACATCCCTCTCCAAATGATATAAGCTATTATGTGACCCAGCTCTGGAGGCTTTTCTTTAGCGTTCCGGGGCCGCGCCTCTTCCTTGGTGATGTATTGCCTATCCCATTGCCATACTACTTTTTCTTACTGCCCGGGATTGTCCTGGCGTTGCTCAAGAAACGTTTTGAGATTGTACTGCTGGGGACAATTCCGGTTGTGGCGGCCTTTATCTCGGGTGGCGGTGTTATTGAGCACCGGCTGCTTCTAGCAATCCCATTCTGGATCATCCTGATGTCATTCAGCTTTGCCGGCGTTTTAAATCTGAACATGCGATCAGGCTTTGAAGGGTTGTGTTTGGGGAGTAGCATGATTCATTGTTGTGTGTTTTGCGAGGAGAAACGGGTTGGCTTTAGCTGACTGGAAGGAAATGCGGGTTCGATTCCCGTTGCCCGCTCATTTTACCTATTAAAAATGGGCCTTTTAGGCCGTTCAAAGTGGCAAAGTCAGAACGGAAAGTCAGACATCGTCCATTTTGTAGTTCGATTCTCGATCAGGCGCATTTCCAGAGCGAAAACACGTTAAACAATGCATTTTAAGTCTGAGTTTCGTTCTGAAAAGCCCGTTTCCCCGCGCGGAAATGCCCCTAGAACCGCGTTTGGCGGCGCAGCAGTGTCCAAGACCAGCGGGCGAGCGGCTCCGAGCGTCCTAACGGTTCACCGAACAGCGTTCCGAATCTATCTTGCCTTCCCAAATGCCGCTCGATTTGCAGGATCGCGCGCAGAATCGTTTTGATTGCCGAATGGCAGATTGATCCGTCGTGTACGTCATCAACGATTCCTGCACGCTTTACGGCGTACGACGCTTTGTGATTGAATGTCGCCAAAGAGTCGCTTCCCCCAGCAGTTTTACGAGATTGCCGCGAACGAAGTCGCTCAACGCAATGTGGTTCGCGGCATCATGGCAAAGGCATTCACCGATGCTGGCGGTGACGAGAAGAAAGCCATCGTATACTACATCGACCGCCGTGCGGCACAGTTGGCACAGGAAGCCAGAAAAGGGCAGCGCCAGCAACAACGAACGAAACGCGCCGCTGCCAAGGAACAGGCAATTTCAAGCCTTCGCCAACCAGCCTACGGCGCATTATCCGGCCTATTTGGGGCAGTGACTTTGGTATCAGGAGTGTTAACTCTTTTTTTCGGTCTTGGTGCCATAGGTCTGGCGCTGGACCAAGCGGCCCCCGATCGAGCGGCCCGATTTGTCGGAATGATCATCAGTTTCGCATCAGCCACGGTATGCTGTGTCGTAGCTGGCGTGTGTGGCTATCTAACCTACAGGTGTATCAAGGGTGGGATTCGAAAATAGTTTTTGTAGGTTGACGCCCCACAGAGTGCTTCGTCGTCCCCGGCCCGCTTCACAGGATCGCGCCCAAATCGTTTTTGATTGCCGCATGTCTGCGCGGTTAAGAACATGCCATCAACGATTCCCGCACGCTTTACGACTGACAGCGGTTTGTGATTGAATGCGGGGCATGAGCATGAGTGTTGGCGAGCGAGATAAAAAGATGAGCGACTTAGCGAGCGAAGCCGCTGAAGCGTTCCTTCACAAGTATGAGATCGGAGATAAACACCTTCAGTCTTCTCCGGAAACATTTCTCCAATCCTCAATCCCTTACCTTACAGTCCGGACGCTTCATCGGGTGAGAGATACGCTCGACCGCCAAGAGAAAGCTCTCGATAGGCAAGAAAAAGCTCTCAAGAGTTTGGAACGCGATTCGCGATGGATTAAACGACGCGCGCTGATAGTTTAGCTTATATTGAATTCAATAGAAGCTCACCGATGAAATGAAGAAATACAACATTCCTGAGGTCTCGATTAGTATCACTCTCGCGCTATCCGCAGCACTCATCTTTTATTTTTCAACTAATCCGCCACAAGTGCACGGTGATTATACGTTTCGGATTGCCGGGGCCTTGCTCCGTGGAGAATTAGGCTTACGCCTGAATGAATTTCCAAGTTTCTTAAGCGAAATGATTCCCTACGAGGGGAAGTACTATTCCGCGTTTCCATTAGGCTCTGTGATCAGTATGCTGCCAATCGCTCTCCTGTTCCATGAACCGCCGCCAGTGCATGTCATTATTGCGTTAATCGCCGGAGCGTGTGTCTATTTTTTCTTTCAGTTCACGACAGCATTTAATGTCAGCTATCCGAAGCGAATCTTATTGGCGCTTTTCCCGGTATTCGGGACTTTGATGTGGGCTAATCTGGGAATTGGCGGTGCATGGTTCATTGCTCTGGGGCTGGCGGTTCTCGGAGAGATTGCGGCACTTTATTTCACGTTAGTTCGTCCATCGCCATTGATTGCTGGTGCGTTCTTTGCCCTTGCCTTCGGAAACCGAACGGAACTAATCATCACTGCACCTTTCTACCTTTATTTTTTCTCGCGCACGGCCCGCCTGAACATCGTAACGCTGTCGAAGTTTGTAGTTCTGCCGATAGTTCTGGCGCTGCTGACTGCGGCTTACAATTTTGCCCGATTCCATTCGGTTTTCGATTTTGGATATCTTCGCATTCCGGGGATGGCCCCACTCTTTACACACGGGTTCCTTTCTCTCCATTCAATTCCCCTTAATGCCCAGGTTATGTTACTTGATGGATTCGGAATTAGATCTTACCCTTTCTTTTTTCCCCCGCTTGGATGCTCGATGCTCTCTACCAGTCCATTTCTTTTCCTTCTTTTTAGAGGAGGCGGCAAACACGCAGTGATATGTTGGCTTGCAATCGGCCTTCTCACTTTCGTTCTTTGGTGCCACGGCGAACCCGGTGGCTACCAATTCTCGTACCGTTACGCCATGATCCTTCTTCCATGGATGTTCATTTTGATAGCAAGTAACGGACCGACCACGCTAACACCCATCGAGATTTCTCTGTTCCTGGTTTCGGTCGCAATTAATGCCGCTGCAACACGAGCGTTTTCATAGGCTAGTTAAGAGATGCCTTTATTTTGCACTCCGAATTTGCTCTGTGCTGGCGTTTTGGACACCCGAATTGGACTTTTCCAGCGTCGCGTCCCAACCCGCGCCGACCAGCATCGTGTAAATGTCTTTTGCTTTCCCAGCCGCAGCAGCCTTGTTTGGAGTTTTGAGATTGAACGTTTCGCGTCGCCCCCGCCATATGACGCAGTCGACTACGCGAAGTTTCGCAGCCGATCACACGATGCTGTGATTCGGGTTTACGATGACGCTGGCAACGTGATCCAGACGCACCAACACAAGGGCGATTTCAAAGGAGGGTGAACAGGCTTGCCATCCTGCCGCCTTTTAAGAAACACTTCCCTCTATGGAGGCAGAAATAGACGACAAATTGCCGTCTAATTCTAGTTAGATGTTACAGCGCGGCATTGTGGCTCTTGTGCTTTCAGCGGCTGCTGTGCAGGCAGTCGAAGTAAAGGATCAAATGTTTTCCGTGACTGACATCGCCAAGATCAAGGGTATTTGCCGTCAGGCGATTGGTTATCCAGTCGCGACCGAGCGCGTCCTGTGGTCGCAGCTTACGCCATTTCTTCGCAGCAAGTCCGAGCTAGACCACCTCATTGTGGATTGTAGCAGCCAGCATTGCAGCGGTTCGATCCGTCTGCGAGATGATGCAGAAGTGTTGTATACATCTGTCCATGTGCCGCCGGAGCATTGCAAAATTGGGCCTGGTGATCTGACACCAGACATTGAATACAAAGGAAATAATCGATTCGTAGGAGTGGCGTTCGTCAGGCATGGTAATGTTGTATTCAGGCGGGGCGACTTGCCGGAGTGGTTTATAGATCAGCACAAACGTTGATGCTTCAAAAAACATCTAACCAATCGATGAAGCCAACCACTGGCCGTTCTGGGTGCCTCGCGCGCGACACTACGGCTGTACGCGCGCGACTCGTTGGAGGCACAGAATCCCGTGATACTGATGTTGGGTTTGTTTCCCTCCATTCAGTACATTCATGGGACGACAAACAATCATTACCTTTCGATGGCACATTGGAGGCAAGGCGAGGTTGCTGTCTCACGGTTTTTGAGACATGTGGTAGCTGGTCAAGAACACCCCGACCCTCCTCGCCGGGAGCGCGACGAGTTCAATCGCGTCCAAGGCATTCCCGATCCTTCCTATGAAACCCTGATTTGCGCCGGTGAGGCGAAAATGGTTCTTCACTTGTTTTTGCACGATTACGATGATCAAAAGATCCTGTCACTTTGTGACGGCCAGCCTATGTTTGTTTTTTCGAACGACCACGATGTATGGCGGGATAATAAAAAAGCCATTGTCGAGTATGTTCCCCGCGGTAAAGATCTGAAGCTAATCTGGGAGAGATATTCAAAAACAGACAGAATAATTAAAGCGCTTGAGCCAGCTCGAGAACTTGGAACGGAGGAGTCTATTTCGTTTTCCTTTTCCGGAAAGACCTGGAACTTCTACGTTCTGAACATACGTAGCGAAAATATTAGAGCTTTTCAGGAACGCGTGCGGGATATGCCTGATCTTGGATCTACGCCAATGCCCACCCTCCAACCCACAGCTAAAATTGGGCCCACGCCGGCGGCGGCTTCTGGCGGCTGGACTTTCTGCGCCAATGAAACCGAACGATGTAATTTCAGCGGCACCAAGAAGCTCCGCTATGGGGCCGATGACATTTACACCTACGGGACCTTTGACAACGGAGTTGTTTGCTCCAACACCGCCTTTGGTAGCGACCCACTCTTAGGGGTAATTAAGCACTGTGACTATGCTGATATTAGCAAGCCGACGCCAACGCCTGGTTTACGCCAGCCCTCACAGTAAGTCCCTGGTAGACGTTCGCGCCCTCACAAGAACTCGGGCTACGTGGTTGGCCGCGGCTACGAGCTTCGTCTCGCTTTCCCTGAGTTCCTGCCGTCCGGGCGCCCCAAGGGTTATAGCTGTGTTGATGCTTCCTGAATACAAATTCTGCACACGGCTTTTGCCGAGCGACTGTAATCTGGGCGGGACGTCGTGTTCACGTTCGGACCGTGGAATTTTCTTTACGGGGGATTTTATCCGGCCTCCGCTTATACACCAAAACTGGCAGAGCTAAACGGGGCTCACCTTCGCAAGAACCGGGCAGTCGATCACATTTCTTTGATGTCTCGACCATCGATGACCGCTTTGCGCGCCAGGATGACAGTGTTTCCTGGCCGGAATTGTTAACTGGTTATGATGTCATAGGCATGGCCGGCTCATACATTCCAAATAGACAAATCAGTAGCGCCGAGGAAATACGAGCTGACTCCGATTGGCGAAGCTGTGCGCAATTTCGAGCAAGCAGTCGAGGTTCCGTCGATGATAGGCAGTCTGATCTGGATGAGAATAGATATCCCACGATCCGTCTATGGAAATGTTGTCGCAACGGC
>DATNNZ010000563.1:0-11716 GCA_035601575.1 Chthoniobacterales bacterium
TATATTCAGGAAGCTCAGCACAGGGTTACAGAATAACCCAAAACAGATGTTAATAGGAGATCCAGACACCCAAGCTCGTTGGTACTTTGAGTTGAAAAAGCAGTGGCAGTTAGCGGTACAGGATGAGGTCCAATTTCTCAATCCGCTAAAGCCACAAACTCTGGAATGGATTACCTAGTGCACCACATCCGTGACTGGGATATTCGCCTGGCCAGCCCCGAAAGGATTCGGGGCTCCCAACGCTGCTATACCAGTCACGGAAGTGGTGTACTAATAGCATGCTCCACTCTGCGCACTGTGCACCGTTGCCTATTAATGAACCGATGCATTCGTGCGGATTTTCCGCATCCGGCTTTCGTGTGAGCGTATTGCAGGGAGCATTCACCGGTAGATCAGTCCGAGTTGTTGCAAGTAGCGATAGGTCGTCACGTCCTCAGGGAATTGCCAGGTGCTTAAGGCTGTTTTGTCTGACCGATCCGAATTTGAATGCCCGGTATCGTCCGAAATGGGGATAGCTGGGATTCGGTCGCGCCAGAATCGGTGATCAAGGTCCAGGTTTCCGGGAACGGCGTCCAAAAGGAGGAGTAGCTATCACCGAGCTTGGTTGAATCCGCGAGGATGTAGACCTCCTTGGTCCGTTCCAGCATGAGCGCTTTCAACGCAGCTTGTTCCGCGGTGGCTTCGCATAAACCGCGATCGGCAACAACTCCGTCGGCACTAACAAAAGTCTTCTTTGCCGTGATTCTCCGCAGAACTAACTCGGAATACGGACCGACAACTCCATAGCTGATGTAACGGAGGGTACCGCCCAACAGGATAACTTCGATATTTTTGGCTTCGGCCAAGGCTAGCATCACGCTAAAGCCGTTGGTAATTACTTTGACGTTTTGAAACCGCCGGAGTTGACGGGCTAATGCGCCGGTCGTGGTTCCGGCATCCAATATCAAGGTGTCGCCATCCTCAACCTGAGCAGCCGCGACCCGGGCGATTGCTTCTTTCTCTTGTTTGGCAATCATTGCCCGCTCTTGCAGCGAGCGTTCAAGGCGGGTCGGGGGTAAGACCGCGCCGCCGTAAGTCCGAGTGATTTTGCCTTCTTCAGCGAGTTGGCCGAGGTCGCGGCGGATGGTTGCTACCGAAACTTCCAACGTTTCAGCTAGCCGCTCGATATCGAGTTCTGAAGTCTGCAACAGCTCCAGGATTTGCTCGTGTCGATTCCGGCGTTTCATCTGTCGAGGATCACTTTGGCGCTAGCTCCACGGCGTAACGAATGGCGGCTAACAAGCTGCGTTCATCTGCTTTTCCGGTGCCGGCAATGTCGAAAGCAGTCCCATGGTCAACCGAGGTCCGGATAATCGGTAGTCCCAAGGTGATGTTAACCCCTTCATCTAAACCAAGCACTTTGATCGGACCGTGACCTTGATCATGGTACATGGCGACAACCAGATCGAAATCACCGCGACCAGCTCTGAAGAACAGAGTATCGGCCGGTAGAGGACCGGTTACATCCAACCCTCGTTTCTGGCAGTTTTGCACGGCGGGTAGAATTTTCTGTTCTTCTTCGCCTCGTCCAAAGAGTCCGTTCTCGCCCGCGTGCGGATTGATGCCGCAAACACCGATGCGTGGATGCTCGATACCAGCAGACGCCAGAGCGGCATGTCCGCGGTCGATGGTTCGTTCGACGATTGCCGGCTCGATCCGCTCAATGGCATCAATTAACCCGATATGAGTGGTCACATGAACGACTCGTAAGCCGGGGGCAGCGAGCATCATGGATACCTCGGGCATGCCGGTTAGATAGGCCAAGAGTTCGGTGTGACCGGGAAACCGATGACCGGCGGCATGCATCGCTTCCTTGCTCAAGGGTGCGGTACAGATCGCGTCGATGGCGCCGGCCACGGCGAGCGATGCGGCTTTTTCAACGTAGCGAAAGGCTGCTTCACCCGCCGCCGGAGAGACGACGCCAAAACGTAGATCGTGTTGGATCAGACCTAGATCCACACAATCGATCAGGCCCGGTCGATAGGCGCCATTGGCCGAGTCAGACACCGGATTGATTTCGATCGGCGAATTAACAATTTTGGCAGCTTCTGTGAGCCGGGCCGCATCACCGATCACCAAAGGGCGACATGATTCATAAACCTGATGGTTGGCCAGGGCCTTGACGATAATTTCGGCTCCTATTCCTGCCGGATCACCCATGGTGATGCCGATCCGTGGACATTGATGGCCGTTTGATGCGGTAGACGATCTCATTTTTTGCGACTTCTAAGAAAATGCACTGCGTTTAAGAGCGTGGCCTGTGTGCCGAACGCCCCGGCTTTCATGACGATAGGGAGCTCCAGCTTCCCGACAGTGACAGAGAGGGTGACACCCGGTTCAATCTCATCCATCATTCGTAGGCGATCGATCTCGGATTCGGAAAGTAAACCACGGGCGGTTTCGCCTCCGGTCAGAACTAACCCCGAGAACTTGTCCAAGAACGGCCTCAGCGTACGACCCAAAGCTTGCATCAGTCCGGCGCCTTGCTGGTCATTGAGAGACTCGGTGAGTTCTGTCGTGATCGCCACGTCTCGTCCACCAGCGAGGGCACGGGTTAAGCCATTTGTTATCGATGAGTCGCTTTCCGACTTCAATGCCGTCACCGGCAACCGGAGGAGGTCTATCCCGGATAAATTCGACAGATGCTCAAACTGAGCTCGTGAGGCTGGAGACTTACTACCAACCACGACAAGAATCGGTTTATCTGGTAAGACCGGGTGATTCTCAAATCTTTGTTCAGTGCCTAACAGGGTCGCGATCTGATGCGCTAGACCGGCCGAACCGACAAAGATTGATTCCTCCCTGATTTGCAGACCTGCTTTGGCAATGGCCAGAAGATCGTTGTTAGTCTCGGCATCACAAACGGCGACGGTAACCCCGGGACTATTTTCCAAATGACGTAGAATGTTTGAGGAGCCGGATCGAATCACATCGAGTGAAAAAGCACGCGTATTCAGCCCGACCTCCGCGAACAGGTCGGAGATGGATTTTCCCGTTAACCATCCGGTGTTAACACCGCTTTTCTCCAACGGCAGCCCGTTCACGAAAACTCGTCCTTGCACCGTCGTTCGTCCGGTATCAGGAAACGCTGGCGCGCAAAAGATCACTCGCTTAAGGGGGATTGCTCTTACGGTTGCCAGAACGTCGGGCCCGATATTGCCTCGCAAGGTTGAATCTATTTTCTGATACCAAACCGTTTCCCGGGTCGACGGGATCAGCCGAAGGATTCGCGAGGTTATTTGAACGGCTTGACCAGGAGTTAACTCTCTGGTGTTTAGATCGATGGATACGATGCGAGCGTCTGTTCGCGCGGCGCATTCCGGCTGAAGAAAGACTTCCGGAGAAAACCCGGCACGCGCAAACGGCACGGCACAGTCTGCGGCGCCGGATAGATCGTCGGCAAGCATAATGCAATGAGCTTTCATTCGAGACCGCGCTTTCGCCGGAAGAGCAGCATCATGGCAACGATGATGGTCCCAAAGAAGATCTTGCGTAGACCTGGGCTCACCTGAAGGCTGGTCAACACGGAGTCAAGCAGGACGACGGCCACCGAACCAATCATCGTACCGAAGTAACCGCCGCGACCACCGGCCAGGGTAGTACCGCCTATCACCACGGCGGCGATTGGGATCAGCAGATAACTGTCACCTATTCCCAGATAAGTTTGTCCGGAATAACCGGATAAGAGAATGCCCGTAATGGAAGCGGTGAGTCCGCTGATCAGATACACCGGGAAATAAACCTGGAAGACGTTGATCCCGGACATGGCGGTCGCCAGTTCGTTGTTACCGAGCGCATAGATCCGTCTCCCGAATGCGGTAGAATCGAGCACAACCAAACAGGTGGCACTTAGCAGGATCCAAAACGCGAGGATAATCGGAACGCCAACGACCGTGCCCGTTACTATCCAACGAGCGAACGGGGCGATGGTCGAGGAGGGGGCAGCCGTATCGGTGTAGACAAGAGTGGTTCCCTGCAGGACCAGATTTATGCCGAGCGACCAAATGAGGGAAGGAACGCGGAGCCAAGCGATCCCAATTCCATTGAGAAGCCCGGCGATCGCGCCGACCATGCAGCCGGCAATCAGGGAGAGAATCGGGTTCGAGGTTTGGCCATAAACATTGGCTGAGAGAATGGCGGATAATGAGATGTTCGCCGGGATCGAGAGATCAATCTGGCCAATGAGGATGGCGAGAGTTTGTCCTATTCCGGCAATCCCGATGAAAGCCGCTAAGGTGAGCTGGGTCCGAAGCGAGTCCCAGGATAAGAACCGCGGATTAACAAATCCGGCTCCAATGAACAGAACAATCAAGAGCGCCAACGGGAATGTGACCTGACGAACAAGACCGGTTCCACTCCAGGTTGGGTTTCTGTTGGTAATCTCTAAGGCTTCTTCCATGGTGGTGATCACCCGAAAAATTGGCGCCAGCTCTCGCTTCGTTGAATTTGCAGACCAACTCCGGCGAGAACCAGCAGGAGGACCAGTCCTTGGATCAGGGATTGCCAGAGAGCAGAGATTCCCCAGGCGAGTAGCGCGCTAACGATGGTGGAGAGGAGGAACCCACTCAAGATCGGGCCGGCGATCCGCCCGCGGCCACCTCGAAGAGAAACACCACCCAGTACCACTGCCGCAATCGAGTTTAGCGTGTAAGCATCACCGACGTTTGGATCGCCAGAAGTGGTTTGCGCCGTGATAAACAAGCCGGCAACTGCCGTGAGCAATCCGGCTGTCGCATAAGCAAACAGTTTCGCCTTTTTGGGATTCAGCCCGGAGATGTAGGCGCTATGCTCGTTATTGCCGACCGCTTGGATGGCTCGGCCAATGCGTGATTTTCTCAGAGGAACCCAGATCAGGCAGACGGTTACCAGAAGTAAAACCAGGGAGTAAGGCAGGAAAGAAAGATTCCCGGTGAGCATCGTTGCGAACCAGGGAGGGACGGAACCGCCCGGTTGCGGACGAATCTGGAGAGCGATTCCTCCGAACACGAACGAGGTGCCTAACGTGGCAATCAAGGGTTCGAGCTGGCCGAACACGACGAGTGCTCCATTGAGAGCTCCGGTCAAAACACCGATCAGAAGCGTTGCGCATAGAACCGGCACCGCCGCGCCTTCTGACGTTCCCATGTACGTTGCCGCGAAACAGGTAGAGAGACTAATCAGACTGCCAACGGAAAGATCAATTCCTCCGGCGATCACGACTAACGTCTGCGCCATGGCCGCGAGCGATAAGGCGACCGATTGATTACAGAGACTAACGATTCCGAAATCAGAAAGGATGAGCGGTTGCTGTATCCAATAGATCAGCAGCACCAAGGCAAAGCCGATTGCCGGCGCCAGCATGGCAAACGGAATCGCTTGGTAACCCCGGCCCAAAGCCTGGCTTTTCATTCAATCTTTGCCTCCAGGCGGCTGATTACTTCCGAAAGATCGTTCTAAGAGATGATGATGAGTGAGTTTCTCTCCTTCCAGTGTTCCACTGATGCGGCCGTCTCGAAAGACCAGCACGCGATCGCAAAGGGAGACTAATTCTTCGTGCTCCGTCGAGTAATACATGACCCCTTTCCCTTCGGATGCTAATTGCCGAACAATGGCGTAGATACCGGCTTTCGCGCCGATATCGACTCCTCGGGTCGGATCACAAAACAGGAAGACGGAGGGATTACGGGCTAGCCATTTTCCGATCACGACTTTTTGTTGGTTGCCGCCGCTAAGTCTTGCAATCGGATCATGCGGATTCGTTGTCTTTACGGCTAAAGCCGACGCGAGCTTTTGAACCATGAATTGTTCTTTGCTTCGTTTGATCATACCAAGACGATTGGTCAGTGCACGGAGGCTAGCGAGGGAGAAATTGGTTTCTACGGACAACGGGAGAATCGCTCCTTGAGTTTTTCTATCTTCCGGAATCAAGCCGAGACCGAGTCTGACCGCATGCCAGGGGGTGCGAGGCAAACCTGTTTGCCCGTTGATGTTGACCAGGCCTGAATAACCTCGACGATACATTCCGAATAGGAGATGTAACAAAGCGACTTGGCCTTGCCCTTCCAAACCGGCCAGTCCTAATATCTCACCCGGCCGAAGTTCGAACGAAATTCCATGTAACCGTCCTCTTAACTCCAGGTTTTGGATTCGAAGAATCGGGAAATCGGTGGTTGGCAACTTTTTGATTTCCGGAATGTTATTCCGAGTATTGAGCGCGCACGAGAGTTCGGAGCCCAGCATGAGCCGGAAAATGTGCGCTCGGTCGAACTGATCTCGGATGAGGTGTCCGACCGTTTCACCGTCCTTGAGGATGGTCATCCGATCGGCGATTGCCTCGATCTCCTCCATCCGATGCGAGATAAAGATGATGCCCTTTCCCGAATCTCGCAGCGACCGTACGAGCTTGAATAAGCGCGTACTTTCTTCCGGACCCAGCGCCGAAGTTGCTTCGTCGAGCAACAGAATATCGGGCCGATGCGAAAGCGCCTTGGCGATCTCGACGACCTGCCGTTGTCCGAGCGAGAGGTCTTCTACCTTGGTGGAAGGATGAATTCCGGTCTCCCCAAGCAGCGAGAGTATCTCTTTAGCTCGTTCGATTACTTTATCTTCTTTGATCCAACCAACTCGCGAGGTTGGTTCCTGACCAATCAGAATGTTCTGAGCGACAGTTAACTGCGGGAACAAAGAGAGTTCCTGGAAGACCGTCGCCAGCCCGGTGACAGCGGCCTGTTGCGGACTGGCAAAGCGCACACTCTTACCGCGCAACCAGATGGTCCCGGTATCCGGACGGATGACACCCGACAACAGCCGGACAAGCGTACTTTTGCCGGCTCCATTCGCTCCCAACAGGGCGTGAACCTCGCCGGGGTAGCAGCGTAAATCGGCCTTTCTTAACGCCTGCGTGGCTCCAAAAGATTTGCCTAAATTTTCGGCGATCAAAATCGGCGCATTCAGATGGCCGTCACTGGTAGCAGTTACCTTGGGATCAGGAACGGATGCCGAAAGAGAAGCGCTCATCTCCGCCTTCCCGGAAAGTCCGTCAGCGGGCCACTTCTTTAACCGGGATTTGAACATCGCAGGAAGGCATACTGAAGTCCGTGATCAGGCTATCGGGCTGTTCCGGAAAATAGTTCATGCCGACCTTCATTTGACCCGTCGTAGTTTCTTCTAAGGGCAGGCTGATCTCCTGTGGGACCTTCGTGCCATTTAATAAATTAATTGCTACCCGAATCGCTGCTGCGGCCATGCCCGGCGGTTGTCCGATGACAAGCGCGGGGACTTTGTTCTCGACCACGAGCCGCATGAATCCGTTATCGCTTTCTCCGGTCATGGGAACCAATGGGCGTTTCAGCTGGAGAAATGCTTGAATAATTCCCGTGCATCCCTCCGTGCCCCAGATTGCATTGATTTCCGGATAGGTGGCTAACGCGTTCGCCGTCACTTTCTGGTTCGTGCCAACGTCCCAGTCTCCATAGACATCGATGACCTTGATATCAGGGTGCTGTTTGAATACCAACATCGCGCCGTTGGCCTGATCGTTGTCGACCGTGGTCCCGGCAACACCATGCACCATGAGGACGGTGCCCTTGCCTTTGATCTGGTCGGCCAGGAACTCCGCCCAGCGTTTGCCCATGGCTACCTGATCGTTGTTGACGTTAACGACTTTGTTGGTTCCGACAGTATTATCAAAGGCAACAACGGCAATACCTCGCTTCACCGCTTCCTCCAGGACCGAGTCGAGTCCGGTCGGCGAAGCTGCATTAACGACGATGGCATCCGCGCCGGAAAGGATGATCTGGCGAATTTGCGCGATCTGCTGTCCAACATCATTGCCGGCATTGTAAACCTTGTACTCCTTAATATAGGACCGGACCTGTGGCTGTTTGGCGTAGGCGTCTGCCGCCTTCAGCATTTCCGCCCGCCAATTGTTTCCAAAGTAAGAATTGCTAAACGCGATTTTGTAAGGGGCCTTTTTAGCCGGGAAATTGGCCATCGGCGCTTCCGGGGACTTAGGAGGAAAGGCGCGGGCAACACTTGCCGGATCCGTCAATTCGTTATCTGCGGCGCTGGCTGTGCTATTGAGGAGCATCACGGCTTCCAAGGACAACGTAACGAAAGCGATTTGTAAGAGACGAGTGCCGAACAGGGATAGATGCATAGGGGGTTTAGAGATTTAAGGGAAAGAATTGCATCGAAAAGAACAGGCAACAACCAAAAATTGCTCGAAATGATCGTTAAATCGCCACATTTTGATCGATTCACGCATTTAATGCCACGACACAACGAATAGGGCATCAGTCAACAAATCTTGACAAATGGTTGGGCGATCGGGTGAAGAAGGGTGATGCCGAGGGCACGTCCGCATTTGAGTATGCGGGAGCGTTTTACCATCGCGCGATGGATGTCGCGCTCGGCAAAGAAGATTCTTCGACGATCAGATTGAGCTAATTTAGCTGATCCAATCGCTTAAGAGGTGGCCGGAACGCGGACTTGGACCGGCTGCTTTTAGCCAATCCGCCGCGGGATAACCAGCGCGCCAGAATGCGAGCGAGACAATTCTAAAGAGGGGAAAATTTTTTCTTGAAAATTTTTTCTTATGTCAGTAAGCGCTCGTGAACATTGGGAACCCAACTCTTTACGGCTGCTCCCAGTTAGGCGGCTTTCCCACCGGGGCCCATTGAATTTGACGCCAACGATTATAGGTTTCGCCCACATTCTGGTCGATGTTCTTCTTGAACTCTTCTACGCCCTTCTTTTCGCTGCAAAAGTAAAGTTTTCCCTTGTAGACAAAGAACACATTCGGATCGCCGTTTACTAACTTGCCCTTTCTTAGGTTATTGACACAATAGCGCCGTAGGTCGGCGCATATTTGCTGGAGTTCTTGTCGAATTCCTTTTTGTCGGCGGCAGAAGCGAAATAGAATTTCGCCCCTTGATAAACGCTTTGGTTAGACGGTGAACCTTTTAGGTTTTTTGCGATTTTCATCGTTCCTCCGGTTTCAATCATTCTCCTGAGCAGCAGATCTCTCAAGCAGACCTTCAGCCGGGTTACACATGATTTCGGCTTGCTCAAATACGCGACTGCTCGATGGCACGCTCGTTTACTCAAAACGTCTGAGACCGCATGATTCGATCTGAATCGGTCGTTAGCTTGGTTTGTTCTTGTCGCGTCATAAAGGGATCGCCGCTCGGTATCACTGACCGTGGCGGGCCGGGTCTTTCTCGAAGACGTGCACAGACTTCTGCGGGAACTGGAAGATGCTCAAAGAAGAGCAACAGCGGGCAGCAAAAGGAGAGCTGGGGCTGATCCGCATCGGCTTTGTGTCCGCGGCGGCCGTGCACATCATTCCCCGGATCATCCGGTATTATAAGCAGAATTTTCCCGGCGTAGAGTTGAGGATTCGCAACCTTCCTACTGCGCCACAGATTGAAGCGCTTCTGTGCAAAGAGATCGATGTGGGACTTGTGCGCCTTCCGATCACAGCCGCTGAAATTGCTATCACGCCGCTGAGTGAAGAGCCCCTTGTTGTGAACGATATTGTTCGCTTCGGTCGCGTTTTCAAAGTCTTCCTTCAAGCGGAGCCGGAGTTCACGCACCAGCCCGACCAGATCGGAAATTTCTATGTCCGTAACGATGACGGCAAAATGGTACCGCTCGATACGTTGGTAGACGTCGAACAAATTTCCGGGCCCAATTTTCTTTCGCGTTTTAACCTCTATCTCGCCGCGGAGATCATGGGCGCGCCGGCGCCGGGATATAGCTCGGCTCAAGCGCTCAGCGCGATTGAAGAAGTGGCAAAGACCATGCCGCGGGAGTTTGGCTACGAGTGGTCGGGACTGACGCTTCAGCAAAAAAAATCGGAAGGTGAAGCTGGCGTGATCTTCGGCATGGCCGTTGTGTTCGTGTTTCTGCTGCTAGCTGCGCAGTATGGAAGCTGGGCGCTGCCGTTCGCAGTGCTGCTTTGCACGCCTCTCGTCGTGCTCGGAACATTCATCGGCTTGGTTACGCGGAACTTCGACAACAACGTCTACGCACAGATTGGTCTTGTGATGCTCATCGGTTTGGCCGCGAAAAACGCCATCCTGATAGTCGAGTTTGCCAAGCTCAGGCGCGAAGAGGGCAACTCGCTCGTGGAAGCCGCGCTCGCAGGCGCGAAACTGCGCCTGCGGCCGATCCTGATGACTTCATTCGCGTTCATCCTTGGCTGTGTACCACTGCTGCTTGCAACTGGTTCCGGCGCCGCCTCGCGCGCTGTTATGGGCACCGCGGTTGTGTTTGGTATGACCATTGCGACGCTGGTCGGCATTTTCCTCATCCCGGTCTGCTATGTCTTCGTTCAACGCCTTGCTGAGCTAGGAAAAAACCCCGCGCCGACAGTTCCTGCGGTCCCACCTGAACCCGTGGCGCACGCGGGCACCAAACCATAGGTATTTCGAACGGAATTCAGGTGTTCGAGCGGAAGGACGACGATTGCGGCGCGCGGGATCGATGTCATCGGTAGCCGGCGCGATGTCATGGAGCAGCCGCTGCGCTTCCAAACCGTTAAGCTCCGGCATGCAGACATCGATAATCGCGACGGCGATTACATGATTTTTGACGTGTTCTAGGAATGATCGAGCGTCCTCGAAGGGTATCACCTCGAATCCGGCTGAACGGAGGAGACGACGCAGCGCCTTCAACACGGCGGCGTCATCATCCACAACGTAGATGGTCTCGGGTTGGCCAGACACTTGAGGGGCTTTCTTTAATAACTTCCCAAAGACTCCCGGACCGTAGAGGCGCACAACGAGTTCCGACCCTTCCCGGGCTCGTTTTGGAACCAATTGTTCTGTTTGCGAAGAGAATGCCAGCTTCTATCGCGACCGAACATTGGACTTTGGTCTTACCGCTCGGCTAGTACAATACGATCGCTGCCTCCTACGGTTTACAGGTCGGCGTCCAGAAATTCGGATATGCACTCTTCTTTATGACTGATTCATCCCTGGCGTATCTTAAAAAGAGCGGCGGTTAGGAGCTCGGCACGGGTCCCAGCATCGTCTTAGCTGACGCCGGAATGGGATAAGTCACTGACGACAACATCGCTTCAGAAAGACGTTTACGCGTTTTTCTTTGACCAAAAAGGGCTGATGCCCGGACTCGGCTTGCAAGAATCGAAAATTACTAGGATAACACCACCGCGCAGGTAGAGAGACGACAACCTAACGTGGGCGCGACGCGCGCGGGTTGCCGGGCAAAACATGAGAGTTGTTACCGACTACCCGCCGTGAACTATCTCTTGATTTCCCCTTTTTAGCGCTATGAAGGAACATTTCACACTCACCAGATTTCCGAACTTCGCTCTTGCCATCATCATTGCATGTGCGCTCGTGGGCTGCGCAACGTATTCGAAGGTGAGCGAAAGGCGCCCTCGCTTTCACCCGATCGCTAGCGCAGTCGGCAGACTGGCGAATGCAGAGGCGGCGATCGCGAAAGCGCTCCAACTTGATCGAAGCAACCCGCTCGCGGCGCTTGATAAATACATTAGCGCGGCAGAGATGGCCTTGCGCCAATTCGAGCGCAACCCGCGCGACGAGAATGCACGCAACGACTACAACTTTGCTGTCGCGCGCATCATCGCCACCATCCGCGACGAGAAGCTTGATCCGTGGACGCAGCCGCTGCGAGTCGGCGATTTTGTGCTCACGCACAAGCCCGACCC
>DATNNZ010000564.1:0-10103 GCA_035601575.1 Chthoniobacterales bacterium
TATATTCAGGAAGCTCAGCACAGGGTTACAGAATAACCCAAAACAGATGTTAATAGGAGATCCAGACACCCAAGCTCGTTGGTACTTTGAGTTGAAAAAGCAGTGGCAGTTAGCGGTACAGGATGAGGTCCAATTTCTCAACCCGCTAAAGCCGCAAACTCTGGAATGGATTACCTAAACTCCGCGGTGCCTGGTTGGCAAAAGAATAGATCTTACCTCGCCAGACCCATCTTATCGGTCGCCGACGCGGCAGCGCTAACCATGACGTTGCGGGGCAGCAGACGGGGAAGCCAAATAGCAACGCGCACGCTGAACCGTCCGGGATAGGCGACGGACTTTTTCAGATCGAACGACAGCAGGGTACGGCGGACCACCAGCTCGGCGCTGTCGAACACATCGGCCTTCATCTTGGTTGATATACCCTCGAAGAAACTCGTCGCCGTCGGTCCGGGGCAAACGGCCATCACCTGGACGTCTCGACCCCGGAGTTCGAATTTTAGTGCTTCGCTGAAGTGGAGAACGAACGCCTTCGCTGCCGCGTAGGTCGCCATGTAGGGAAGTGGTTGGAATGCGGAATTGGATGCCAGATTGATGATGCCGCCGCTGCCTCGTGAGACCATTTTGGCACCCAAGGCATGCGACAATCCCACCAGCGCCTGCACATTGACCTGAATGCTAGCCAGCTCTTCGGCGAGGTCGTGAGATAGGAAGTCGCCGGTTAGACCCAGCCCTGCATTGTTGATCAGCAGATCGATCTTCAGATCCAGGCGCTCGATTTCCGTCACGAGCCGGTTTACGACGTCCGATGTCGCAAGATCAGCCTGCAGGACCACGCATCTCACGCCATATTGGGCGCCAAGGGAGTCGGCGAGGGCTTGCAGCGTATCGATCGAGCGGGCGACCAGAACAAGGTTCATACCGCGGCCCGCAAGCTCTTTAGCAAAGGCCGCACCCAATCCCTTGGAGGCACCGGTGATCATCGCAGTCGAACCTCTGTAGGTAAACATCTTGGGCTCCTTTTTTCTCACACCCATCTTGGCAGACTTCATTCGCTATCCAGAGTCTTAAGCCACTAATCAGTAAGACTCTGTTCCGGAACATAATCTAGAGTCGAGTAAATCTCCCCAACCATCCTTAATCTTTAATCACACTCTCGCCGAAGGGGTGCGTACGGAGCATCCGCTGGCATTATCACATACGCTGCCGATGAGAGAAAAAGCCGCAGCCTTCAGAAATTGGCGTTCAATGATTCCATTTGCTTAGGCGCTTTTCGGCATCTTACAGATCGATTGTTTGGCAGAAGGTTTCTATCATGAATTTGCATGAAAAAGAGGTTTCTCGGTACGTTTTACATAATAGTTCTGTGTGCTCTTGCTCTATCCATGAGCCGGGCAGGGCCGCCTCCGGAAAATCTCCCGTCTCCGGTACCATTCCCGCCTGTTCCCAAGCAAAAGCTTATCGTCGGACTCGCGGAAGGCCCACCGTTCGATATCCGAGAAGCCGATGGATCGTGGACCGGTATCAGCGTCGAATTGTGGCGCCAGATCGCAAAAGAGCTCGGTCTCGAATATGAATTTCGCGAGACGAACCTTAGTGGCTCTTTTTTCGGCCTTGCCCAGGGCTGGCTGGATGTCTCCGTCGGCCCGCTCACGGTCACCGCGCCACGGGAAGAGGTCTGCGATTTCACACATCCTTACTTTACCTCCAATCTTGCCGTGGCGGTTCCAGCATCGCACCTGCCTGGGAGTACTCGATTTTTGGCGGCCATCTTTGACTTCAGCCTCTGGTGGGCAATTTTCAGAGTCATCTTTGGCTTGCTCGTGTTCATGGCCTTTGTCTCCCTGTTGGTTTGGCTTTGCGAACGCCGGGCGAACCCTTCGCAATTCGGCGGCAGCGGACAGGCGGTGCGAGGCTTCGGTTCAGCGGTGTGGTGGTCGGCGGGCACGATGACATCGGTTGGGTGCGGGGATATGTCCCCGCGGACCGTCAAGGGTCGGGTGATTGCTGTCATTTGGATGTTCGTCAGCCTAGTACTGGTTTCGACATTCACGGCGACGATGGCCTCGATTTTGACCGCGGAGCGGTTAAGCCAAGGCGCCATCGTTCGCGGTCTTGACGACCTCCGTCAGATCCAGATAGGCACTTTCGCGGATAGCTCCACCGCGCAATATCTCGAGACAAATCACATCGAGTACCAGGCTCTCGGACGCGACGAACTATTCAAAGCGCTTGCAAAGAGAAAAATTCAGGCTGTTCTCTACGATGAGCCGTTTCTGCGATATGTGGTTCGTACTCAATACCCGGGCCAGTTCACCGTTCAACCGTTAAGCCTGGACACGCAGCTCTATGCATTTGCGGTTCGGGAAAGCAGTGCTTTACGCGAACCGATCAATCGGGTGCTATTGCGCAAAATCCATGAGCCGGCTTGGCGCGATCTCCTTTACCGCTATTTGGGGAGGGCGGAGCGCTAGCCAGCTACATATGAGACGATGCACTAAGCTTCGGAATGCGTGTTTCTGCGGCGGAAAATACGGGTCCACAAAAGTTGTTGCGGTTATGACGTGATTCTCACGGTCCTGTCAGTGCAAATTACTTCGACAGTAATCCGAGAAAGAGCGAAATCATCGCAAAACGTGGATCAGGTTTAAAAGACTAGCGGCCAGGAAACCCGTATCTGGCCTTTTATGATCTTAGAACCATCGAATGTGAGCCTGGCGGCGATAGTAGTTTCTGCGAACCGATCGGGGGCAGTCGCACCCAATCGCACCGTTCCGAATACGAAAACCAGTTGATGGCGGCTAATACAGCCGGTGAGATCTCCGGCAAACACTTTTAAGGTCTCTTGGAAATACCGCGCCAATTGTCGGCAACCTTCCTTCCCGGAAAATGTAATAGCATCCGGAGAGGGTTCCTCACCCATCGTGTGGGGATCAGCCGCCGAGAGGGTCCATTGAGCGCTGGGCGACAGGAATCGATCCAGCTCTTCCACATCGTTCAAACCAACGAGAGCGTTATAAAACAGTTCGGCGATCTCTGCTCGCTCCATTGAGGTGCGCCTAAAAGAATTTTGTGGTCAGTGGCTGGCGCTCTCCTTGCAGTTGTGTCGGATATTTCCTATAGAAGCTTGCGCAACGGGGAGCGCTCTATCTGTCGGCCTGCTTCACATATCGACTGATTTTTGTTCAGCTTCTTCAAAATATCGCAATTGATGCTGGTTTTTGGAAGTATTTCTAGTCTCCTACCCCGAAATAACATGTCTTTCGTAGCGATCAAAATGGGCCGCCGGGAAGGCGTCCGAGTCGGACTGGCGTTCGGAAGGGGCATATCTGAATCGATCTTTAACCGTCCGGCAGCCGCCCGGCCATTTTCGTCGCAAACCCTCCGGGCCGCAGTCGTCGAGATTCATTTCACGATCAAGCGGAGTAGGCACGGCGTGAATTACGGTTTGCCAGCGTGGGGAGACGACGTAGCGTGACCGTAGCGGTCGAAGGCATCTGCAAATAACTAACCTCGGCCGGGGGGCAGGAGTATGGACGCGTTAGTCATCTCGAAGCTGGCTTTTCTACTGGCCGTTGGAGTCGCCAGTTTCGTTGGATCAATTTTCCTTGGCCGGCTCTTGGTTCAACAACCCGAACAACTTCGAGTCGCGCTCTGGTGGTTACTTGCCGCCATCCTTGCCGCCAGTTGCGCCTGGGTAAATGGTGGCTGGCCTTTTCCGCCGCGCGAGAGCCAACACTGGATTGGGTACGTACTCTTATTCGCGGCGCTTCTTCGGAGCATTCGCTTCTTGGCCGCACAACTGATTTCGGCTCTGGCCAGCGCAACTCTGGGCGTCGTGGTTACCCTGGTGCCAATTGCCCAAAATGGTTGGCCTTCCTGGGTGTTTGGCTTCTGGTTCTTCGCTAGCCTCTTTAGCTACCTCCTCGTCCGATTTGTATTGCACAACGAATTCGAAACGGCTTCTCTACGCACGCCTTTGCTGCTCGCGATCCCGCTATTCGTTTCCGCGGTCATGTTGTTCTTCGCTGGATCAGCAACGTTGACCGAGCTTGCCGTCGCCGGCGGGATTGCAGTGGCCGGGGTCTATTTTGCTCGCCGTTTCTCGGCACTGGGTCGTGGTTTCGTCGAGATCACGCTGCTCTTCCATTTTCTTCTCTTGCTGAACGGTACGATCTACGCTGAGCTGCCACCCGGGTTAGCCTGGCTGCAATGGATCGTCCCTGCCTTCGTCGTCCTGGTAGGGCGGACCCTCCGTCTGCGAAAAAAACTGATCGGGGGCGGGCAATACGTTGCTACGGTCGCCGGCCTTGGTTTGGCAGAATGCGTGGTCGCGTTGCTCTTCTATTTCGCGGTCAAACCTACGCTACCGTTTTGAGGGTTGCTGCTGAGAGCGGTGGAAAGTGGAAGAAACGAATTGGTTAACGGAAAATGATTTTATGAAACCATTGCTTTTTACACCGTGGGAATTGAGGGAGGTCCGCCTGCGCAACCGCATCGGGGTCTCCCCGATGTGCCAATATTGGGCCAAGGATGGATTCGCATCGGATTGGCATCTGGTTCACCTGGGCTCGCGAGCCGTTGGTGGTGCCGGGCTCGTGATGACGGAAGCCGCCGCCGTCGAGGCGCGCGGACGAATTACTCCCTGGGATCTCGGGGTTTGGTCTGACGAACACATTCCGATGTTGTCCCGCATCACCGAGTTCATTCACGCCTATGGAGCGGTGGCCGGATTGCAGCTGGCCCACGCTGGGCGCAAAGGCAGCGCCATGCGCCCGTGGGAAGGGGGTCGTTCTCTGTCCGATGAAGAAGGAGGATGGGAAACCGTTGGTCCGAGCCCGATTCCCTTCGGTGGCCAGAACAACGAACTTTGGCGTATACCTCACGAACTGACCGAAGAAAAAATTGAAGAGATCCTGGCTGCTTTCGTCGCAGCCGCCCAACGTGCTCTGCAAGCTGGGTTCCGGTTGATCGAACTGCATTTCGCCCACGGTTATCTGGGACACAGTTTTCTTTCTCCGATTACCAATCAGCGCACCGATCGCTACGGCGGTTCGTTCGAAAATCGAATTCGATTTGCGATAGAAACGACGAAACGCGTCAGAGCGGTCTGGCCTGTATCGCGGCCGCTGGCAATGCGGATCTCTGCCTCTGACTGGATTAGCGGCGGTTGGGACATTGACCAGACCGTTGAACTGGCGAAACGGTTGAAGCCGTTGGGCGTGGACCTGTTTGATTGCAGTTCCGGCGGTATCGCGCCGGGCGTCCGTTATGACGCCCGCACGGCCTATCAAGTTCCGTTTGCGGAGCGGGTCCTCAAAGAGGCTGAATTGCCAACCGCGGCAGTCGGCTCGATTACCAAGCCGAAGATTGCGGAGGAGATCCTGCAGAACGGGCGGGCCACACTGATCTTCCTGGCGCGAGCGATGTTGGACGACCCGTACTGGCCTTTGCACGCCAGCTTCGAACTGGGCAGTCGCAGCGAAATCAGCTTGCCGCCGCCTTACCAGTATGTCTTGCAAAACCCAGTTATCGCCGCGCACAACTGATGCTGCTTTAGCGCGGCGCGCCGGACCAGGCACGAATCTTCGCGGAAAACAAGATTTCTAGCCGGTATAGTTCAAGAGGTGTTTTTTCCCGTTTGGTGTGGGGAACCCCTCCTGATCTTGCGACCTTGCAACGCGAGGTCCCGGTGTGGAGCTCCGACCTGAGCAGCGAATCCGAGCGAATGTTCTCGTAGGAGCTGCGCTGCCCGTTTCGCATCGCCCCGTTCGAGCGCCTCAACGATCAGCTCATGGAGTTGAGCTATCTGCACCATGTCGAATTCTTTGGAGGCGAGGAAGATTCGAGTTCGGATCTCGAAACCGAGTCCTTCCCAAGCACGAAGAACAAAGGCATTCTGCCCCGATTCGACGATTAACCGATGAAAGGGAATGTCGTTTTGGACGTAAGCTTCTATATCCCCGGATCGTGCCGCGGCCAGCATCGCTAGATAGCGTTTGCGTAGCGCTTGGCCATTTCCTTTAAAGCTGCGGCCCCCTTTTTCTGCCGCGTAAGATTCCAAAACTGCTCTTAGCTCATAGGCTTCCACCAAATCAGTTGGCGTGACCTGCCGGACGCGCACGCCTTTGTACGCTTCTGACTCGACAATCCTCAGACTCTCCAACTCTCGCAAAGCCTCGCGCACGGGGATAGGGCTGGTATTGAGTTCCTTCGCTAAGGCGACTTCTCGCAACCGCTGGCCGGGCGTATACCGGCCCTTCAGAATCCGCTCGAGAATCTGTTGTTTAACTTGGTCTTTGAGTGATCGTCTTTGGACGGGCATAGCTTCCGGCAAGATATTCTATGGAATACTTAATGCAAGGATAGCGCGGATCCGAACGGAAAAGCTCGCGTAGTCGGGCGATGGGAGTCCTGGGCGGTGGGTATTTTTCAGGCGAAAGACCGCCATCTGTAGCGCTGGTTATTGCAAAGTTTGACAAATAAATGATTCTATATACTATAGAAAACTCTCCAATAATGCACCGGTTGAACATGGGCCCGAGCCTTGGCGACCCTCCTAAATGAATCGTAGAACGTTTATCACCACAAGCACGGCAGCCGCCATTGGATTGGGAATTAACTCAATCCTCACGAACCGCGCTCAAGGAAAGGACACTATGACAAACTCAACCCAAAGCTTCTGGCCTGACCAGGCCCGACTGGTCATCTCGATCTCCATGCAATTTGAAACCGGCGCTCAACCGGATCGCGGAGCTGGCAGTCCCTTTCCGCCCATTGACCCGAAATACTCCGATTTACCAGTGCAGAAGTGGTATGAGTATGGTTTTAAGGAAGGCGTCCCTCGGCTGCTTGATTTGTGGGATCGGGTTGGCATTAAGGTGACGTCTCACATGGTCGGTCAAGCTGTCGAAAGACACCCGGAACTGGCGAAAGAGATTGTCGATCGCGGACATGAAGCGGCCGGGCACGGTCAGACCTGGGAACCACAATACTCCATGACTCCTGAGCAAGAACGCGCCGGGTATCAGGCCAGCATCGACACCATCCAAAGGGTTACGGGTACTCGGCCGATTGGTTTCAACGCGTTCTGGCTGCGCGGTACACCCAACACTTTGGGAATTCTTCAAGACCTGGGCTTCATCTATCACATTGACGATATCAGCCGAGACGAGCCGTTCACGGTGACGGTAAAAGGCAAACCTTTTGCCGTCGTACCTTACACGATTCGTAATAATGACATCGTGCGCTTTGATTCGCCGGCCACGACCAACGAAGCTTACCTGCAGGATCTGAAGGATGATTTTGATGTCCTCTACGCGGAGGCTGTAGCCCACCGTCGGATGATGTCGATGAGCACGCATGACCGGATATCCGGGATTCCGGGACGCGTTAAACTGATGGAAGAGTTTATCAAGTATGCTCAAAAACAAAAAGGCGTCGTCTTCATGCGCAAAGACGAGATTGCTGAGTGGGCTTTGTCAGCTTCCGACATACCGCGTGAGAGCTGAGACATGCGGGTTTTGATTTACGCGCCGACAACGGTCTTATGAAAACTGTCAAAAAGACAACAAACGAACGGAAGGAAAAGAGATGTCCATGAAGAACGTCGTTTTGATTGCAGGTGTCCACGGAGTGAGCGGCCGGGCCGCCGCCGAGCATTGGAGCTCCCTCCCTGGCACGCAGGTCTACGGATTGTCGCGCCGCTCCGCGCCGTTACCGGCGGGCGTAGAAGCGATCAGCGGGGACCTGCTCGACCGGGACGGTCTGCAACGAAAGTTCGGAAAGATCCCGGGGATCACCCATATCGTATTCGGCGCTTATATCGAAAAGCCGACTGCGATCGAACGGAGCGAGGTCAATGTCGCCATCCTGAAGAACCTGCTCGATGTCATTGAAAAGACTTCTCCCTCGCTGCGACACGTCGCGTTCTATCAAGGCGGAAAGGCCTATGGCGCCGATCTGGGCCCCTTTAAGACGCCCGCCCGGGAAGACGATCCGCGGCTCATGCCGCCGAACTTCTATTACGACCAGGAGGACTTTCTCCGTGAGCGACAACAGGGGAAGGCGTGGCATTGGACCGCGCTGCGCCCGGAAGCGACAACTGGCTTTGGTCTAGGCAACCCGATGAATCTTGGGATGTCGATTGCTGTCTACGCCACCATTTCAAAGGAACTTGGCCTCCCGCTGAGGTTTCCGGGCACGGAGAAGAGCTATGGGATTTTGTATCAAATCACGTCGGCAGAGATTCTCGCCAAGGCGACTACGTGGGCCGGCCAGTCCGAGGCGGCCAAGAACGAGATTTTCAACATCACCAACGGCGACTATTTCCGTTGGAAATATCTTTGGCCGCGCATCGCCGCGATGTTCGACATGCCGGCGGCCGATCCTATCCCGACGCCTCTTACCGTGTATATGGCCGACAAGAAGCCCGTATGGGAAGCTATTGTCCGCAAGCATGGATTGCAGCCTCTACCCTATGAACAGCTTTCCTCGTGGCCCTTCGCTGACGCCGTTCTCCGTCTCATGGAATACGACAACATCACGAGCACCATCAAGGCTCGGCACGCCGGATTTCACGACTGCATAGATACCGAGGAAATGTTTTCGAAGTTTTTCAAAAATCTTCGACAGATGCAGGTGATCCCTTGAAGAAATAATCTTCATGCGCTTCGCCGCTCATGTGTTTCGCCTCCGTACCTGGCAAGCGCTGTACCGCCTCAAAAAGAATTTTGACAGAGTTGTTCACCGTAGCCGCTGGTTCGGAATTCTTTTTTCCAATGACGTACAATTCGAACTGGCGCTTAGATTCCTGCAAAACGTGAAAGTTGATGGCCAGGTTGCGACCGCAGAGGCCAATTCTCGGATATAAAAGGACGCCGCGCCCGGCGGTCATCATGCTGATTAAACTGTTAGACGTGTTCGACGAGTGGAAAAAGCTCACGGAACCGGGTCAGCGCGTCGTTTAAGAATGCGTAAGTCAACGGAATGAGAGCGCCGATGGAGAGACGACCTCTCTCGCCGCTGGCAAGTTCGTGCGCATGAGCGATGGTCTGTTGCGCACTGACCAAAGTCCGTCTGGCTTCCACGAGAAAACCGCGTCCGCCTTCGGTCAGCTCAACTCGCCTGGGATTTCTAATGAACAATTTCAGGCCAAGCTCGTTCTCGAAGATGGTCGCGCTAAGAGAGGCGATCGTGTCGGGCATAAATGGATCAGAATCTGATGCCGGAGAGAAATGTTTCTCCCGCTGATGTTCAAAATTCCGTGAGCGCATAAGCTAACATAATGACGAACGATCTGAAAACTTACGACTTGGTGGTGATAGGGGGCGGTCCTGCCGGCCTCACCGCGGCGACGGAAGCGTCGAGTTCCGGCAAAAGCGTGGCGCTGGTGGACAGTCATCAGGAGATCGGCGGCGCGGGGATCAACACGGGAACGGTGCCCAGCAAAACGCTCCGCGAAACGGCGCTGGCCTTGTCCGGTCTTAAGTCGCGCAACCTCTACGGAGTCGATCTCTCGCTACGCCGGGAAGTTACCGTCGCCGATTTTCTCGGCCACGAAGAACACGTGAAGGACGCTTTTCACGCGAGTGTCACGCAGAGGTTGCAGGTGCTCAAGGCGGAGATTTATTGCGGAACTTGCACCTTCCTCGACGCGCATACGATCCGGGTCAATCTGGGTTCGGAAGATCGGAAAGAAGACCCTTCCTCTCTCGGCGGAGAGATCCAGTTGCGCGGTGAAAAGATCCTCATCGCCACCGGTTCCTCGCCGGTTCATCCCGACGTTTTTCCTTTCGGTCACGGCGAAATTTACGATTCCGATACGATCCTGAAGCTGGACCGCATTCCCAAGACTCTGGCGGTCGTCGGGGCCGGTGTGATCGGCGCTGAATACGGGTGCACCTTCAATGCGCTCGGCGCCGAGGTCCATATCCTCGACGGACGCGATGTCCTGCTTCCTTTTTTGGATGCGGAGGTTTCCCAGGCACTGGCGGGTGCGCTTCAACGCAGCGGAATCGTTTTTCACTGGAAAGAAAAGGTGCGGAAATGCATTCCGCTGGAATCCGGTGGCGTTCGGCTCGAACTCTCCTCCGGTGCGGCACAGA
>DATNNZ010000565.1:0-19680 GCA_035601575.1 Chthoniobacterales bacterium
CGCTCGTCAGCAAGAACTGCCGCCGCGAAAAACGCTTGTCTTCCTGCTCTCTCATAGTTCGCAGATCCTCCTGGAACAAAATCAGGACGTCACTCGGGGTGAGCGAAATCCTGAACCACAATTAGACCTCCTTGACTCAACCTGAGCGCTAACGCTTGTCAATAACGAAGGCCGATATCAAAGAGCTGATTGCACTTGAAGTGCCTCTTGGTTGTAAGTCAAGATCACAAGTTGCGGATTGCCCGAATGCGTCGAAAAGCCCCACTCAGAGAACCCAGCAACAAGCCTGATCACCGCGAGTTTGTGAGCGGTTTTATCCGGCTACACATTCTCTACCACGCAGCGCAAGAGCCTTTGGTGGGCTTCTGGATGATTGAAGAGCTTCGACGGCACGGTTATGAGATGAGTCCTGGCACGATCTATCCCCTACTGCATAGCCTCCAAAAGAAAGGCTATCTCTCCGTCGAAGTGAAACGAGAGGGGAAGCGCGCTTGGCGCGAGTATTCTGCCACTAAAAAAGGCAAGAAAGTGCTCACTGCAGCCAAACGGAAGCTCCGCGAGCTTTTTCGCGAGCCGATGGAGTAAGGCTTCGCTTCTTTTCGGGCTGCGCAGAACAGGATTTAGTCTTTGAGACTTTTTAGAAAGACCCTTAGCTTCTCATCTTGCACCGGAAAACCCAGCTCACGTGCTTGTTGTTCACCGACGCTCACCTTCTGAGAAATCGCTTTACGCATTAAACCAAAATCTAGTCGGGTTCAGTTGCCGGTCACGTGGAATATTGATGCGACACGCCATTTGGCTGAACCCAGGTCGGAGGGAAGGCCGCCACAGATGGATGGCATTAGTGTTACAAAATCGCTACAGTCTAGCACTTATTTGTTTTGATCGTCGCGGTTGAGGTAATGGTACTGAGAGCCGAAACCGCACTCCTATCGCCGATGAACTTTTTCTCACCGTTTGAACCGTGCCCCCGTCAACGTTTTCAGAATCGTAGCACCGCGCTGATTTTTGCCGCGATGGTTTTATTTGCTGGCGAAGCGCTTGGCCGCAACGTCATCATTTTTGTTGCAGACGGACTTCGCAATGGCTCGGTGAATCGGAGCGATGCCCCTACCTTATACACGCTGCGCCAACTCGGAGTCGATTTCCAGAACAGTCATGCACTTTTCCCGACATTTACGACGCCCAACGCTTCCGCGATTGCGACTGGCCATTATCTGGGCGATACCGGTGACTTCAGTAACACCCTCTACGTGGGGTTCCCCATCCCGCAGCGAAATGGAATCCAAGTCGCAAATACCGAAACACCATTTATTGAAAACGATGCGGTGCTTGGTTGTATTGACGAACACTTCCTTTGTAATTTTCTGGACGAAGAGACCTTGCTGGCGCTAGCCCGCAAGCACGGGTTCGCGACCGCCGCAATCGGCAAGCTTGGTCCAACGCTGATTCAAGACATCGCCGCAGGGTGCGCAAAAAATGGTTCGGTTCCGATCCCTGAGACGGTCATTATCGACGATACGACTGGCAAAGATGGTGGTATCCCACTCGATCCAAAAATCGTCGCGGAACTCAAAGATGCCGGACTCGATGTGATCGCTCCTGATCGCGCCAACGGGTATCCCAAAACTCAGGGGGACAACGGCAGCCCGGGGAACAGCGACAAGCCCGGAACGTTGTCGCCGAATTTGAAACAGCAACAATTCTTCGCTGACGCACTCACGAAAGCGGTTCTACCGAGTTTCCTCAAATCGGGCAAATCGTTCGTTGTCGTTTTCTGGAGTCGAGATCCGGACGGCACCCAACATAACCAGGGCGACAGCCTCAACCAGCTGCGACCCGGTATCAACGGTCCCACTTCCGTGGCATCCATCAAAAACGCTGACGCAAATCTCAAGCAAATTCTTGATTTCATTCGCAGTACCCCTGCGCTGGCAGCAGAGACCGATCTATTCGTCACTTCCGATCACGGTTTCTCCACCATCAGCAAACACGAACTCGATGCCGATGGAAAAGACCTGGTCGAGAGCTACGCGGCTTCACACATCTACAAGGACACCACCGGACGCCAGGAGGTACCAACCGGATTTTTGCCGCCTGGGTTCGTCGCCATCGATCTCGCACACTTTCTGAATCTGCCGCTATTCGACCCCGACAAGATCGTCAGCATCGATGACAAAAAGAGCTATAAACCCGTGAACCCGGAATCCCCAAACAGCGACACATCTGAACAGCGACCGGCGTCCGGGGACGGTTTGATTGGTGGTACGGGTGCTTTGACGCCGGCTGACGCGAAAGTAGTCGTTGCCGCGAACGGCGGCTCCGATTTGGTCTATCTACCGACCAAGGATCCGCAATTGCTCGAAAAGATGGTCGAGTTTCTCGCTGCGCAAGATTATGTGAGCGGGCTGTTTATCGATCCAGATTACGGCCCCATCAAAGGCGCCTTAACTCTCGATGACATCAACTTGAAAGGGATCGGCGTGTTACCCACTCCCGCCTTGGTCATCAATTTCCGGAGCTTCGCTACCGAATCTGCCAATCCACTGATGAACGCAGTTACTCTCTGCGACACTGCCTTGCAGCAAGGACAAGGGATGCATGGCAGCTTCAATCGAGCCGACACGCTTAACTGCATGATCGCTTTCGGTCCGGACTTTAAGGAACACTTTGCCGATCCGGCACCGGTCAGCAACGTCGATTTGGCCAAAACATTCGCACACATTTTGAAGCTGGAGCTTCCTGTACATGGCCGCCTCGAAGGTCGCATTCTAAGCGAAGCGTTGAAGGGCGGACCTGAAAACGTCGCGTTCGAAACAAAATCGATAAAGTCAGAGCCGGCGGGTAACGGTCAAGTAACGAAGTTGAATTACCAGCTCGTCGGAAAAACAAAATACTTCGATGCAGCAGGATTTCCCGGCAGATCGGTGGGGCTCGATGCAACGCGCGCCAACGAACGTCAATGAACAACAGCGCCGCGGTCACTTGTTGACGTTCGTTGTCAATTGTGAGCGTTTCGTTGTCGTTCGCTGACGTTCGCTGGTGTTCACTGTCTCACGTTGCATCAATCTACCTTGATCGATTCGTTTAGCGGACCGGATTTGAAATAAACACCGTCAAAGTAGGCGCGAGCGCCATGCATATAACTGTCATTATGTGCTTTGATCTCAACGCGCCGATCGTCCAGGATGTGAAACCTGATTTCTGCTGGCGGCTCGCCTTTCGGTGGATCCGGATCTCGATAGACCCCAATTCCATTTTTTAGAAGAACGCGCCCACTCGCATCTCCGGTATGCAAGGTTGGACCGCGAACCACGCTTAAACGAAATTTGATCTCGTGGTTTCCGTTTTCCAAATCCAGCTCGCCACCGTATTCGTCGTGGTATTCGGCACTAATACCGGCAGGTAGGCTATCGTTAAGTAAGCCGCGGACAAACTTGATGCGGGACATTGTTAGGTCTCGAAGAGTTTGCAACCGAGCAACCTCTTCCGGCAAAGACGCGACATTGGCATTGATCCCAGCGCTTTGGTCGGCAAAGTAATCCCGATACTCGATCCAATTTGCCTCACGCTTCTTCAGATCGGCAAAAGAGCCGGTAGCTAATTTTTTCTTGGCCAGCTGGTAAACTTCGTTCAGCCAGGTATCTGTCGCGTCGTAGCGCTGTTGTGCTCGCTGCTGCAACTCGGTGTTCGATAATTTCCGGTAGGTACCGCTAAGGTCATGCTCCTTCTTTCGCCAGTCGGTCAGCCCAGATGTCTTGACTTCCACTTGTTCACCCTCCAGATCTCCTTCGATGAAAACCCCGGCATTAGTTTTCTGGTCCGATGGTTCTTCTAGTCGATAAAGCTTTCCATCCAACTTCAGGTTACCGCTGAAATCAAAATCCTCTTCGCCCAGCGAATCGGCGAAATAAGCCAAGCCGAAAATGCCGCTCGCATCGGGGGAACCGGGCGGATCAACACTGAGTTCGGTCTTAGCATCACGCGCAAAGGTAGCCGCCTCGGTGTCAATCGATGTACAAAGAACCAGAAATAACAATGAGAGGATGAAGCCGCACGCTGGCAGCAAAAGGAGCGATCGACCTAATTTCTCTGAATCGTAAAGAACCATAGGATTTGAACGAGTAAGCGAGATGCTACCATAGGGATTTGCCCGCCAAAAAGCTCGAGAGAAAGCTCTTTAGACCCGGTTGATTCAAGTTATTCTGATCCGCAACATGCCACTAATTCTTTGGGTAACTTTTGCGCTGGCTGCCATCTTTGAGGTAGGAGGAGACGCCGTGATCCGAATGGGTATTAAGAATAACAATATCATCTTGATGTTCCTGGGCGCCGCCACGCTCGGAGGATATGGCCTGATCGTGAATTCGATCGATTGGGATTTCTCCAAGATTTTCGGGGTATACGTTGCCGTGTTTGCACTGTTCGGTGTCCTTTTTGGTAAGTTTTTGTTTCGAGAACAGATTCAGCTAACCACTTGGTTCGGACTAGCGGTCATCATCGTGGGCGGACTCATCATTCAGTTCGGCTCAAACTAGTGCACCACTTTGACTCGAGATTTGCGGAGCCTCCGGGAAATCGGTTTTGCCGCTCTTACCAAGGGATGCGCCCGCAAAAGGAAAGCTAAATAGGAGATTGCGTTTTGCCCGAGGATTTAACTGGACCGTAACCGGAACGTCACATCGATGGATTAGCGTTTGAGGGTCTTGAGCGACCCCCCCTATGCGACAATTTCTTTCACTCGGCCTACGGTGGCTCCTTCCTCAACCACCAATGGCTGGTCGCAGCGGCGACCCCGCCCTGGACAGCACCGATCGCAGCCGGTTGGATGTCGAGTTCTGTAATCATCATCACTTACGATGAAAACGGCGGGCGTTGGGATCATGTCGTTCCGCCGGTGCGAACGGACGGCTGGGGTGTCGGTGTGCGCGTTCCCGCAATCATAATCTCGCCGTTCACTAAACATGGCGGCATCGACAATACGGAATATGAGACCGTCTCGATCTTGAAACTGATTGAACGGCGCTTCCATCTCGCCCCGCTATCTTCGCGCGACCAAGATCCGGCCGTTAATGACCTCACGCACGCGTTAGGCCTCACGGACCGAGATCATGACAGCGATTAAGATCTGATCAATCATGTGCGCCAAAAAAAACTGTTTTGGCGCACAATGAAAACCATAGAAGCTAGGAGTTAGGAGCTGGAATCTCGAAGGTGAGACGGCCTGACTGCTGGCTCTTCTGTTTACTCGAGAACATCCACGATGGCGACTGCGGTTTTCTGGTTGTTGACCCGAGCAACTTCGGCGGGGTCTTCAGGTCAGCCGAATCCTTAGGCCGTGATCGGACAGTCGCCGCTACCGCTCCTAGCTTCTGGATTCTGGATTCTGGATTCTGGATTCTGGATTCTGGATTCTGGATTCTGGATTATAAGAGCGATCTAAAACCCAGGAAAGAATTGGTAAAATTTAAGAATGCGACTGGAATTAACCCGTGCCTTATGTAAGAGACTTTGGTGTCGCTCGATTTAAGCCCTGAGTCGATTGTTAGTCGCTTTTGTGCGACGCTTTACCCCGCGACACAAAGTAGATCGTGGCACCATGAATCATGAGACAGCGCTTTCGAAAGCAAGAGAGATAGCCGATCATGTGCTAGCCCCGGCCGCCCGGCAGAACGATAAGGAGGGTCGGTTCTCGACCCAGGCTGTTGATGCGCTGGGGCGAGCCGGGTTTCTTGGGCTGATGCTACCGGAGGAGTTCGGCGGTACGGGCCTCGGCCCAGGCACATTCGCGGCTGTCACTGCTACACTTGCCGAAGCGGATGCATCGGTCGCGATGGTCTATGTGATGCATATCTGCGCCGCCGCGATGATCGCCGCGGCTCGACCAGGCGCCGCCGTTGCACAGATGCTGAAAGAGATTGCCGCCGGCGAGCATCTATCCACTCTCGCCTTCAGTGAGTCCGGGTCGCGCAGTCACTTCTGGGCGCCTGTTTCGCGCGCGCGCCGGAACGGCACGAGCGTGCATATTACGGCAAAGAAGTCGTGGGTCACGAGCGCTGGCTGCGCGCAAAGTTATGTGGTCTCGTCGCTCGCACCCGAAGGAGCAGGTCCTACCGATTCGACGCTTTACCTTGTTCCAGCAGGCGTACGCGGGCTGTCAGTAGAAGGCTCCTGGGACGGCCTGGGGCTACGGGCCAACGCTTCCGCTCCAATGATGCTCGATGACTGCGAGGTGCCGTCCCGGCTCCAGCTCACAGAGGACGGCGCAGGTTTTCAGGCGATGCTGGACGTGGTGCTCCCGCAGTTCAATCTGGGGACAGCGGCCGTGGCGCTAGGTCTCTGTCGCGCCGTGGTTGCAGCAACGGCAGCGCATCTCAAAAGCGCTCGGTTCGAGCATCTCGGCCAGAGCCTCGGAGAGAGCTTACCGACGTTGCGCGCGCAGCTCGCAACGATGCAGATCGACACCGATGGCCTCTCGGCGCGCGTCGACGACCTGGTTGAGCACCTCGAGCGGCCTCGGGATACGACGCTGCTACGCGTGCTCGAGACCAAAGCCGCGGCAGGCGAAATAGCCATCGGCGTCACCTCAACGGCGATGCGGGTGTGCGGGGGTGCGGCGTTCTCAAAACGCATGGCGATCGAGCGACTGTTCCGCGATGCTCATGCGGGCGCCGTGATGGCGCCGACGGGCGACGTCCTGCGAGAATTCATCGCAAGGGCGGTCCTGGGAATGCCGCTCTTCTGACCGCACGCACACAAATCAGCGGAGCGGATGAGCTGACGAATCACCAGCAACCGGATGATTGCATTCGGTCGCAACTCATTCTAACGAGAAAGCTATCATGAGCCGAACAATCTGGGTAGGGGCCGTCGCATACGATCCGAAAGTAGTCACGATCTGGGAAGGCATGCGACGCTACTTTCACGAAGAGGTGCGTCTGTCAGTTGAGATCGTCCTGTTCCAGAGTTACGAGGCGCAGGTAAGCGCCCTGCTCGCGGCGCCTAACGACCCTACCCCGCGCATCGACATCGCGTGGAATACGAACCTTGCATATCTACAGGCCGACGCATGGAGTAACCATCGATGCCGGCCGGTCGCCATGCGTGACACCGATATCGCCTGGACGACGAAGATCGTCGCGGTCAGTGGGGGTCCGATCGTTGCGCTTGGCGATCTTAGAAATCGCACCCTGGCGCTCGGCAGCCGCGACAGCGGCCATGCCGCGATTCTCCCGGTCCATTTTCTGGAGCGGGAAGGCCTGGTCGAGGGACAGCAGTACCGCACGTTGCGCTTCAACAGCGATCTCGGCAAGCATGGGGACACTGGTACGAGCGAGGTCGAGGTCGTCCGAGCGGTCCTCGACGGCCGCGCCGATGCCGGCGCGATCGGCAGTCCGTTCTGGAAGAGGTTGCGTACCGAGCGCTTGGTGCCGGAGGGCGCGCTGACTGAGATCTGGACGTCGCCGCCCTACAATCACTGCATGTTCACTGCTCGGCCCGATCTCGACCCGTCATTGGAGCAACGGTTCGCCGAAGCCCTCTCCGGGATGAGCTACGACAACCCGAGCCATCGCGCCGTGCTCGATGCCGAGGGGCTCCGCCGCTGGGAGCCGCCGCATCTTGATGGGTACGACTCTCTCAGGCAAGCGTCTGCGCAACAGGGGTTCTTCAACCGCCCGACAGCCACGTCGGCTGGCGCATGAAAGCAGTTCGGCGCTGAGCCGCTTGGGATCAATAACACGCGAAGCGCAGCGGTAAAGTAGCAGCTTCTAGCTGCGAAAGTTGTCGATGTTTCGCAGCTTGAAGCCGCCTTCGCAGGCTACGGCGCGCCCTAGGTTTTAACGCTTCTATGGAGTGCGGCCGCGACGTAGGCTTGGCCTAGTCGGGGTGCGGCTACTGTCTTCACGCGCAATTGAAGATCGTCGCCAATCGGCGCCGATGCTCGCTTTCGCGCTCGAAGGCGCGACGTACCGCAGCAAACGACTGGGCGAGCGGAAAGATATCGGGGGTGACGAGCAGGTCGGCGTCTTCGGCCCCTACTGGATGCCAGTAGACGCCTTGCGCTGTTATGGTGATCTCAGGCACCAAATCGGCGCGCGCAAGTGCAACGCCCTCCACGGCGAAACCCCGCAGCGCGATGCGGCGGATCACCCGGTCCTCCTCGCTGATCCGCTGGGCATCGAGGAAGCAACGGAACTCATCGGCCTCATGGTCAGTGGAGACGGTCGCTGCCAGTCGCACCCGCAACCCTTCCGCGCGAGCGCGCTCAATACCCTTCCATGCCCGCACCCATGTGCCCTCTCCACGATGGCGATCGTGCCGTTCGGGCGTTGGACTGTCGAGGCTGATCTGCAGCGTCAGGCGATCGCTCGGCAATGAACGGAGCATTTGGAGCCGCCGCCCCGCGAGCAGCATGCCGTTGGTGAGCACCGTTGTCGGCGCAGTGGCGGCGCACGCAGCCAGGATGTCGCCGATGTCCGCAAGCAGAAAGGGTTCGCCGCCGGTCACGAAAATTTCGTTGACGCCAAGTTCGGCTGCTTCGCTGGCGATCCGCTGTATGCGTGCGAGGCCAAGCTCCCGCCGCGGGACTTTGGGCGAGGAACGCACGCAACAATAGTCACAATGCAAGTTGCAGTCGAAATTCGTGTAGAGCCAAAGGCGCGAGCCGATGGGGCGATCGGAGTCGGCATTCGCCGGCGCCTCTCCGCACCGAATCACCCACCGCATGCGGCCCGCCTCAACAGTCGTATCGACCAAGGTGTTGCGCGTGAAGCGGCACCAAGTCTCAAGGTCCGCGCCGAGACCCTCTTCGCTGCTAATGACCGCCAGGAGATCGCCCGGGCCACATCGGCGCAGCGCAGCGATAAGCTCGGGCAGCAGGCCGCTGGCAAACAATTTAACGCCGGCGTCGAGCTCGATGTTCGCTTTGGTTCCCATACGCTATTGGCTCACGATCCGCCAAGCTTTCGACCTGCTTTTGATTCATCCTTGGATTTATACTGTTAATCGTAAGGCGGCTTCCATCGAAATCAAATCGCGGCGCTTGTTGTTCGGGGGCGGTCAGCTAAGGCCGGAAGATAAGAAAGTAGTCGGCACCATCAGGCTTGACGAAACCATAGTCCGCGACCGACACAAAGCCCGCCCTTTCGACCTCACCGATCACCACGTCGCGATTCACTCCATGATCATCGCCGCGGCCGTTGCGATCGATGATTCCTAGCCGGGCGCCAGCACGCATGGCGGCTCGGACGTGCCGCAACAGCACGATGGGCTGCGCCACTTCGTGGTAGGTTTTCATGAGGAGCACCGCGTCGACACTGTTCGGATGCAGCCGAGGGTCATCGCTCTTGCCCAAGATGGTGCGGATATTAGGCAGCTTCTCCTTTTGGGCGCGATCGCGGATGTAATCGAGGTAGGACCGGTTGATGTCGACGGCATAGACCCGACCGCTGCTTCCCACCCGGCGTGCGGCACGTACGCTAAACCAGCCGGAACCGGCACCGATGTCGGCAACTGCGGACCCGGTGTGTATTCCCAGCAAGTCCATGACCTTGTTGACCTGCAAGTTCTTATCTCGTTTGGGGTCTTCAAAAGCCGACAGATCCCCTGTGTAAGGCTGGCTGGTGGGTCGGTGGATGATATCGGTGCTTCGCGGATGGACAGCCGGTGACGGAATTGACGCGACTGATGTGAATACAGCCGGCGGGACGGCAAGAAGAACGAATAATAAAGCAACCCGGCGAATGCGGGAGAATGGATGAGCCGGACTTAGCATAGAATTTACGACAGGAATCGCACTAGCCGGCCCCATAAACCGTGGTCGGAAGACTCCTGCTTGTGTCGCAGCAGGATAGCATCCAAGCCCAAACTGCGTCCCGGTCGTTGAACCAGGAGCATGATCTGGACAACAATGAGGAAGAAGTATGTCCAAGGCCACTCGGCCGGGGAACGATAGAGGCCCAGCCAAAGATTGATGGCCATCAGTGTTCCTAGGAAGGCTCCCAACCGGCCGAATATTCCAAGGATCAGCGTGACAGCGATCAGTACCTCTGAGAAGTAGACTTGTGGTGCGAAGAAGTAGAAATGAGGAAGCACCACGTCCTTTACGAAGTGCCGCTGCAGCCCGGTACTGGCCCACTTTGCCATTTCGCCCATCCAGTACCGCAGACCACCGGAGCCGTCAGGATTATCAGTATAAGTGGGGGGCAGCTTCCACAAGGACTGCTGCCACCACAATGCGCCGATAAAAAATCGGGCCAGCCAATTCCACAGGTGCAGAACTGAGCGCTGACTTGAGTCGCGTCGAAGATTGACTGCTGCAATTACAATGCTGGCAATCGTCAGTAGCCCAAAAACATAGCTCGTCCAGTCACCCTGAGTAAGGAATTCCAGCGCGTCGGAAAATGGATTTGTTCTCACGTCGCTTCGCGAATAGCCGATAACCGATAGCCAATAGCCAATAGCCGAGATTTCAGGATACGTCGATCAAGTGTTTGCGATTTATTGGCTATCGGCTATTCGCGAAGCGAAGGCGACGCGAAAGAACGTTGCGGCGATACGGAATGTCGCGAGAATCGTTCCTTTGAAAGTGCCGGAAACTTTGGAGACACCACCACGGCGTCTGCGATGATTCACAGGAATTTCCAAGATACGGGCCCGCTTCTGTGCCACCAACATCTGCATTTCCAGGTTCCAGCCGTAGGTTTCCTCTCGCATGGGCAACGAAGCCAGCAGCTCCGAGCGGATCGCGCGAAAAGGAGACATATCGGTGAAATTCACACCATAACGCAAGCGCAGTAACCGGCCGGCCAAGTGGCCCGCGAAAATTTGCTGCGCATTCAGACTTCCTAGTTCTCGTGTCCCACGCGTTCGCGAGCCGATCACAAAGTCAAAGCGGTTCTCCTGGATCGGCCGGACCAATTCGCTCATAAATTCCGGACAGTCGCTGCCGTCGCCGTCAACGAAGACGACGATATCGGCGCCTGATTTCACCGCTGCGTTCATGCCTGCCCGGCAGGCTCTACCGTAGCCTCGAATCGGCTGGCTGAGTACCGTTGCGCCCGCGTTTTCGGCGGCTTGAGCGGTGCCATCCGTACTTCCATTGTCAACGACTATGATCTGGTCGACGACGGTACGCGGAACCGAGCGAACGACTTCGCCAATGACTTCTGCTTCGTTCAACGCGGGAATGACTAAGCAGACCATGAGTGATCCAGACTGCTCAGGTGTTGACCTTCTGGAGAATGCCCTTTTTCCGAAGAATAAGTTCCGCAGCCGCGAAATAATCTTTGATGCTACCCTGTCGGCGAATCCACGCGAGATAGCGTTCGATCCCTTCTTCCAGGCTAACTGCCGGCGTGTAACCAGCCTTCCGAATCACAGTCGTATCGGATATCAGATGCCGCATTTCGCCGGGTCGAAACTCGCGATTCATGATCGGCGCGAGCCGTATTTGCAGTGCATCGGAAATCAGTGCCGCTACGCGTTTGATGGTCGTCGCTCGACCACTTCCGACATTCACGGCCTTTCCGTCTAACTGGTCCGAAGTTGCGGCGAGAAGATTGGCCCGAGCAATGTCCTCTACAAAGCTGAAATCACGAGTTTGCTCTCCATCTTCGTAAATCACTGGCGGTAGATTGTTGAGTAACCGCGTGCAGAAGATGGCAATGACGCCGGTGTACGGATTAAATATCGATTGGCGCGGACCGAAAGTGCAAGAGTAGCGTAATGCCACCGTCGGAATGCCAACCTGCCTTCCCCAAGTGAGCACGAGTTTTTCCTGATCCAACTTTGTGATTGCGTAAACCGTTTCGCCTCCGAGCGGCGCAAACTCCGGTGTCGGCACCGATTTTGTCGGACTCTGACATGCCGGGCAACGGACCGAAAAGTCGCCGCGCCGAAGCTGCTCGACCGGCCTCAACCCAGGAAAGACCAGGCCATGTTGGGAGCATTCTCCCGTCCCTTCCGGATAAACCGCCTGCGATGACGCAACGATGATTTTTCGGATTCCGAGATTTTTCTCCCGAACAATTTCGAGCAACTGCGCTGTTCCGAGACTATTTACTGCCACATACTTTGAGATTTCGGGCATATAACCGCCGTAAGCTGCCTCGTGAAACACCACGTCGATTCCATCCAGCGCCGACTCGACGACTTCTCGGTCGCGCATGTCGCCCTCCACGAATTCTGCTCCGTTCTGAATAGCTGCTTGCAACCAAGGCGGCTTGCCATCCCGGTGAGTTTGCGGTTCGAGGTTGTCGAGAACGCGGACTGACCAATCTTGCGCCTGCAGCAGATCGACGATGTGCGAGCCGATGAGTCCAGCACCTCCAGTGACCAATGCTCGTTTTGCTTGAGGAGATAATGACATGAGTTGCTGTTAGCTATTCGTCGCTGTTCTTAAGCCGCGTCTGCGTAAGATCCAGGTCAGGCCGAGGAGGGCAAAGAACGGGAGAAAAACCCGAGATTGGAATCGAAAGAGGTCGTCCGCCGATTGGTCGAAGAGGGAGCGGTAAAGAGGCCAAGTGATTAACGTCAGGGCCAACGCGGCGGAATTGGGAACGAAACAGAGGAAAAGAGCTAGCCAGGCATAGTACCAAGGATAGTACGAAGAAAGCAGGGTCGTAAACGCGAGCGCAAGGACGAACCCAGAAAAGATCCAGCGCCGGTGCGTTTCGCTGTTTTCGCTTCCGAAAGGGGGCTGTCGATAAAATGCCCAAATGGCGATCGCACCGAGAACGGTCAGCGCCATCGAAGCAAAAACGGCTGGCGGCAAATCGTGCACGACCCCGCACCATCCTAATATATAATCGATCAGGACCAGCAGATAGTAGCGCGCGCCGCTCTGTAGCCCTTCTTCTTTTGCGTATTGCGGCAGGAACCCAAGAATACCAGTGCCGGCACCGAGCACATAAGGAAGATAACAAACGACGAAAGTGATCGCGAAAGCGATTGGCAGCTTCTTATCCCATCTCTTGTAGATAGCTGGAAGCAGAATGACAGGAATGAATTTGACTAGCGTTGCAGCTCCAAGCGCGAATCCGGCGATCCCAAATTTCTGACGCGCGCGTGCGAACAGGGCAAGGGCGATGAAGCAAATCATAAGCGCATCGATATGCCCCGAACCACCAAATTCGAAGATTGGTAGCGGATGCCACGCATAGGCGATCACTCGTTCCGCTGGCTGACCGATCGCTCTCAGAGTGGCCGCCACCAATCCCACCGTGACAAGATCTACCAGCACGACCACCCCTTTGAATCCGGGAATGCTCTGCGTCGCCCGCGTCACAACGAAAAAGAAGATTTGCGCTACCGGTGGGTAGATCGTGTGTGCATATTCTTTGCGGTTAATGTTTGGATAAATGGAATCGTCGCGTAGCCCGGCGAGCCGGGGATCGACCGGCACATAGAGATATGGATTGATGCCGGCTCCCTGAAGCCGTCCATCCCAGATATAACGATAAATATCGGTTGAGAGCCGGGGTGGATCGAGTGGCACAAGGATCAATCGGAACAGCGCACCCCCAAGCAAAATGATTAAGAGTGTGTTTGCTGGAAATTTCTTGCGCCGGAACGTCCACCAGACCGCAAAAACGAAAGGAATCCCGGAAATCAATAGCAAGAACAGTTCCGAGTAGAAGCGGTTGTGACGATGTGGCCCAAAGGTATTCAGCTCGATAATCAACAGCAGAGCCCAGAGTCCGATAAGGGTCACTAGCGATTGCTTTTCAGTCGAGCGGATTGGTTGCTGGCAAGAGATCAACTCTTCACTCATACCGCTCGCACCGAGGTTGACGCCTGAGGCCAGATGCGCCCGGTACCTTCTCCTACCAGAATTTGACGCAGGAATTCTTTGGCGTACGGAGCGGGTGAACCTTGTGGCACCGCCTCATTTGCGTGTTCTGGGAACAGCTCAGATAACAGTCGATTCAGCGAGAACCGGTCATCCACGTCGTACCAAGAAGGCAGTGTGATGGCCGGCAAGTTGATCTCCTTCGCTCTTTCGATGGTCTCATCATAAACCCGGTCTGTGTTCCAGGTGATGTCTTCAAAAAGCCTGGTGTGCGCGTGCCGCAGCCCCAAGAGGTAGTACCCTCCGTCCCAGCATGGACCGATGACCATCCGGTCCTTAGGTTCTTTGAGAAAAGCTGACAGGTCGCGCAAGTAATGAAACGGAAGCGTGGGACTATCAGAGTCTATCAGGCAGACCGAGGAGAATCCGACGGAGAATAAATCTTGGATTGCGCCTAATAAGCGCGCGCCAAGACTGGCTTCACGTTGAGCGATCATTTTGAACCCTGATGGTAAAAGCTTCGCAAGATCAGCCTCGGATCCCACCGGCGTGTAAACCGCGACACCCACCACCAAAGGATCTTCGTGGCTTAAGGCTTCGATCGCAGCGCTTGTATCTTTTAGGAAGCAACGGCTGATACTTGCTGCTTCTTCCAACGACAACGGAGGAGAAAGGCGGGTTTTCGAAAAGCCGTTTCGGGGCGTTTTGATCATGATGCCTATCGCGCATTTGTCCGTTGCAGCGGCATTCCGGCGGGCTGCAGTCAGTATCTCAAGTTTCATCGTGTGCGTACATGGAAAACGTATCTCGGTGTGCTTGCGACGCGCTGCCCCGGTATTTTTCTTTGAGAGCGATTGTGAGAGTTCGCTATTCCCGGATCCTCATTTTCGGGCTTTTACTTCATAGCCGCCCAGACTCGATGAACGTCGTCATGATCTTCCAGCGCCTGAAGGAATTCACCGACTTCAGTGCGCTGGGCATCGGAAAGCGGCGCAAACTGCTTGGCTAAATAGCTGGTCTCGCTGGTTACAACGGTCCAACCTGCTTTCGCCAGAGCCTGGGAGACAGCATGAGTGGCTGATCGATCGGTAATGAATCGCGCGCCGGTCACACCTTCAGGAATACTGTCGTTTTCCCAAGATGAAAAGGCTTCTACATCGTTGGCACCCGCTTCAATCGCCGCAGCTTCGGCGTCGATGTTGTCTCCGGAATGATAGGCCTCTACCAAACCAACATGATCGAACAAAAATTTATTGCTCCCTGGCGTTCCAAGTTGGCCCGATTTAAAAAGTGAACGAATCTCCGGTGCCGTGCGGTTCTGATTATCGGTTAATACTTCAACGATCACCGGGATTTTGTGAGGTGCGTAGCCTTCGAAGATGACGGAGTGCAGAACGAGTTTCTCGTCACCGACTCCAGCTCCCTTCTTAATCGCCCGCTCAATGACGTCACGGGTAACACTCGCTTTTCTGGCCTTTTCCACGACTGTCGCCAGTCGCGCATTTCCGGCAGGATCGGGGCCGCCGGTTTTGGCGGCCACGATGATTTCTTTGACGAGTTTACCGACGACCTGACCTTTTTTCAGGTGAGCAACTTCCCGTTTCGCTTGCAGCCACTGGCGTCCCATAGAGTTCAAAATCTTAAACCACGAATAGATCCTCCTTCAATCGCGGAATGCGGATTGCGGAATTCGGAATCGGTCATTGCGGGCTGATAATCCGTTCGTAGTTCAGCGGGACCTCACAAAGGTAGGGCGAAAACCCGACTCCGCAAAGCCTACGTCGCGGCCACGCTTTCGGATATGCATAACGTCAAACTAGGGCGCGCCGAAGCTTGCGAAGGTGGCCTCGGCGCATTTGCTCGCTACGAGCCCGATTGCGAGCACAGCCGCTGCCGGAGGCGAACAGAGCGGTATAGACTGCGATGTTATTGCCGCCGTTCGCCACAGCGGGCCCGGGCATAAACTCTCCGCTGTTTATTTTCGTGGCAATGATCGGCACGGAATGATCAAGTTGGAATACCTGGGTCTCGGCGTAACTCTAGGAGTAAGCAAATCGACGCTTTATATATGAATTTTTCACGGCCTTCGCATTACTCGCTTCCCGAATCACAGGTTACGCCCGAGGCGGCTTTTTGGAACCGTCGTGAGTTTCTTCGGGGATTGGCTTTAGCCGCAGCCGCAGCTGCTTTGCCTGCCTGCAACTCGAAGGAAGACATCGCAACCGAACCAACTGGAACGGACTTGCCGGCTCGGCCGTCGGACACTCTTTATCCGCCGACGCGCAACGATAAATACGTGGCGGGAGATCGAAAACTGACTCCCGCAGCGGTCGCCGGCCGTTACAACAACTTTTATGAATTCACCACTGACAAAGCAGATGTAGCACGCCTCGCATCCAAGCTGACGATTGATCCCTGGACGATTGAAATCGGCGGGTTGGTACAAAACCCTTTTCAGATCGGGTTCGAGGACCTGGTCAAAAAATTCCCCTTGGAAGAGCGGATCTATCGGATGCGGTGCGTGGAAGCTTGGTCAATGGTAGTGCCCTGGGTCGGCTTTCCTTTTCGGAAGTTTGTCGAGTTGTGCCAACCTCTTTTGTCGGCGAAATATGTGCGATTTCTCTCGTTTCATCGCCCGCAAGAAGCAGTCGGCCAACGAGAGGCCGGATATCCATGGCCGTATTATGAAGGGTTGCGTCTGGACGAAGCTACGAACGAACTCACGCTAATGACTACCGGCATTTACGGTAAGCCTTTGCCTAAGCAACACGGAGCACCCGTGCGCTTGATCGTTCCTTGGAAATACGGTTACAAAGGCCCGAAATCGATCGTAAAGATTGAGTTTGTTACGGAGCAGCCGCGCTCGTTTTGGAATGATTTAGCACCAGACGAATATAGCTTTTTGTCTAATGTAGATCCGGATGTCCCGCATCCGCGCTGGTCGCAAGCAACTGAACGCGATATCGGCACTGGCCTACGGATTCCGACCTTGAAATACAATGGCTACAGCGAGTTTGTGCAATCACTGTACACTTAACTACCTTTGTTTCAGCGTAGCTTATGATCCGGTGGCTTCGTCGATTGCATACTTTTCTAGGCGTTTTCTTTTCACCACTGCTGCTGTTGTTTGTCATCACCGGGTGGTGGCAAACGGTGAGCCCAAATCGCAATAAGGGTCTCGGCTTCGGCGCCTCCTGGATCGAAAAACTGTCAACCATTCACGTCGACAACTATTTTCCGCTGCCGGGCGCTCGCAATTATTCGACTGACCTCTTCAAAGTTCTGGTGGTTATCATGGCCGCGGGCCTGATCTTCACGACTCTCCTGGGACTCGTGATGGCGTTTCGTTTCGCGAAAAGAAAGGTCTGGATAACGTTTATATTGGTGGCGGGCATCTTGGTTCCGGTCTTCCTTCTTTACTTGGGCGAAGGCGCTAAGAAGGAAATCAAATCGCCGGAGACAACCCAATCCGCTCGCACTCCGTAGCACGATTTAAGTTCTGTCGGAGGAACGCACCGCAAGATAACCTACTGTTTCACGTACCATGACTTTGGTTTCTCGCCTATTTTAAGGTGCCCAGGAAGCACATTGGTCCCGACAGAGCTGTGGTGTCTGGAGCATTGTCGTCGTGTAAGGTTTCTGGCTCCTAGTCGCATAAGTGTGAACTACCAGAGGCTATTCAAAAGAGACATGTCACTGTTTAGCACCGCACCTACCCATTCCCCTCCAATGACTCACCCATTTTTGCGGCAAAACAGACCAGAATGACTGAGGAAGTAATTCGTCAGCAATATGACCAAATGGCTCAGGGTCGGCTTCCATCCCTACTGTTTCACGCTGACCGGAATCTCAACCTGTCCTTCGCCGGCTGGACCTTTCCACGAAAGTTTCACCACCCAATCCCCTCCCATCTGAGGTTTGAGCTTCACTCGATAAACTCCCGGTGTACTGGTTTTGGCCACGTCGCTTCCGGAATTCATGACCATGCCGGGCATATTCATCATGAGACCGGTCTTAACCTCACCCACATCCTTGGGTTGACCATTAGAATCGGTAAACCGAACTAACACTTCGCTTGGTCCATTGTGCAAGTCGCCAAAGATGCTGATCGTTAGATCGCCGACTGTACGAGTGGCGATCGGTTCGCCCTGGACTTGAGCAGTACTCGGGGAACGAGAACTCCACCAGTTCCAAGCAGCGAATCCGCCGGCCAACAGAGTAGCCGCGACTAACGCGACAATCAGAAAACGAAGCAAGCTTTTGAATGGAGTTGCTCGTCTTTGGCTGATACTAATCTGCGGGCTATTCTCTACCTGGCCGCCCGATGGCAGCTCGCGCTTCCGCCAGATCACATAGATGACTGGGTAGATCAGGAGGTTCAGGATTGCTGAAGTGATCACGCCGCCGATCATCGGTGTAGCAATGCGTTTCATCACATCCGCTCCCGCCTGCAGGGCTGGAGACCACATGATAGGAAGCAGACCGAAAAGTATGGCACAGACCGTCATCATCTTGGGTCGAATACGTTGGACGGCACCCTCCTTCACCGCCTCATAGAGGTCGGTGATATTGTTCATGCGTCCGGCGAGCCGATATTTGTCGAATGCCTGATCCAGATAAAGCAGCATCACCACGCCGGTTTCTGCGTCCAGACCAGCCAAAGCAATGAGCCCGACCCAAACAGCGACACTCATGTTATAGCCCAGGAGGTAGAGCAACCAAAACGCTCCCACCAACGAGAAAGGGACGGACAATAGAACAATAAATGTTCGGGTGACCGAACTCGTGTTCATGTAGATGAGCACAAAGATGATCAGCAAAGTGAACGGAATGAGAATCGACAAACGTTTCTCCGCCTCTTGCAAGTACTGAAACTGGCCGGCCCATTGGATGTAATAGCCGGGTGGAAATTTTACTTCCTGATCGATCTTTTTGTTCGCTGCGCTGACATACCCATTGATATCGCTGCTGGTGATATCGACGAAGACGAAGCCAACTAATTGGCCATTCTCGGTACGAACCTCAGGCGCGCCGGTACGATACTGGATATCGGCGAGGAGCGAAATCGGCACCTGATCTCCAGTCGGCGTGGCGACCAACACCCGCTTGAGCTGATTGATGTCGTTGCGGAAATCGCGCGCGTATCGAACGCTGATCGGGTAACGTTCCCGTCCTTCGACCGTCGTACCAATGGTGTTCCCTCCGATGGCTGTTTCAACGATCTGGTTAACATCATCGATACGTAGTCAGTAACGAGCCGCCGCCTGGCGATTCGGCGTAAAATCAAGGAAGTAACCGCCGGTGGTGCGCTCCGCGAACGCGCTGCGCGTGTTCGGAAAATTCGAGAGTGCTTGCTCGATAGCGATCGCCACATTCTGAATTCCTTTTAGATCCGGACCAAAAACCTTAATCCCCAGAACCGAACGAAATCCCGTGGTCAACATTTCGGTTCGGGTTTGGATCGGCATCCAGAAGATCTGAGCCATGCCCGGGGTTTTACTGACCTCGTTCATCTGGGCGATCAATTTTTCCCAGGTCATTCCCGGGCGCCATTGGTTCGGGGGCTTGAGCTGTAAGACCGTCTCGAACATGGACAATGGCGCGGGATCGGTTGGTGTGTCTGCTTGGCCGGCTTTGCCAAAAACGCTTTCGACCTCAGGAAATTTCCGCAGAATGCGATCTTGGATCTGTAAGATTTTGGTGGCCTCGGTCACTGACATTCCCGGGACAGCCGTTGGCATGTAGAGGGAGCGTTCCTTCATTGAGTGGGGGCATGAACTCCTTTCCCAGCCGGCTGAAAGGAACATAGGTCAGGACGAGCACCACGAGCGCCAGCAAGAGCGTCAACCAGCGGAATCGGAGAGCAAAGTTGACGAATGGCTGGTACG
>DATNNZ010000566.1:0-7913 GCA_035601575.1 Chthoniobacterales bacterium
CAGCCGTGACTTTAACATGCGCCTGATAGGGAGACCAGTAAAACCTGAGCCGTCACGACCCACCCCCTTTTTCCGTCCCTGTCGCTCACCCAGCGGATCATGGCAATTCCCCTGAAACGATTCGCCCGTCCTCTGCTGGGCCTTCTTTCGGAGAGCGAAATGCAGGCACTCTTGCAAGCTATGGACAATTCCTGGAGCGGACGCCGCGATCATCTGCTCTTTCTTTTTCTCTACAACACCGAAGCCCGCGTGTCCGAAGCTCTCTCCGTCCGAGTGCAAACCGCGAGCCGATCTATTGAACTTTCTTGATAGTCTCTAATTATGCAAAGACAGGAGGTGCTGCAGCGCCGGCCATATCCAATGCCCATCGAGGCAGATCGGGCTTAGCCCGGGTTAAACTTTGCCTAATTCCTAACGGTTCATAGCTTCTTCCAAGGGCGACAGTTCGCGGAGCTTTTAGTGTTTGTCGCCAGCCGGTATTCCAGGGCGAATACCCAGGCTGAAGCTTGAGCCTGGTTTTTCCAGGCTCATTAAATGGCCCACGACAGTGCGAAAGGGGGCAGGATTCGATCAGGAAGAAGGATTACGGAAGCTCCAGAGCCCTGACGTGAACTTAAAGGCCTCCTAGGCGATAGCCGGATCAGCGAGGCCCACCGGCGTTGAGGTGCAGGAAGCCAGTAGCGATAGCGGAGGGTTTGACGGGCGACAGCCCGTCCTTCTCAAACGCACTTAGAGGGACGATCAAGTATCAAAATCGCTAAGGGGCGCGGAATGACGAATTCGCATGGCTGAAGAGACCCTCTGGATTATGCGTCAGAAGCGGCCTCATATGGGGTTTTGAGTGAGGCCCACCGCCTGCTCCAGCAGGTCCGCCGGGGTTCCCGCCGCGGCAAGAAGCTTCCAGTTTAATCTCTCGGCCAGCGCCTGACGGTGTTACCAAGCGAGACATCAGGCCGGGTTGCCGTAAAGAGAACGTGCAGGCGTCTGAGGGATTTGGGTCGACAGAAAATTCGTGCCATAGTGGCCGTTTTTCGACCCGCATGATTCAACCTCTATCACACGACCACAGTTTGAGCAGCAAAGTGGATTGTTCGATTCTGATTTGCTTTCTCATTTCGGCTCTAGTCTTCGCCTGGGCGCCACCAGCGACGGCTCAGGAGGAGATCCATTCACTTCTGAAAAAGCTAACGGCAGCGAGCGGCGTGGGATGGGATCTGATTGGTGAGATCAAGGCTAACGGAGAAGAACGCGTTGCCGGGTTGCATGGAACCGCGACATGGTTTCAAGATGTGGCAACTGGACGGTTCGCTGTTCACGGCGACTTAGGAATCAAGGGGTTCTCCGAAGTGTTTGATGGAATGACCCGATGGCGACAAGATGCTTCGGGTGGGGTCCATCCCCTCAATTCAGAGGACGCTCGGGCACGCACCTCCAGCGACGCCTACTTGGTTCGTCGCGGATACCTCAAGCCCGAGATTGAAGCGTCTGAAGTTAGATGGCTCGGCCAAAGGACGGAAAAAAATCGTACATACAGCGCTATTCAAATCACTCCTCAAACCGGAGAGCCAATCGAGATGTGGATCGATGATTCCACCCATCTGATCGATCGTACCATTCAAATCTTTCCCACCTCAGAGATCACAACCCGGTACGCGGATTATCGTCTGGTCGGGTCATTGATGCTCCCCTTCCAAATTACCGTGAGTGACGACGATCCCAGGGACGATGATGTCCTGCAAATCCACTCCTACGCTTTGGAAAATTCCGCCCAGGACTCCCATTTTGCTCGACCCATTCCTCCTGAGGACACTCGATTTTTGGACGACAGCGGAGTAACCGTGCCCATATCGTTCGATGCCGGCAAATTGGTCATCGAAGCGAAAATCGATGGCAAGGGTCCGTTCCCGTTCCTCTTGGATACCGGCGGCCACGCGATCCTAACCCCCGATGCAGCCAGAGCTTTAGACCTTGTTCCAACAGGCGGCGGAGTAACTCACGGTTCCGGCTCCGGCTCCTTAAGTGAACAGTATACCAGAGTTAAGCGGATTTCGATGGGGTCAGCGGAAATCAAGGATCAGTCGTTCGTCGTGATCCCGCTGCAGTACACCATTATCGAACGTGGCAAAGAAGCGCCGTTAGCGGGCATTCTTGGTCTGGAAATCTTCGAAAGATTTGCGCTATCACTCGATTATCATGGCAAGACTCTTAGGCTTCGACCCTCGCAGGGATTCCACTACGATGGACCCGGAACCAAAGTACCAATCCGATTTTCCGATGATATCCCCGAGATCGAGGCGGTGGCAGACGCTGCGCACGGTGTTTTTGCTATCGACAGTGGCAACTCCGGTTCTCTGGTCATTCACGCCAAGTTTGGCAATCGCTCCGGGCTGGCTGAGAAATTGAGCAAAGGGCTAAGCCTCACTTCATTCGGCGCCGGCGGCGAATCACAGAACTGGATTAATTACCTTGACCGGTTTGAGATCGCTGGAACGAGCTTGCGACATGTTCTAGCGCGATACGCCAACGATAACAAAGGAGCGTTCTCTTCCCGGACAGAAGCCGGTAACATCGGGAGCGATATTCTCGCTCGATTCAGGATCGTTTTCGATTATGCGGGTGGAGCACTCTATTTTGAGCCCGACCCTTCCTTTCAGCCTACTCCTTACAGTCGTACGGGATTGCAGGCATTAAAGAGTGATCCTGAAGCATTCCATGTTCTCACAATATTACCGAAAACGCCGGCTGCTGAGGCAGGTCTTATGCCGGGCGATGAGATTACTGCAGTCGATGACATCAGTGCAGCTGACATGAGCGGCAGCGATTTGTTCTACAAAATGCGGCAATCTCCTGGGACGTCATTAAAGCTTTCCGTGCGGAGAGGCAACGAAGTCTTCTCGAAGACCCTCGTGCTTCGTGAGCTTTTGGATCGGTCAAATGACTCTTCCATGTGTTTTCACGAAGGGCTAAGGTTCTAGGTCAATTCGGATTGCCCGCGCAACGACGTCCCAATTAAACCAATTAGCTTCTGATATTGGTTTTGGCTGATGTTCTGGTGCCACGTCCAAGACGATTGTGTCTCGGTCCCGGGTGACGCGAACAATAAGTGGAGCCCTGGTGGCAACTAAAAACCAATTGCCGAAATGTATTCTCCGATGTGAAACACCGTGGTAAGCGGGATTCACCAGTATCACATCTTTGTCTCAGATCGTTAGGTCCTGAGCCCGGAAAATCATGATTAAAGGAATCCCACTTCAACCATAGGTGCTTCTCCACTAGCTATAGCTTGCCCTGCTCGACACCGCTGAAACGCAGGGCCCTGGTGTCGCGGGCGACGATATCGTTCATCTCCTGTTCGAGCAATTCGCGGTCATCGATAGCGCGCAGCAACCGTCCGGCAAGCGTATCGAAGCGACCGGCGGCGATGTCTGCGATCAGCGCTGCAGCGCGTGAGGGCGGGATATTCACACCGTCGTCAAAAAGCTGCTGGATATTAGGAAGATAGGCCCTTCCGGCTTCCGAAAAGAGTTGCAACTCAGTCATCGACGTGCGCACCAAACCCGGATCGACGGCGAAGGCCAGAACGCCGCCGCCGCCCGTCGTATCATTGAGGCACTCGGTAAAACGCATGATTGCCGTTTTGCTAGAGGCATAGCCTGACCCGTTTGGAAAACTGTTGCCCGTACCCCCGCCGACCAGGTTGACGATCCGGCCTTTTCCTCGGGCGAGCATTGCCGGTGCCACCACACGGCAGGTATGGAAGGTACCGCGCAGATTGATCTCGACATCCTGCCACCAGACATCCGGATCACATTCCCATATCGGACCGAAAGCGCGAAAGGAGCCGTGGTTGTTGACGACCAAGTCAATAGGCCCGAGCTCGGACGCTACGCGGTCAAGTACATGTTCGACAGCTCGGCGGTCAACAAGGTCCACAGGGAAGGAGATCGCTACTCCGCCTTCCCCGCCAATCAGAGACGCCGTCTCGTCTATCTCACCCGCCGTCCGCGCCAGGACGGCAACTTTGGCACCGCTCCGCGCCTGATGAAGCGCGATCTCACGCCCGATTCCGCGCCCTGCGCCGGTGACCACTGCGATGGTGCCATTTAAGTCAGCCATGATAATCTCCTCCTGGATAGCGGCAGCGAGATGCAAAGTGTCAATCGCACTATCATTACGGCAATCATATCGTTCGAGCCTCAATTGGCAATCGTACTGTCAGCCATCGCGAAGAGGCGCTGCAACATCGCCAAAATCATAAACCAGCCGGTATAGGATGAATACCCAGGCTGGAGTTTTGAGCCTGATTTCTCCAGGCTCTTCCAGTGACTCCATGGCAGGATAGAGGGGCAGGATCCGATCAGGAAGATGGATAATGGAAGCCCCGACGTGCTGGAGTCAATTTAGAGGCCTCCCCGGGCGGTAGCGCTTTGGGGAAACAAGGCCTCAAACAAGCCTCACCGGCATTTGAGGTGCAGGAAGCCAGTAGCGATAGCGGAGGGTTTGACGGGCGACAGCCCGTCCTTCGCTATAAGGTGCTTTTCTTTTGGGAGTTCACGGTACCGGTTTCATATCCCGGATGACTGTTACTGGACCTTGTTGCCTCGGAGCTGAGCAACAGCCTCGGGTTCTCCAGCGATTTTCTCATGGACAACAGCTTGAGGTCTCCTCCCTGTCTGCCCGGTTGAATGGGTTTTGGATTCCGCGCTCCTGCACCTCGGCTGCTCTTTCCCTTCCGATATGCTTCTCATAGATGCTGAGCACCGCTTCCGGGAACTTGCTCTGCGTATCTCGCAGCAATTCTTGTTTAGTTCGGAACTTGAGGAGCTCTTTCCGGAAATGTGCTTCAATCTCGGATTTGATATGTGCCCCTTCCTCAACCGAGACCAATCTCTCCTTCGCTGCCGAGGCCACCGAGGTTTCAGCGATTACACGAGCTTCTTCCAGGCTTAGACGATCCACTTCGGCACCGCGCAACCAGGTCCCCTCACTCCGGAAAGATCCAGTAGTTTTCCTATCGTCACCCCGCTCCCTGTATTGGATCTCATGTCTTTCAAAGACCGGTTTGCCAACTTCCTCGGTGCGAGCCGGTCCAGACCAAACGATTGCGACGATCGTTCCCGCTCGATTCAACCACGCCTCCTTGATCGCGGTCGGCTGTTCCAACTCCATCAAGAGCGGCTTGGCCCGACTGCCGCAGCCGATCGCTGGCGCGGCGCCGCATACCAAGGGAACGTCGTAGAAAGTGATGATTTCCATTTTAGCAGAATTTGTTCATGACTGGGCTCAACGGTGTCTGGGAAGGGATCGAGTTATTCAGCGGCACAACAGGTGCGATTTTCGCCCTGCATTGGCGGACATTTTACCGAACCGTAAGAACAAAAGACACAGCAGTCGCCAGGCGTGGGGCGCAGCAGCGTCTTGCAATGAGAGCATTCGTAGAAAAATTGGCAGGCGTCGGTCGGCATCGTTTCTCGTTTCGCGAAGCCGCAAACAGGGCACACAAGCACGGATTCAAGAAGAACTTCGCTCATACCCCGATTCAATTGTGGACAGAGGAAGGATAACCCGCGTCCGCAGTCGCTTTGGTTAGCGTATCGGTGCTCGCTTTATCAGGATCAAACGAAATGCTGGCGGTTTTCTTGTCGAAATCCACTTTCGCGTCCGTTACCCCAGGCACTCTTTCGAGTGCTTTTTTGACTGTGATCGGACAAACCGCACAGGTCATATTTTGCACATCGAGAGTGACCGTTTGTAAGGTTCCGGCAAATACGGTGAAAGGAAGTGCGACGACTGCACCGATTAGGACAAAACGATTCATTAGCGATTTCATAATCAATAAAACAGGGGGGCAACCCAGGGTACAGCGATTAGCCCAAGTGCTAGGACTGTGACGATCCAGAAGGCGAGGCGCTGGTGTTTCAATGTGCGCGGATTAGCGCACGCCGATCTGGGCGTGCAGACTCGACGTGCGAAGTAGAGGCGGTGGAAAGCGAAGGCGAGGAAGAGAAGCGTTAATCCGATAAAAAACGGACGGTACGGTTCGAGCGCCGTCAGCGAGCCGATCCAGGCACCGCTGACGCCAAGCGCCAGCGACACAAGCGGCCCGACGCAGCAGATCGACGCTCCAACAGCCGCAAGTATCCCTGCTACCAGGAAACCTTTTCCGCTTTGGGTGACATTAGATTTATTCAGCTCAGACATGATCTTTGAGTGCCACCTTAAGCTCCGTACTACGGTACGGTGTCAAGAGCTAGTTCAGGAATGGCTGAGTGTTTCGATGATCGGACAAGGTTGGTTGTTTTTGCGTATGGCACACTGTTCGACGGGTTCTCGCAAGTTCGCCAATTCGCATTCTTTGATAGTATTGGAGCTTCAATATCCTACTCGTCTTAAATCCTCCTGAAGCATTTTTTTGGCTGACTTTTCTCATTGTTTCCAGACAGCGTAAGCCGTGAAAACTTGCTCCCCGAATTCAATGGCAAACTGCGCCGCAGCCAGCTTCAGGTCGCCGAGGGATTTTTCCACTTCTTGGTGATGTTGCGTATCACCAGGCAAGATCAGTTTGGTCGCTGGAGTTTTCTCCAGGCTCAGCAGCTTTAATCTTTACGCCCGTTGGCGACGGGGTGGTGAATATGCCTGCCGTAATAACGCCGGAGGATCCCACGAGGACTAGTGGCATTCGCGGCACGGAGGATCTGTGCGGCCGTTAGGCGAGAAGCTAGGCGCTTCCGGACTACCACGCTTCAACATGCCTCTTGAACTCGCGCCGAGACCAACCGGCATCAATGGCGTGACAGAAAGCTCTGGACCTATCCAACAGGGCTTCGGAATGCTGCTGCTTATCGAAATTGGGACGAGAAGAATCCAAAGTGCTTCGAAGAACTTCGAGTATTGGCGACTAAAGCGGGTGGAGTCGGAATTAGAACGCCTGACGATGATCAGCAGTTCATACGCTCGATCATGGCTACTAGCTTCGGATACTTATGGTCGATTCGATATGAGCATCAGCGTTCCCGACACGAACTCGGACTACGAACGCGCTAGGAAGCCCCAGGAACGCTCGGAGCGAGGTGCCGCGCAAGTCCGACGATAAAGATCGGTCGCGTTGACGGGTATCAAAAGTAGAAATATCTAGAGATCAGGAGGTTTTATGCCCTTGTTTACCGTGACGATGAAGTCAAGCCGGTCAGCCAGTGAGAAAGACTGCCTTTCCAGAGCCATCCATGCCGCAAGCGTTGTTGCTGGATATCCAGAAGATGACCTTTTCCAGCGCTTCCTTTCGCTGGGCCCAAGCGACCTCAGAGTCGATCCGTCCTATCCTGCGCTGCCCAAGCCGCGCACCGACCAGATGTTGATGATTGAAGTTCTGGTATCTTCGGGGACTGACACCGATAGGAAAAGAGGTCTTGTGGCCGCCCTAGTTGAAAAACTTGGCGAAGCAGGCATCGACCCAAACGACATCATGGTGTTCTTTTTGGAGACCGATCGTGCGAGCGGATCATTCGGCGGCTGCCAGTTCGCGCCGCCTGTTGCCTTCGCCTGATCAATGAACACCCGTCGTGTCGCCAATCGCACGCTCTAAGTGTGTGCTGCGTCTGGGGCTTCCGTTCCCCGGTTCCAAGATGCCTCCGTCTCGGTTCTTTTCAAAAGGCAGTAGAAGGGGCAGTGAAATTACAACACCTCCGTTAGAATAGTTATTGAGTTTGCCTAACTCCTTCAGCGAGAGCGGAAGGGGTGGGATTCGAACCCACGGTGCCCTTACGGGCACGCCTGATTTCGAGTCAGGTACATTCGACCACTCTGCCACCCTTCCGTCTGATCGAGTCGAGGAAAATAGTGGGAAAATGGAGAATGGCAAGGATGCGATTGAGACGAGGAAAATCGATAATAGCTGCGGATAGCTCAACGGCGAT
>DATNNZ010000567.1:0-17555 GCA_035601575.1 Chthoniobacterales bacterium
TTGCTCGTTCCAGGTTAGTTTGTGAGTAAAAAAGTAAGGAACACCGGCAGAGACAAGCAGTTGCGGAAGACCTCCGGTGAACCCGAACGAATCTGGTAACCAGGCAACTTTGGCGCGCCGGCCAAATCGGCTTTCGAAGTATCGTTGGCCAAACAGTAGCTGACGAACCCAGGACTCGCCGGTGGGCAGATTGCCATCGGGTTCGACCCACATCCCACCCACCAGTTCCCAACGACCGGCTCGCACAAGGGCCCGAATTCTTTCAAACAGAGTTGGATCGTCGTGCTCGATCCAGGCATAAAGCTGCGCACTCGATTGATTAAAATAGAGCTCCGGGTATCGATCCATCAGCCCGACTACGGTGTGAAATGTTCGGCGGGCTTTCCTCCTCGTCTCGTCCAGCGGCCAGAGCCAGGCAAGATCGATATGGGCGTGACCGGTCAGCCACACACCTCCTTCGGCTGGAAGACGCGTTCGAATTTGGCTGAGCTCTTCGCTAAATTGCTCTCTTACTTCACGCAACTGCCGACGTTGTTCATTCGTCAGCGGGCTGGCCGGGGACCGAAACTTCCACCTTTCCCAAAGCGAAACCAGGCTCTCCTCGTTGCCATAAAAATTCTCGGCAGAGCGGTTTTGCGAGGTCGTAGCAATACGGGCCAAGTATTCTTCAGTCTCGCTTCGTGGTAGCGAAATCCGAATAAAAGCCCGATGGAGTGCTTGCAGAACCGACTCGGTTATTGCTGGTCGGCCGGCGAAATAGTGATAATGGGCGGCATCTAACGCCGCAGCGAAGTCGTAGTAGAGTAATCGCACGTCGCATTCCGGGATCAGTATAGCGGCCAACTCGATCCGGGGTTCGGCAGTCGGAGTGCCGAATAAGCCATGAGAAACCGCCTCAGCCCCGAAATGGAGAGTTTCTCCACCCATGGCAGAACTCAGTACCGGATGTTCATCGTGAAACGAGTTTAGACCGCCGACCGGCGAACCATTGACGAAGAGAAGCGCTTCACCGCCTAAACGAAAACGGCAATCGACCGGATGTCCTTTCCAGCGTTCCGGGATCGACACATTGAAACGGAACTCGACTGGTCCGGCCTGGATCGGCCACTGGTCGCCGGATCGAATCGAACGCCACGGAGAATCGGGTTCGACCCGAAATTCACCATCAGCGATCGGGATCCAATCTCGATCGCGCCAGGCGCCGAGTTCTAGCAGGCGGTTTGAAAGCCGCCTTAACGACTGTTGGAGGGAATCGCGACGAATCTCCACCGGATCAATTCTTGACCGACCAATTCAGTTTCGTAGTTGTAAGCGTTGTCTATCAAAGGAGTGATACTCAATCCACGCGCTGGTTCCTTTTTCAATCCGAAACTCATTCCCCCGATGAAAATGAATTATAAAACATTAATAGCGATCTGTTCTTGCCTCTGGCTTTCGGCAGGAGCTTATGGACAAACTCAACTTAAACTCTGGCTTCCCTCCTCGCTGGATGCCCACGAAAAGGGTGCTTATCAAAAAGCGGCCGAAGCATTCGCCCAGAAAAATCCGGGCATCAAGGTTAATGTTGCGGTTGTTCCCGGATCCGAAACCGATGTGGCCAAGCTCATGACTGCAGTCCGGAGCGGCGCCGGTCCGGATCTTGCCGTGATTGATCGGTTCACCGTTGCACAGCGAGCAGCCGCCGGTTTGTTGACTGATTTAACCCCCTTGATCAAGAAGGAAGGAAAAGATCTTAGCCAGGAATACACCGAGGGACCATGGCAGGAAGTAAGTTATCAGAAGAAAGTTTACGCCGTTCCGACCAACACCGATGCCCGCGTGCTCTTTTACAACAAACAAATTCTCAAGGAAGCCGGCATCGACCTGGCTGAATTCGATCCGGCACGAGGACCAATTGCACCCGATCGCTTTCAGGAGATCGCGCTCAAGCTTAACCAAACCGACTCAACGGGCGCCTACACGCGGATCGGATTTGTACCGTGGCTCGAACAAGGCTGGGGTTATACCTGGGGATACGCCTTTGGTGGGAGCTTCTTTGATTTCGCTGGTTGCAAGGTGACGGCAACCGACCCTGGAGTCGTCAAAGGTTACCAATTTTTGTATGATTGGGCAAAAGCATTGGATCCGCAAAAAGCCCGGACCTTCGTGGATACTTATTGGCAATGGCCCAGCACGGGAACGCTGCCGCCGGCGCAGATGCCCTTCTTCACCGGGAAAGTTGCATTCATAATCACTGGGAATTGGGTGTTCGCTGCGATGAAGGACGCTGCTCCCAATCTCGAGTACGGCGTGACCTACATTCCGGCACCGAATGGTTTGAAGACGTCCTGGTCGGGCGGATGGTCGGTGGCGATCCTTCAAGGAGCCAAAAATGTAGATGCCGCTTACCAGCTATTGCGTTCGGTAACGGGGGAAGAAGGTCAAACGTTCCTGGTAAAAGAAGCAGCGTCGCTGCCCACCTTGAAAAGCCTGCAGCAGCGCAAAGATCTGTATGCGCCGGAGTATGAATTTTTTCTGAGCTTGCTCCCGGTCTCGAAGTCTCGGCCGCCGCTGCCGGTCGGAGCGTTGTACTGGGACAAGTTGAAAGAAGCAGAGGAATCCGTCATCACAAACAGCCAAACGCCCGACGCCGCTCTAAAGGCCGTGGTGGATGAGGTCCAGCCGCAGATGGATCGGTTTTGCAAGTAGCGAGAAAAGCTACGGCAGGGCGAACAGCCTAGCCACACAATGAAGAGAAGCCGGCGACGGATCATCTCCGGGGACCTCCGGAACTTACTTTTGGGACTTCTGTTTATTAGTCCCTGGATCATCGGTTTCTTCCTGTTTCTGCTCTATCCGGTGTTGTCCAACTTCCATCTCGGGATGACTCAATATTCTGGCTTTGGCGAACCGGAATGGATTGGGCTCCGGAATTATCAGCAGCTGCTTAAAGACCCGCTTTTCTGGACTTCTCTGTCTAACACCTTTTACTACGTATTGCTGGCCGTTCCATTGGGCGTTGCCGTAGCGATTGCGCTGGCTATGGCGATGAACCAAAAGGTTCGCGAGGTTACGCTGTACCGGGCCCTATTGTACATCCCGAGCATTGCGCCAATCTTCGCGCTGGCGATGATGTTAATCTGGTTGTTGAATCCGCGATTCGGGTTGTTCAATTATCTCCTCGGTCTGCTGCATATTCCGGCGATCAACTGGCTCGGTGACACCCGCTGGTCAAAACTTGCAATCGTCCTTGTCGCGCAGTTTGGCGCTGGCAACATCGGGTTGATTTTCCTGACCGCTCTCCGCGCGATTCCTGCGCGTTTATATGATGCCGCCTCCCTAGACGGCGCGGGTCCCTGGAAGAAATTTTGGTACATCACCCTACCATTACTAACCCCAACCATCCTTTACGATATCATCATCGGGATTGGTCTCGGCCTGCAGGTTTTTGTGCCGGCCTACATCATGACGGACGGCGGCCCGTTGAACTCCACAATGTTCACGGCCCTGTACATCTACAAGAATGCATTCGAGTACAGCCAAGTCGGTTTGGCCGCCGCAGTTTCAGGAATCCTCTTCATTATCAATGTAGTCCTCGCCGTGACGATCTTCTGGTCCTCGAAATACTGGGTTAACTACCACCTGGAATGATATGGAAGGCCCTATTCAAACCAAGCGATCGGCTTCACTCCAGCCGCTGCTATCGAGGATCTTTCTGATTGGGATGAGCCTCTTCTATATCTCACCGATGTATTGGATGCTGGTCACCGCTCTCAAGTCCGATCGGGAACTAGCCAATTTCCCACCAACGCTTTGGCCTCACGAAATCGTCTGGCAAAACTTCGATCAAGCAACCCGAACATTTCCTTTTCTCTCCTACCTGGAAAACACCATCTTCTATGCCGCACTGACCGTCCTAGGAAGCGTGTTGTCAAACTTTGTTATTGCCTATGGATTCTCGCGGATTAAATGGACCGGACGTGATCTGCTCTTTTATCCGGTAATTGCATCCATCTTCATATTCATCCAATTCCCGGTGAATCCTATCACTATGGTTCCTATGTTCTCATTCTTCGCCAGACTTGGGTTAGTAAATTCCTTTCTACCACTCATCTTGCCTACTTTTTTTGGAAATCCGTTCTTTATATTTCTTTTGCGTCAATTCATGTTACAAATTCCTGCTGATCTATCGGAGGCGGCGAGAATTGATGGAGCCAACGAGTTCCAAATCATGTATCGCATCATCTTACCGTTGGCCCGGCCTGCGTTAGTCGTGGTCGGGCTACTAGCTGGCGTCAATGCGTGGAACGATTTCCTTGGTCCGCTTATCTATCTGCAAAACGACAAATTGTATACGTTGTCGCTGGGTCTCACCTTTTTTAAAACGATGCATGGGATCCAATTCAACCTACTGATGGCAGCTTCCTGTCTTGTCGTGTTGCCAGTGATCGTAGTGTTTCTCTTCTTTCAGCGATTCTTCATCGAAGGAATCAGTCTGGGAGGCAAATAGGCGAGGCGCATGACAGATGACAAATAGCCAGGACTCGTCTCGCAGGGACTCAATGAAAGCAGTTCAGTACAAAGTGCCGGGAAACGCGTTTTCGGTAGCGGCGACTGTCCTGTTACACTACGGGCTCAACCAGGACGGAAAGATTCCCTCGGAGCTTTCAGCATCGCCGGGCGGCTTGAACGAAAAGTCGCTTAACAGAACCACGTATCGTTCATCTGCTTTGTCCCGTTGTTCTTTGGTCTGAAGGATGGGCGGAGCGTCACGTCGGAATCTCCGCGACTGCGTTTTGCCCTACCATTGCGCGACTAACGCCTCGATCTGCGACCAACTGTTGAGATTCCCGTATCGTTTGCCGCTGGTGACTGCTAAAGAGCCGGCGGCGATTCCGGCTCGAGCCGCGGTCGGCCAATCGCGTCCGCGATACCAGGCCGCCAGCACCGCCGCAATAAACGCATCGCCTGCTCCGGTGGTGTCGACTGCTTTGGCCGGCAGTGCCGGCAGATTTTCTTCGGCCTGACCCGGGATGCGGATTGCCGCGCCATCAGATCCGTTGGTGACCGCAATAAACTGTTTCACCCCGGCCTGTTCGAGAGCCTCGGCGGCAGCGGTCGCTCCGGATTTTCCGGTGATTACTTCCGCCTCGGAAAGGCTGGGACAAAAAACATCCACATCTGGCATTAGATCGAGGAGACTTGGCCATAGCGGCGAATCGAAATAGGTGACATCAAGCGAAGTCAAGACACCTACTTCTTTTGCTCGACGAAGCGCTCGCTTCATTGCGTAACCGTCAAACGCGGGCAACATGAGAGCGTAACCCACATGGAGAGCGCGTGCACCGAGCCGCACATCCTCGTCGAGCTGCGCTTCGCTTAATCGGAACTGATCACACGCGCCCGGCGCGTTGATAAAACTGCGATCGCCATCCTCTCCCACCGCAACTATGGTTGCGGTAGTCCGGCGTCCAGCCAGCGTTTCAATCCCCGATCGCGTAGCCCAGGATTCCACCAAACTCCTGGTTATCTGACCAAGATTGTCGCCGCCGACGGCCGCGTGGACCGTAACCGGGACACCCAGTCTTTCCAGAATCTGTCCAGTATTCGCGACTGCGCCGCCCGGCTGAACTTCGATCTCTTCGATCGCAACGACGTTCCCGTTCTTTGGCCAATCGCCAATCGGACGTGCCATGATGTCGGCCACCAATGTGCCGGCGAGAGAGATCATCGCTTCGTTATTTCGATCCGATCTGGCAGGTCACACTGGGCAACGATCAACTCTTGCAGCAGCTTTTTCCCGTGACTAGACGCACCGAACAAAGACAGCCGGGTTCGAGCGATTTCCCGCAGCCTTTCGATCACATGCCGGAGAATAACTTGATGTTTCGGATCATGAGCCGGTGGCAGAGCGGCTCCTTCCGTTAACGCATCAACGAAACCGTTAATCAAGGCAGCTCCAATGTTAATTTTGTACACATTCAGTTGGGTCGCCGATTTCGCATCTTCCGGATGAATACCGCTACCACCATGCAAGACCAAAGGAATGCGGGTGCTCTTGGCTATCTCGCTCAACAGTTCGAGATCCAACCGTGTTTTCTGACCATGCTCGGACCCGACCGAAACCGCTAACGTGTCAGTTCCGCTTTTCTCCGCCATTTCCGCGGTTTCCTCAGCTGCTGCTCGGATAGCGCGGCCGCCCTGGTATTCGCCGCCGAATTGCCCAATTTCGGATTCAAGGATCGCTCCACAGGCATGGGCTGCTTCGGCAAAACGAATAGTGCCGCGGATATTGTCGGCCAAAGGATGGTGTCCGCCGTCGTACATCACCGAGAAATAACCGTGCCGAAGACTGTGATAAATATTCTCATCTTTCCCCGGATGATCCTGATGCATCAACACCGGGACTGACGCCCGCTCGGCAAGGCTCCGAATGATTCCCGAAAGCTCGGTCATCCCGGCGTAGTCAAAATTAATGAAATCGGTCTGCACCATTACCGGGGCATCTTCGAGTTCTGCCGCTTCGATAACGGCACGCACCATTTCCAGATTGCTCACGTTGAAGGAAGGAACAGCGAATTTGTTCTTGAGAATGTAGTTGAGGAATAGTCGCGGTTTTGTGACGAACATGATGAAGAGATGGTGTAGCGGGCGTGTTGCAGAAATGAGTGATGGATTCCCAATTAGCTATTCGGTTATTTGCTGTCTGTATTGGTGTCCGGAGGTCCTAGCTTTGCGTCGGCCAAGCGATAGTTCCTAAGTAAACCCATTGGCCCGCTTGCGATAAGTCCATCCGGATTGTTCGAGGTTCCTTTAGCGCCGTTGGACGATCAAGACAAGTGGCTCAGTAAAAGATTAAAAGATATCGCGGGCGCACAGAAGCAGTTTAACGGCGGTAGGCGGCGGTGGCTCGAAAGCGCGGACTGGCACGAATGGCTCAAACCCAGCGCATGAGGATGTAGAATCGAAGGACCGAGTTACCAAAATCGCCGAGTTTTTCGCCCTACCATCATGATCCGCGCGGACACATCGGGCTTGCCTAACGCCTTTATCTTAGCACTAGCGCCCGGACGCGCGACCGCTACCGAAGAGGCGATAACGCCCATCCACCGTCACGCCGATACGCCCCATCCACCGCTCTCCCGGCCCACAGATCCTGCTTTCGCGGGATCTGTTTCGCGCCACCATCTGCCCTATCTGCTCTTCACCACCGGCAATTCCACGAAGCTGGCGTTGTCGCCGGCGTCGAAGACCTTGACAGAGCTCTTCCGGTAATCGCTTGGTTTGGCCAGCAAAATGTTGCTGACGTAAGTTTGCGGATTACGATCGTAAAGGGGGAACCAGCTTGACTGCACTTGAATCATTAGCCGATGGCCAGGCAAGAAAACGTGGTTCGCATCCGGCAGACTGAACCGGTACGTTCCTTCTCATTTGCTCGAATTGGCCGCGGCTGGTCAAAGCCATCCAAATATCGCCCTCGAAAAATATCGGCCGAAATCATCAACTGATAGCCTCCCATTTTCGGTTCGCGCCCGACTTCGTCTGGATAGACGTCGATCAGTTTGACAACGAAATCACCATCCGTGCCGGTCATCGCGGCGATCAGATTCACGATCGGCGATCCGCTGATTTTCAATGGCTCAGTCAGGACTTCGGAGGTGAAGGTGAGTACGTCGGTCCGACTGGAGGCCTCGCGCTGGTCGCTGACCAGCCAAGTTTGCCAATCATGCTCCCCCTTATCGCCCTCGATATGGATTGGTCGCCGCAAGAACGGGACTGGCTTGGCCGGATCGGACATGTATTGTTCGAAATCGGGCTCGGCCGGACCCGGCGCGGAGAACCCGAGTTTTCCAGCCGGCTGAAAATAAAGCCGCACCATATCTATATGGCCATCTTCGCTGCGAGGCGGCCAAGCAGACAACCGCTGCCACCGGTTGGTTCCCGTCTCAAAGGCGGTTACTGGTGCTAAATCGGCCCGCGGCGCGGCATCCTTGAGAAAGTGATCAAAAAATTGGCGAACCAACGTATGGCGGAAATATGCTGCCGTGTCCTCGCTGAAGCGGATATCGCCGATGGCATTCCCTTGCAGGAGTTGCTGATGATGGAACCACGGTCCCATGACCAGAAACACTTTGCTGTTATCTGTGTCTTTCGGCTTGATTGCCCGGAATACATGGAACGCGCCGTAGATATCCTCCTGGTCCCATAAACTGTGTACGAGCATTACCGGGACGGAGAGCGGTTCTTTCGCCAGCAGCTTATCCAGCGCTTGCTCTTGCCAGAAGGCATCATACGCCAGATGTGCCAGGAATTTCTGATAAAACCCGACTTGATCCAGGCCGCGTTGATGGGCCATTTCGCCGGCTGGGCCAGCAGCGAGCCAAGATTCGTAATCGTCGAAATGGTCGGACCACCATTTCTCTTTGTTTTGGCGTGTCGCCTCCTGATCATACCAATAGACCAGCGATAATTGCCGAAAAGCGCCATTATGCGACCAATCATCTCCCATCCGTCAACCATTGGATTGATTGGCATAGCCGCACGCAATGCTGGATGCGGATGAAACAGCGCCATCAATGCGGTAAAACCGTCATAGGAAATACCAAGGATTCCAACTTTCCCATTCGATTCTGAGATGTTCTTCACTAACCAGTCGATCGTGTCATACGTATCGGTTGAATGATCCACGTCGGTCGGCTTGAGTGGGCCGCGTAAGGGCCGCGTCATGACATAATCACCTTCCGAATGATGCTTACCACGGATGTCCTGGATAACCCGGATGTAGCCACCGTCTAGAACCAGTTCGTCGGCCACATCCTTATTGCCGAGCACGGCCGACAAGTGCTTGCTTTGCTGTTGAGTGATTCGTTCGTCTGCGTCATAGGGAGTTCGAGTGAGGAGGATCGGAGCGCGCCCCGCGCCCCGCGGAATCAGAATAACCGTGTAGAGTTTGATCCCGTCGCGCATCGGAATCATCTCGGTGCGCCGGACAAAATCAAAGCTCTCTGTGTTGGCCGTGAAAACCGGTGGTATTTCGCTTTTGAGCGGAGCGGTCGGACTTGCTTCGTCAGCGGAACAGAGCGTTGCGGCGATGGAAATCAAAATGACGTGGATAGCCGGGCGCATACCGTAACTCCTCCTGAGTTCGTTGATCATGATTTCTCAATCGATCGGAACGCTTCGGCCAGCGATTGATCTCAGCATCCATCGTCGTTTGGTAGATCTGGCAATTTTTGCCAGCCACTCCCCGCATAAATCCAAACTGTGCTGTCATTGCAGAGGGCAACAATTTCCCCACTGCCTAGGGTAGCGATCTGTTTGATTTCCTTTGGCTCACGAGTACCCGATGAATCAGGTGGCGGCATGGAAGGCATAATTATCAAGTTTTCTATCTTTGCAATGGGGGACGATGACACAATCGGCACGGCGAGGGATTTTACTCCGCTGGAATTGTTGTAGTGTTCTTCATGGGCGGTATTGGTCTAATATTTGGCTGCGAGTGCCCCCTAAAACCTTCAGGATCTCTTCCATCCCACGAAGATATTGCCCGATCCTGAATTCCAACCGGTCAGACATTCAGTATGCGAAGTGTTCATGGGCCAGTTTTCAATCACGATGATGGCGCGAACGGCTACGATGCCGACGTACGGAACGAAAAAGATCCCATCCGAGCCGCCTATCACGATGTCCTCGCCTGGGTGATAAGCGAAGCGCGCATCGACTCGTTTTCCAGAGTGCTTGAGCTCGGCTCCGGAACCGGCAATCTTTCCTGCCTCCTCGATCGATGTGGCGAATTGGTCTGTGTCGATCTATCTGAGCGGATGGAAGCGATCGCGCGTTCCAAGTCAGGTCACATCCTAAATCGACGCTTTTTCAAAGCTGACATTCTTGAGGTATTTGATTACGAGCGTGCGCCATTTGATTCCGTCATCAGTACGTACGCCATTCATCATCTGACTGACGAAGAGAAGCGCCTATTATTTGGCAAAGTTTTCGCTGGCCTAGTTCCGGGTGGACGCGCAGTGTTCGGCGATTTGATGCTGCAGAACCAAGCAGAAAAAGCCTCAAAGGTTCAGGAATACCTCACCAAAGGCGACGCGAAGACGGCGCAAGCGATTGAAGAGGAGTTTTTCTGGTCGATCGATACGGCGGTACCGGATCTCAAGGAGCTAGGATTTCAGGTAGAGACCACACGCTTCTCGGATCTTTCGTGGGGCGTTGTCGCCAGAAAGTGAAGGCGCAAAATGAACCTGTGCTGATGAGCCCCAGTTTTCTGGATCCCTCCTAGGAATAATGGAATCAGAAACAAGTGCGTCGCCGGCGGAACGATACGAAAAACGGATCGCCTATTTCAGTGAACAAGCGAAGACCTTTGACGCTCGATCGCGACGATATTCAAACCTGCGATTGGCGATCGTCTTACTCGGGGCGGGATCCGTCATTGTCACTCCGAAAGACAATGCGTTCGGAGTTGGTGTCCTCGCCGGATTTCTCGTTCTTCTAGTGATACTCTTTGCGATCGTCGCGTTTCGGCATCAGTCGGTGGAAGAAGCGTTATCACACGCGCGGGCGATGACGAACCTGAATGCGGAAGGTAAGGCGCGGGTTGACCGCCAGTGGAAAGCTTTACCTAATCGGTCGGCACCCTCAGCACCGGTCAACGGTATGCTGGCCCGAGATCTGGATCTATTCGGTCCCGTTTCTCTGTTCCAATTGATCTGCACCGCGAACACATGGGAGGGACGAAAAGCGGTGGCGGAGGTACTGATCGGCGGGATCGAGCAAGATCGCATCCCGAATCGCCAGGCTGCCGTCAAAGAGTTAGCAGCAAAGCTCGATTTCCGGCAAGAGCTAGAATGCGCAACGCTTCCATTGCGGAATTCAACGTGGGACAGCGATGCGTTACTGGGATCGCTTCATTCCGGTTCAGCGTTCGTTGGGCAAGGGCTGGCAAGGTTGTTTTGCGTCCTCTCGCCGTTCTTACTGGTTTTCCTGTTCGCCCTAAACTTGATTGGCTATTTGCCAAAATGGCCCTGGGGACTTGTAATGACCCTGAATTATGTGGTGTCTTTCCTCCGGGGAAGAAGCGTCAGGAAGAATCTCAAATCGGCCATGAACGCCGATCGCATCATCGGGCATTTTATCCAGGCCTTCCGTTGCGTGACAGCGGAGTCTCTAATCTCCCCGGAATTGGTCGAACTCAAAGAATTGCTGGGAGAAGCGATCGGCAAGATGGAGAAATTGGAAGGCCTCGTCAGTCTAAGTAGGTTTCCAGGCGGCTTCGTCCTTGATATCCTCTTTCTTTGGAACCTGAACCTCGGAAGGGCGTTCGGCAGATGGTGGGCCGAGAACGGTGGCGAATTTGAGCGCTGGCTAAGGGCCATCGGTAGGGTCGAGGAGATTTGCTCCTTCGCTTCGTTATTACATGATAATGCGAGTTGGACATTTCCGAACTTTATCTCCTCCGACCAGATTCTCGGTCAGGCGTTAGGTCATCCCATGATCCCGGAGCGGGCTCGTGTTGATAACGACGCAAGATTGGGACCACCTGGACGAATCCTCCTGGTAACCGGTTCGAACATGTCCGGTAAAACGACCTTCCTTCGTGCGATCGGCACTAATGTTCTGCTGGCCAAAGCTGGCGGCCCAGTTTGCGCCAGGAAGTTCGAGTTGCCATCGGTCGAGGTAGTGACCAGCATTCGAGCGATGGATTCGGTCAGCGACGGCATTTCGCTCTTCATGGCAGAGCTTTCTTCCATCAAAGTCGTCGTGGAAGCGGCACATCAAACAACCCAAAAAGGAAGTCATCCGGCGCTATATCTCTTGGATGAAGTCCTGCTCGGCACCAATATTGACGAGCGAAAAATAATCACCTGCGGTTTGATCCTCAATCTGCTTGAGTGCAAAGCGATCGGAGCCATGTCGACCCATGACCTGTCTCTGTTGGACATTCCCGAGATCGCAAATTTCGCCGATAAGGTTCATTTTCAAGAGGCCTTCGTAGTAAAGAATGGAAAGGCCGAGATGAGTTTCGATTACCGGATCAGAGCAGGCGAAGCACAAAGTCGAAACGCGATCGCGCTGATGAAACATATCGGGCTCGAATTGGCATGAAGAATTAGTTGCCCGTAAGAATGGGGCCACAACTGGGGTTTTTGTAACGCCAAGCGAGCAGCTTCGCGTCAATTTCGAGGACCCGCCAAGACAAGAGGCGTATTGGGATCCGACGTCGTCTCAATGCAACAGCCCGCCACGTGAAAGCCACGGACTATGTCGGACAGGCTAGTCGCCCTACCGAAGACAATCTCCGGGAATGCCGCTAGCGCAGGAACGCAATAAGTTCAGCGGCGCTTCGAGGACGATAACGGTTGCAAGCCTATCCGCGACGATCTTGCAAGCTCGGATCACACAATTTAGCATTCGCGATGCGCGTAGCCCGAATCTTTCGCTTCGCTTTTCCGATCCTGCTGATGATTCCGTTCTCGGTCATTGCGACCGAACCCCCCGCAATCGATCCAGCCAACATGGACCTGCGGGCAAAACCGGGCGATGACTTCTACCAGTTCGCCAACGGCGGTTGGCTCGAGCGTAACCCGATTCCTCCAGAATACAGTCGATGGGGCTCGTTCCAGGAGTTGATCGAGCGCAACTACGCAACGCTGCACCAGATCCTGGACGAGAGCGTTGCTCAAGTAAGTAAAGGGGAAACCGCCGCCGGCACCGTTCGGCAATTGGTCGGACAGTTTTACGCCAGCGGAATGAACGACGAGCAGATCAATACCGCCGCGGTGAAACCTCTCCAAGGGAACCTCGATGCAATCGCGCAGATCAACGATCGGAAACAACTGACCTCAGTCCTTGGCCAGCTGCACAAACTCGGAATTGGAGCCCTCTTTGAGATTACTGGCGGGCAGGACGCTAAAGAGAGCACCAACCAAATTGCCATCGTTTCGCAAGGGGGCCTGGGCTTGCCGGATCGCGATTACTACCTCAAGGATGGCGAAAGCCAGATACGCGATCAGTACCTCGAGCATATCACGAAAATGTTTCAACTGCTCGGAGACCCGGAAGAGAGAGCATCAGCGGAAGCAAAACAGGTGCTCGCTTTTGAAACGGAGCTGGCAAAAGCCTCGAAGGGTCGAGTGGAGCTCCGTGATCCGGAAGCTAACTATCACAAAATGTCAGTTGCCGATCTAGCCGAGACGGCGGCAGGTTTTGATTGGTCAACTTATTTTCAAAGCCTCGGGATATCGGATGAGCAACTGGCCAAGATGGATGTCGAACAACCTGAATTCTTCCAGCGGGTAGCCGAGCTGGCGGCCGATACGCCCTTAGATGATTGGAAGACTTATTTCCGTTGGCATCTGATCCACGCCACCGCCGCAGACCTCAGCACCGCTTTCGTGGACGAGGATTTTCGGTTCTTCAAACAGAAGCTGACCGGAGTGAAGCAAAACCTTCCTCGCTGGAAAAGGATCCTGCAGGAAGTGGATCACAATCTCGGCGAAGCCCTGGGGCAGCTTTACGTAGAAAAGAAGTTTCCGCCGGAGGCAAAACAACGTGCCCTGGCAATGGTCAATGATCTAAAGAGCGCGCTGCACGACAAGATTCAGAACCTGGATTGGATGGGGCCAGAAACTCGGGCAGCCGCATTAAAGAAGCTTGATGGGTTGGGCATCAAAATCGGATACCCGGATAAATGGCGTGACTATTCCAACCTCCAAGTCAAGGCACAACCCCATGTGTTGAACGTGCTGGCCGCCTCTGCCTTTGAAACCCAACGGCAACTGGCAAAGATCGGGAAGCCAGTCGATCGGACCGAATGGGGGATGAGCTCGCCCACGGTGAATGCTTATTATAGTGCTACTCGCAATGAGATCGTTTTCCCAGCCGGTATTCTACAGCCACCATTCTTCGATGCCCAAGCAGATGATCCCGTGAACTATGGCGGCATCGGCGCGGTGATCGGCCACGAGATGACCCATGGGTTTGATGATCAGGGTCGGAAATACGATGCGCAAGGTAACCTCAAGAACTGGTGGACGGCCGAGGACGCGAAACGGTTTCAGGAGCGCGGAGAAAAAATCGTACAGCAATTCAATAGCTATGTGATGATCGACAATCTCCATGTCAACGGTCAGCTCACCGAAGGCGAGAATATAGCGGATCTTGGGGGAGTGAAGATCTCGTACGCCGCGCTGGAAAAAGCGCTGGCACGAAAATCCGCAACTGAGCAGAACCAGAAGATCGACGGATTCACCCCGCAACAGCGATTTTTTCTGTCTTGGGCGCAAGATTGGAGAAACAACACCCGCCGCGAGACGATTCGGCTTTTCTTACAGATAGATCCGCACAGCCCGGGAAAATTCCGGGTCAACGGGCCCTTCAGCAATTTGCCGGAGTTTGCCCACGCCTTCGACGTTCTGGATGGCAGCCCCATGGTACGCCCGCCCGATGAGCGCGTCCAGATCTGGTGATACAAAGTAGCCTGATGCTCCCGTCTTCGTTCTCCCGGAACCCACAGGGAGCCAGTGCTAACGCGAAGGGCCAAACTGAGGGTCTTCTAAAAGACTGCGGGTTGGGCCCCTGAGCCGAGAGGACCAGGCAATTATTCACCGACGAATCAAAGCTGGGCAGGCTCACAGATCCTGCCTTCGCTGGATCTGCCGCCTTCGCAGACTACGACGCGCCCTGACAATCAGCGTGTGCAAGATCATAGAACTGAGCCGCGACGTAGGCTTGGCGGAGTCGGGTTTCGCCCTACCTGGCTTGCAATCTGCATGCGCGGCGTTGGCGCCAGCGCTTCATTCTGTCCCGGAGGAGATATCACTGAAGAATCAACCGGCTCCAGTCGTCTAATCTTTCGGGCACAAAAATTTGCTCTTAGAGAACGACACGATTCTATGAATAAATACCTTGCAATTGGACTGATGGCTCTCGGTCTAATGGCTTTCACTCCACAACCTGCGAAAGCAGGTGTCCACTTTGGGATATTCGTAGGTCCACCGGCGTATTACTACCCTGGTTATTATCCGGACTATTACTATGGATATCCCTATTACTACGGACCGCGTTATCACTATTGGTACTATAACCGGTGGGGTTATCGGCACTATCACGGCTGGCACCACCGTCATCATTGGCACTAGCCGTCCTGCAGAATAGCAAATAGCGAAGGGTAGGCGGATGGAATATGGCGTGCGGGATTCGCGTGCGCTAATCCTTCGCCGCGGGTCGGGGTGATTCCTTGGCCCGCACGATCGCGGCTTCTTGCTGCGCACCGGCAAAAATAAAGAATGCGATGAAGATCAGCAGAGGATTGCCGAAAAGCCCGAAGATGCCGAAGACAATCGCCAGGCCCTGGCCAATCCGAGCCGCAATCTGGGTTGCTTGAGTGTACGGCAGCGCCATCGCCAAGAGGGCGCGGAGTATTCGGCCGCCGTCCATCGGAAACGCCGGAATCAAGTTGAACAACACCAACATCACGTTCACGGACGCCAGCTTGCTCAGTAACTCAACTCTTGGACTTTCCAGGTACTGGAGTTGTTCAAGCTCGGCGCTGCTGTGAACCACAAAGATTAACGCCGCGGCAATCACTACGTTCACGAGTGGTCCGGCGATGGCGACTACGAGTTCCTGCCAAGGTTTGTCTGGGAGGCGAGTGAGTCGCGCCACGCCCCCAATCGGCAGCAAAGTGATGTCAGGGGTCGCGATGCCAAATGCGCGCGCGGCGAAAGCGTGGCCAAACTCATGTAGGAGTACGCAGGCGAACAAGGACAGAATGAAGAGCACCCCCTGCACGGCGCCTGGCAAACCTGCCACCTGGTAGTAGCTGAACCAAATCCATGCTAGAAAGAGCAGGAAGGTCAGGTGAATTCGTACTTCGATTCCGGCAACGGAAGCAACTTTGAGGGACCAACGCATATCTCGGATTCTGTTGCTCCTTGGGCAGCGCGGCAAGAGAAACACCGGGCGATTGCTGAAGCTACGGCGGGACGATCGTCATACCCGTAATGATGCTTTCAACCGCCTCGATCGTCGTCTGCTTCGGATCAATATCGTCCGCAACCTTCTTGCCTCGCCGCAAAACCACAATACGATCAACCACCTGAAATACATGGTAAATATTATGGGCGATAAAGATGCACGAATGCCCCGAGTCGCGGGCACTGCGGACGAAACGCAATACGCCTTTGGTCTCGTCGACACCGAGATTGTTGGTGGGCTCATCGAGGACAATCAGGTCACTGTCGAAGTGCATGGCACGGGCAATGGCGACCGCCTGGCGTTCGCCACCCGACAGCGCACTGATCGGGGTGGTTGGTGGAATTTCTTTCGTGATGCCGACTTGCTTTAACAGCCGGCGCGCCACCTCATTCATTGCGTTCTGATCCAGCCGATCAAGGAGGCGTGGCTCTTTCACTGGTTCACGTCCTAGAAACAGATTGCGAGCGATCGAGAGCTGGGTCACCAGCGCCGAGTCTTGGTAGATCGTCTCGATCCCTTGGGCGATGGCATCGGTCGTATTGCGGATGTCGACCTTGCTGCCATCTATGTAGATATCCCCGCTGTCGGCCCTGAGTGCACCAGAGAGAATCTTGATCAGCGTTGATTTGCCTGCGCCGTTGTCACCCAGCAGACCAACGATTTCATTCCGACGAACCGACAAAGTAACGTCGCTGAGCGCCTGCACTCGACCAAAAAACTTGTTGATGTGCTCCATCCGCACGAGTTCTTCTGCCATAGCGTTAAGTCCCCGCATGGTGCCTGCGTTCAAGCCAGGAATGAAGCGCCATCATGCCCAGGATAATCGCGCCGATGAAAATATTGTAGGCAAGGCCCGGCACGCCAATCAGGACGATGCCGTTACGCATCATGCGCAGGATCAGCACACCGATGACTGTACCGATGATCGTGCCACGACCGCCGGTGAGCGCGGTACCGCCGATTACCACCATAGCGATCACCTCCAGCTCGTATTGAGTGCCACTGTTCGGGTTGGCCGCTGAAACTCGAATCGAGCTGGTCACGCCGGCGTAAGCGGAGAGGACTGCCGTCAAGATAAACAGCAAAATCTTGGTACGCGAAACGCGTACGCCGCGCGCACGGGCGGCTTCCGGGTTGCCACCCGCCGCCTGAATCCAGTTCCCGACTTTGGACTGGGTCAGCACATAGCCCAAAATGATCGCGAACAAAATGAACCAAAGCAGCGACGTATGGATACGTAGTTCACCGATCGAAAATTCGCCGACAATGATCGCCATCAGAGGAGAGTTGGCGGCCCAAGTCCGTTGCGGAAAGCCGCTGGTGATGTAGAGCGCGGTCCCGCGCACGACCAGCAGCATTCCGAGGGTGACCAGGAATGATGGTATCTTGAGGCGGGTAACCAGCCACCCGTTAACGAAACCGATGACCGCTGCGATCGCCATCGCCATCAGGAAGCCGACCTCCAGCGAAGTGATGTGAGCGTTGTAGAATGTCCACATCACGATCGGTGCAAAGCCGAACACCGAGCCCACCGACAGGTCGAATTCGCCGGAGATCATCAGCAGGGTCATCCCCAAGGCGATCATCCC